>CALFSR010000047.1 GCA_937916565.1 uncultured Bacillota bacterium | reverse complement strand
TATTGGCGTGACTGGAGTTCAGACGTGTGCTCTTCCGATCTTTGGCGCCGTCGTAGTACACAAGGCCGCCGGCGTCGTGAATGATGCGGGCGATCTCGACGATCCGCTCTTCAAAGAGTCCGAGCGTGCTCGGGTTGGTCAGCATGAGGCCCGCGGTGCGCTCGCTGACTACCGCTTTGAGCGCTTCCACGTCCACGCCGCCCCGGGCGTCGGATTTGACCTCCACCACCCGGTATCCGCACATGGCCGCGCTCGCGGGGTTGGTACCGTGGGCCGAGTCGGGCACGATGATCTCGGTGCGCTGCTGCCCCTGGCCGTTCTTTTCGTGGTACGCCTTGATGATCATGAGGCCGAGGAGCTCGCCGTGGGCACCCGCGGCCGGCTGCAGCGTGGCCCGGCTCAACCCCGCGATCTCGCACAGGTACCGCTCGAGCCGGTACATGAGCTCCAGCGCCCCCTGCACCGTCTCCTCCGGCTGGTACGGGTGCACCCGGGCGAAACCGGGGAGGCTCGCCGCCCATTCGTTGACCTTGGGGTTGTACTTCATGGTGCACGACCCCAGAGGATAAAAGCCGACGTCGACGCCGTAGTTGCGCCGGGAAAGCCCGACGTAGTGGCGGACGACTTCGGGCTCGCTCACCTCGGGCAAAGCCGGTTCGTCCGCGCGCTGCTGGTCCTCGGGGAGCAGCTCCGAGAGGGGCGCCTCGGGGACGTCAAGGTCGGGCAGGCGGTAGCCGCGCCGGCCGGGAGCGCCCTGTTCAAAGATGAGCGGGAAGCTGCCTCGCAGCAAATAGCCCGTCATGACAACCCCTCCAGGACCGTCACGAGCCGATCCATCTCCTCCCGGGTGCGGCTTTCGGTCACGCACCAGAGCATGCAGTCGGCAAGCTCGGGGTAAAACCGTCCCAGGGGCAGCCCGCCGATGATCTGGTGGTCCAGCAGCCGCTGGGTCAGTTCCTCCGGGTCCGCGGTGGTGCGCACCACAAATTCATGGAAGAAAGGCCCGTCCCACGCGGGCGCAAAGCCCGGCAGCGCCACCATCGCCCGTTGCAGGTAGTGGGCCTTTTGCAGGCACTGGTGCGCCACGTCCCTCACGCCCTGCTTGCCCAAAAGGCTCAGGTACACGGCGGCCGCAATGGCGTTGAGCGCCTGGTTGGTGCAGATGTTGGACGTGGCCTTTTTCCGGCGGATGTGCTGCTCCCGCGTCTGAAGCGTCAGCACGAAGCCCCGCGTCCCGTCCCGGTCCACCGTGGCGCCGGCGATGCGGCCCGGGATTCGCCGCACAAGCTGCTGCCGCACCGCGAGAAACCCAAGGTGCGGGCCTCCGAAGCTCAAGTTGTTGCCCAGCGCCTGCCCGTCCCCCGCCGCGATGTCGGCCCCGGCGGCGCCCGGCGGCTTGAGCAGGCCGAGCGTCAGCGGATCCGCCACGGCCACGATGAACAGCGCTCCGGCCTCGTGGGCCAGCTGTGCGACGGCGGCCGCGTCTTCGATGCCGCCGAAGAAGTTGGGCTGCTGCACGACGACCGCCGCGGTGCGGGAACCGATGCGGGCCTTAAGTTCATCCAGGGGCGTGACGCCGTCCCGGTACGGCACCTCCACGACTTCCAAGCCTTGGTGGCGCAAATACGTGCTCGTCACCTGCCGGTACTCGGGGTGCACCGTCGCCGGGATGACGACCTGGTCGCGGCCCGTGTGGGCGCACGCCACCAGCGCCCCCTCGGCGAGGGCCGTCGCGCCGTCGTACACCGACGCGTTGGCCAGATCCATGCCCGTAAGGGCCGCGATCATCGTCTGGTACTCGTAGGTCGCCTGCAGGACGCCCTGGGTGATCTCGGGCTGGTAGGGCGTGTAGGACGTGTAGAACTCCGACCGGGAAACGAGCTGCCCGACCGCGGCCGGGATCAGGTGATCGTAGGCGCCCGCGCCCAGGAAGCACGTGTACCGGTCCACGTCCGCATTGCGGGCGGCGAGCTGGATCAAATGCCGGCGCACCTCGGCCTCCGCCATGGCCGGCGGCAAGTCCAGCGGGCGGTCTAAGCGGATGGCGGCCGGGATGTCGGCAAACAGCTCGTCGACGCTGGCAACGCCGATGGCCGCGAGCATCGCCTCCCGGTCCGCAGGGGTCATGGGAGTAAAACTCATGGAGCCGGACCCCCTCAAGACTCGACCAGCGCCCGGTAACCGTCGGCGTCCAGCAAGTCCTCCAGCTCCGCCGGGTTCTCCATTTCCAGCACCGCAATCCAGCCGGCGCCGTACGGATCCTGGTTGATCAGCTCAGGCCGGTCGGCCAGTTCCTGGTTGACCTCCACGACGCGCCCACTCACCGGCGCGTAGATATCCGACACCGCCTTGACCGACTCGACGACGGCAAAGGCTTCCCCGGCCTGCAGGATGCTCCCCTCCTGGGGCAGGTCGACGAACACCACATCTCCCAGCTCGTTTTGGGCGAAATGGGTGATGCCCACCCGCACGCGGCTGCCCTCCTGCCTCACCCACTCATGCTGTTTGCTGTAGCGCAGATCCTCAGGATACATGGGAGCGCCCCTTTCTATGCGATGCTCCTCCGGCGCGGCGCGGCCGATTCACTTTGCCGGCCGGACAAAGCGCCCTTTGATGACCTGGCACGCCACGGGTTTGCCGCGGATCCCGACCGCGAGCTCTTGGCCGGGCGACGCGTACTCCGCCTTTACGTATCCCATCCCGATGGGCTCGCCCAGGCTCGGCGAGGGGGAGCCGGACGTCACATGGCCGATCTCCCGCTCCCCCGCGAACAAGGGGTACCCGTGGCGCGGGATTCCCCGCCCGACCATGCGGAAACCGACCAGACGCCGGGCCACGCCTTCGGCCTGCTGCTTGAGCAAGGCGTCCTTGCCTACAAAAGATTCCTTGTCCAGCTTGACGGCGAAGCCGAGACCGGCTTCCAGCGGCGTCGTCGTCTCATCGATGTCGTTGCCGTACAGGGGAAACCGCATTTCAAGCCGAAGCGTGTCCCGGGCGCCGAGTCCCACCGGCACAAGCCCCATGTCCTTGCCGGCCTGGAGCAGCGCCCGCCAGAGCGGCACCGCCGCCTCCGGTTTCACGTACAGCTCAAAGCCGTCCTCCCCGGTGTACCCCGTGCGGGAGATAATGGCCGCATGCCCGTCGACCGAATCCTCGATGAACCGGAACGACCCGACGCTCCCCAGGGGCGCCCCGGTTAAGCGAGCGAGAATCTCCTGGGATCGGGGCCCTTGAATAGCGATCAGCGCGGTTTCGTCGGAAAGGTCCTCAAGCTCCACGTCGCCTGGGGCAAGCTGCGGGCCGCCTTCCGCCGGAAGGCCCCGGCGCAGCTGCTCCAGCCATTGGAAGTCCTTCGCGATGTTCGCCGCGTTCACGACGACCAGGAAGTCGCCCGCCCGGCGATAGATGACGACGTCGTCGACGATGCCGCCATCGGGCCGGCACAGGAGGGCGTAGCGGGCTTGGCCGGGCTCCATGTCCGCAACGCGGTTTGTCACCGCCCAGTCCAAAAACGCCGCAGCGCCCGGACCGCCGACCCTGATCTCGCCCATGTGCGACAGGTCAAACAAGCCCGCGGCGCTGCGCACCGCCTTGTGCTCCTCCAGGATGCCGGTATACTCGACGGGCATCCGGAAACCGGCGAAGTCGATCATGCGCGCCCCGCCGGCCACGTGCTCCTCATACAGCGGGGTGCGCTTCCCCGCCGGCCCGGTGTCGCTCATTGCCGCAACCCTCCCTCCTTCTATTTGGCCGAACCCCCGGGGATTCCTTCGTCGGCCCCGCAGCGGCAAGGAACGGTCCCGTCTTGTGCGAAGTGTATCCAGCGGGGGCACCGGGCACCGGCGCCGCAGAACAATCCGGCAGGAGGCGATATGAGCAGTGACGACGGAGCGAGGCTCGGGCGACGCGCCCATCCTCAAGAGCTACATCGGCGGGCAATGGGTCGAAGGCTCCACCGGCCAACTGTACCCGGACATCAACCCGGCCACGGGGGAACTGCTAGGTCAGATCTCGGTCGCCGGCGCGAAGGAAGTGGACATGGCGGTCCAGGCTGCCCAGCGGGCCTTTGAGAGCTGGCGGGCGATGCCGGCGCCGCGGCGGGGCGAGATCCTGTACCGCATCGCGCAGCTAATCGCCGAGCGCAAGGAGCAGCTGGCCCGCCTCATGTCGCAGGAGATGGGCAAAGTGCTCTTTGAGGCCCGGGGCGACGTTCAGGAAGCCATCGACGAGTTTTACTTCATGGCCGGCGAAGGGCGGCGCCTGCACGGCTTCACCACGCCCTCGGAGATGCCCAACAAGTTTGCCTGCTGCGTGCGGGACCCGGTGGGCGTCGTCGGCCTAATCACCCCGTGGAACTTCCCCGTGGCGGTGCCTTCATGGAAGCTGGCGCCGGCGCTCATCGCGGGCAACACCATCGTCTGGAAGCCCGCCGAGGACACGCCCCGAGTGTCCCTGGAGTTCGCCCTCCTCATGGAGGAGGCGGGACTGCCGCCCGGCGTCGTCAACGTCGTGCTTGGTCCCGGCCCGGAAACCGGCGCGCCTCTCGTGGAGCACCCCGGAGTGCGGGTGATCGCCTTCACCGGCTCCACGGCCACGGGCACCCTGATTGCCACCGAAGGCGCCCGGCGCGGAAAGCGCGTGCTGCTGGAGATGGGCGGCAAGAACGCGATCACGGTGATGGACGACGCCGACCTGGACCTCGCGGTAGAAGGCATCCTCTGGAGCGCCTTTGGCACCACCGGCCAGCGCTGCACCGCCACGAGCCGCCTCCTCGTCCACCGGCGGGTCATGGACGAGTTGGTCCCGCGGCTGGTGGAGCGCGCGGAAAAGCTGCGCCTGGGCAACCCCCTGCACGACGACACCCAGGTGGGCCCCATCGTCAACCGGAAGCAGCTTGAGCGGGTGCACCGCTACACCGGCGTCGGCTTGGAGGAAGGGGCGCGCCTATTGTGCGGCGGCGAGATCTACGCCGAGGGCGACTGCGCGAAGGGCTTCTTTTACCGGCCGACCATCTTCGCCGACGTAAACCCGGGGATGCGCATCGCGCAGGAGGAAATCTTCGGCCCCACGGCGGTCATCATTCCCATCGACAGCCTCGAGGAGGCCGTCCGCATCAACAACGACACGGCCTACGGGCTTTCCAGCAGCATCTACACCCGGGACATTAACAAGGCCATGCGCGCGGCTCGCGATTTGACGACCGGCATCGTCTACATCAACCACGGCACCACCGGCGCCGAGGTGCACCTGCCCTTCGGCGGCACGCGGGGCACGGGCAACGGGCACCGGGAAGCGTCCGTGCAAGCCCTCGAAGCTTTTACGGAGTGGAAGGCGATCTACATCGACTACTCGGGGAAGCTGCAGCGGGCGCAGATCGACACGTAAGCCGGCGGGCGGAAAAGCCCGGGGTACGCGGGCGCCTGCCGGCACACCTTCGCATGGCCGGGGATATACTGGGTAGGCACGGCGGGGGTGGAAACGGTGGGCGTGTTGTTCCGGATGCTGCAGCTTGTGCTCGACCCGGTGCTCAAGCACCGGGGAAAGACCATGATCCTAATATGGCGGCGCGGCCGGTAACCCCCGGCCGCGCCGCTGTCATTGCCTCGACCTTGCGGGACCTTGCTACTTTCCGAGCCGCTCGGCGACCTTGTCCACGATGTCGATGATCGTCTCCGCGACCGGGACGCCGGCGGCCTCCAGGGCCGCCACCTTGGACTGGGCGGTGCCCCGGTTTCCGGAGATAATCGCGCCCGCGTGGCCCATGCGCTTGCCGGGCGGTGCGGTACGGCCGGAGATGAAGCTGACGACGGGCGTCTTCATCGTTTTGATGTACTCGGCCGCCTCTTCCTCGTCGGAGCCGCCGATCTCGCCGATCATGATGACGATCTCGGTCTTGGGGTCTTCCTCAAACATCTTGAGCACGTCGATGAACCGGGTGCCGATGATGGGGTCGCCGCCGATGCCGACGCACGTCGACTGGCCGATGCCGCGGCTGGTCAGCTCGTTGACCACTTCGTACGTCAGCGTGCCGCTGCGGGAGACGAGGCCCACCGGGCCCGGGGTGAAAATGCGGCCGGGCAAGATGCCGACCAGCGCCTCGCCGGCGGTGATGAGGCCCGGGCAGTTGGGGCCGATGAGACGGACGCCCTTTTTGCGGACGTACTGGACGGCCTCGATCATGTCCTGCACCGGGATGCCCTCGGTGATGCAGACGATGAGCTCGACGCCGTTGTCAGCCGCCTCGAGCACCGCTTCCGCGGCGTAAGCCGCCGGGACGAAAATGATGGAGCAATTCGCGCCGGTAGCGTCGACGGCCTGCTTGACGGTGTCAAACACGGGCACGCCCAGCACTTCCTGGCCGCCCTTGCCGGGAGTGACGCCGCCCACGACGTTGGTGCCGTAGGCGATCATCTGGCTCGCGTGAAACTGACCCTCCCGGCCGGTGATGCCCTGGACGATCACGCGGGTGTTGCGATCGATGAGAATGCTCATCTGCGGTTGCGTCCTCCTCGTTAGCCCTGCGCCGCAAGGACTGCCTTGCGGGCGGCCTCCTGGAACGTGGCGGCCGGGGTGAGCTCGGTGCCTTCCAGCAGCCGGCGGCCTTCCTCTTCATTGGTGCCGACGAGCCGCACGACGACGGGAACCTTCACGCCCATAGAGCGCATGACGTCCAAGAGGCCCTTGGCCACCTCGTCGCAGCGCGTGATGCCGCCGAACACGTTGATGAGCACGGACTTCACATCCGGATCGGACAGGACGACCTCCAGGGCATTGCGCACGACCTCCGCCTTGGCGCCGCCCCCGATGTCCAGGAAGTTGGCCGCCTTGCCGCCGCTGCGCTGGATCATGTCGAGGGTCGTCATGACCAGGCCGGCGCCGTTGCCGATGACGCCGACGTGGCCGTCGAGCTTGACGTAGGCAAGTCCGCGCTTGCGGGCCTCGATCTCGAGCGGGTGGTCGCCCTCGGCCTCTTTGAGCGACGCGAGCGCCTGCTGGCGGAAGAGGGCGTTGTCGTCGATCTCCATCTTGCCGTCCAACGCGACGAGGCGCCCGTCGCCGAGAAGCGCCAGCGGGTTGATCTCCACGAGCATCGCGTCGTGGGAGCGCAAAATCTCGTACAGCTTGCGCATGATGGGCGCGAGCTGCTTTAGAAGTTCGGCCGGTACGCCGGCCTGCACCGCGATCTGGCGGATCTGGAAATCCCGCAGGCCCAAGCCGGCGTCGAGCCACAGCTTGGCCACCTTTTCAGGATGCTTCTCGGCGATCTCCTCGATGTCCATGCCGCCGGCCGCGGACAGGATGACGACGTTGGCCTGCTTATCGCGGTCGACAGTGATGCTCAGGTAAAACTCCTGCTTGATCTCGGCCGCCTGCTCCACCAGCACCCGCTCGACCTTGTAGCCGCGCACGTCCATAGCCAGGATGCGGCTGGCCTGCTGGAAGGCGGCCTCCGGGTCGTCGGCCAGCTGGATGGCGCCGGCCTTTCCCCGTCCCCCGATGGGTACCTGGGCCTTGACCACCACGCGGCCGCCGATTTCCTCCGCGATGGCCCGCGCTTCCTCGGGCGTGTGCGCGATGCGGCCCGTGGGCACAGGGATGCCGGCCTGGGCGAAGATGGCCTTCGCCTGGCTCTCAATCAGCTTCACCTTGTCGTTTACCTCCTCGCCGTCGCTTGTGCGACCCGGCGGAAATTATACCCGAACTGGTGCCGGAAGGAAACTGAGGCATGTCCTCCATTGCCTCGGGAGGTCATCAGTAAACCGGCGTGCACCAGTGCTTGTACTTGGGCACCTTGCCGCGGACGACGTCAAAGTACAGCTCCTGCAGCTTCCGGGTGACGGGCCCGATCCGGCCGTCGCCGACCGGTCGGCGGTCGATCTCGGCGATGGGGCTGACTTGCGCGCCGGTCCCCACGAAGAACGCCTCGTCGGCCACGTACAGCTCCGTCCGGTCGATGGCCCGCTCCACCACCGGGATGCCGAGCTCGCCGGCAAGCTCCAGGATGGTCGCCCGCGTAATGCCTTCGAGGATGTCCGCGGTGACGGGCGACGTGATCAGCCGGCCGCCCCGCACGATGAACAGGTTTTCGGCCGTGCCCTCGGACACCTTGCCGTCGCGGGTCAGGAATATAGCCTCGTCGCACCCGTTGTCGTGCGCTTCGGTGCGAGCCAGCGCCGCGTTGACGTAGGCCCCGTTGACCTTGGCCCGCATGGGGATCATGTTGTCGCTGATGTGGGTCCAGGAGGTCACGCACACCTTGAGGCCCTTGCTCACGTCCAAATACTGGCCCATGGGGATGGCGAACAGCAGGAAGTCGTCGGGCACGCCCACGAGGATGGGCCCGATCTGGTGGCCGCTCTTGTAGGCGATGGGCCGCAGGTAGACGTCCTGCCTCTCCTCGTTCTTGCGCAGCAGCTCAAGGCTGATCCGGTTTAGGTCCTCGACGCTGTGGGGAAGTTGGATGCGCAGGATCTTGCAGGAGTTCTTCAGCCGCTCGTAGTGCTCCGTGAGGCGAAACACGTACAGCTGCTCGTCGTCGGCGTTCCAGTACGCCCGGATGCCCTCAAAGCAGGCGGTTCCGTACATAAAGGCGTGGGTCTGGATGCTGATCTTCGCTTCTTCCTGAAGCACGAACTGTCCCTGCAGGTACGCGTACCTGCCCATTGCCAATGCCGCCTCCTCTGCCTGTCCCCTTGTATGTGCTCCGGCCGCCGTCCGCGAGGGCGGCGGCGGTTTGCAGCCTCAAGGCTCGTCTGCCATAATGAAGGCGCGTCCGTGCCCAAGTCGGCCGCCCCGGGGAGGTGCACCATGACGGAGCAACCGCTGCTCGCGGCCTACGGCCGCCTCCTGGACCACTACGGCCCGCAGCACTGGTGGCCGGCGGAGACCACCTTTGAGATCATCGTCGGCGCAGTCCTGACTCAGTCGACGGCGTGGCGCAACGTGGAGCTCGCCCTCGCTCGCTTGGCCCAGAGAGGGCTGCTCGATCCGGCGGCCATGCACCGAGCGAGCCCCGACACCCTCGAGGAGGCCATCCGCCCTGCCGGCTATTTCCGGGCCAAAGCCCGCACGCTGCGGGGCTTCCTGTCCCTATTGACGGACGAGTACGGCGGGTCGCTGGAGCGGATGCTCAAGACCCCCGGACCGGTTTTGCGGCGGCAGCTCCTCGGCGTCCGCGGCATCGGGCCGGAGACGGCCGACTCCATCCTCGTGTATGCCGCGGGCTATCCCGTTTTCGTGGTCGACGCGTACGCGCGCCGCATGGTGGCCCGCGCCGGGTGGCTTCCCGCCGGCAAGCTCGGGTACGATGAGCTTCAATCGGCTTTCCACCGGGAGCTGCCGGCCGATCCGGCGGTCCTCGGGGAATACCATGCTCTCATCGTCGCCCTCGGCAAGGATTGCTGCCGCAAACAGCGCCCTCGCTGCGCGGCCTGCCCCTTACGCGACTTGTGCGCCGCAGGCCTAGCCGCCACGGGCGCGCCGGCAACGCCGGCGTGAATTAGCATCCGCTTCCACGCGCACCGGCGCGGTTCCTCCTGCCCGTCAGCGCCCGAGCAACAGGTAGCCGATCAGCACCAGCAAGGCGATCCAGACGAGGCCTCCCCACCGCGCCCGTGGTTTGGCGCCGGCCTCGCGGCCGAACCGGGCGTGTTCGAGGCGCGCGGCCTTCTTCAGATGTTCTACGGACTCGCTGATCCGTCCCATCCTGCGGTAGACGACTCCGAGGTTGTGGTGGGCTATATGGTAGTCGGGGTCGATCTGCAGGGCCTTGAGGTAGGCGGCGACGGCCTCCTCGAGGCGGCCGGCCTCCTGGTGCAGGTTGCCCATGTTCGAGTACGCCGGGGCAAACTGGGGATCGAGTTCGACGGCAGCCGTGAACTCCCGCTGGGCCAGGTCCTGCTGCCCGCGGCGGATGTAGCAGACACCGAGCTTATTCCGGGCCGGCGCGTACGCCGGGTCGAGGCGCACGGCCTCTTGCAGCAAGGCAAGGGCCTCATCGAGGCGGCCCCGTTCGAGCAGCGCCTCGCCTTGGACCAGGCATTCCCGGGCGCGCGCCACCTGGGGCGCTGGTTCGGACACGGGTTCGTGCTGCGGCGATTCCATCAACGCATGGCCACCTCGGAGACACTCCTATAGCCCCAACGTATCCGCCCGGGGCTTCGTTGTCAACTTCGCCGCCGGCCGGCCTTTTCCCGCCACGGGGCCTGCCTTTTCCGGCGGCCTGGCGGGCGGCCCCTGCGCCACACGGTTATTTCCCGGGAAATACGCCGCGGTTCCTCCCGAGGACGGCCCGCCCGCCGGGGCTGCGGAGTGGCCCCTACGCGAGCGAACGCGCCGGCTGTGCCGTTCCGGGGCCGGCAAATCCGGCCGCGCTGGGCTGCTCAGCCGTATAGCCCCTTCCTTTCCTTCATATACTGTCACCAGTCCATTGGCCCGGACAGGGGCCGGCGGCGGGAGGGGCGGCGGGCATGTGGCAAAGGCTATCCCAGGCGTTGGAGCGCACATGGCGGCCGCCCCCGTCGCCCCAGCGCGTGCACATGGACGACGGGTCGGCGCCGCACGCCATCGCGCGCGCCGTCCTTGCGCATCTTTCGTCTCGGGACCCCGCGGCGGCCGTCAGCGTCGTTTGCGTAGGCACGGACCGTTCGACGGGCGACGCCCTCGGACCGCTCGTGGGCACACAGCTTTCCCGTCATCATTTCCCGGGCGTTCGCGTGCTCGGCACGCTGGACGAACCCGTTCACGCCGCCAACCTGCATCAAGTGCTCGACAGCCTCTACACGCCGGCCGATGTCCCGCAAGCGATTATCGCGGTCGATGCATGCCTCGGGCGCACCGAGAGCGTCGGCTGGATTTCCGTCAAGCCGGGACCGCTGCGGCCCGGCACGGGCGTCAACAAGGACCTCCCGCCCGTGGGCGACCTTCACATCATGGGTGTTGTCAACGTCGGCGGGTTCATGGAGTACTTCGTCCTGCAAAACACCCGCCTTAGCGTCGTCATGCGGATGGCGGGCGTCATCGCGGAGGGCCTGCGCATCGCCCTGGAGGAGCGGCCCCTGGCCGGAGCGCAAGCGCCCGTCAACGCCTCAGGATGGACCGGATCCGCTGCACCAGCGACGGGCGGCGCGGTGCAGGCGCAGGCGAGCCCCCTTCGCCGCCCGCGACAAGGGTAGCCGCGAGTCTCCGGATGTCCTCCGCGGCCCGGCTGCGGGGCACACACGTGAGCAGGTCCTGCTGCCTTCGGATGGCGTGGCTCATAGCGGGGTCCTCCGAGACGTGTCCAAGGTAACCCATTTCGACGCCCAGAAAGTGCTCGCTGGCGAAAAGCATCTTCCGCGCGATATCCCGGGCTTCAAGCTCGTCGCGAACCCGGTTGACCACCAGCCGCAGCGGCAGTTTCGGATCGTACCCGGCCAGCACCTTCAGCAGCGCGTAGGCGTCCGTAATGGCGTGGGGCTCCGGCGTCGTCAACAGCAGCGTTTCGTCGGCGGCGAGAATGAAGTTGGTCACCGATCGGGACAGGCCGCTTCCGGTATCGAGGAGCAGGACGTCGGCGAACCGCTCGAGACGCTGAAACTGGCTGCGCAGTTTCGCGAACTGGCGATCGTCCAAGGCCGTGAGCTCCTGGAGGCCCGATCCTCCCGGAAGAACGACGACGCCGGCGGGGCCTTCCACCAAGACGTCGTAAATGTCCTTTTCGCCTGCGACCACATGAGCCAAGTTGTGCGGCGGTGAAAGGTTTAGGATGACGTCGACGTTGGCGGTCCCCAAGTCGCCGTCGATGATGCAGACGCGCTTTCCGAGGCCCGCCAGGGCTACGGCCAAGTTGACGACGAGCGCCGTCTTGCCGACCCCGCCCTTGCCGCTGGTGATGGCGACGGTGCGGGCGGATGCACCGTCCTCTCGGGGGGCCAGGTAGCGCGGCGGCTGGGGCAAGGGGCCCAGCAGCAAGCTGCGGCCGGCTCCTCCTTGGCGGTCGATGACGCGAGCGTCGATGGACACCGCACCGGCCGGCGTCGAGGCCTCCACGCGCACGGGGGTGCCTACAGGCACGAGCACGATCCGGCCCTGGTCCATGGGCATGGTGATGCGGAGGCGATCGGCGGTCGATTCAAGCACAGAGCACTCATAAAGGCCTTTGTGGACCGACGACTCCGCACGCAAGGTGACCATTTGCCCCGGTTCCAGCTGCGCCCACCCGTTTGCGGCCGCGGGCGGCGCCCCGTCCTGCTGCGCCATGGGCGGCCCTCCCCCTGGCATTCGTGGCGATGTTCCACGTGGAACAATGCGCCACCGCGCCGGCTGTCATGTTCCACGTGGAACAATGAGCTCCAAGAGCCTGTCCGCGTCCTCCTGAGAGTAGAACTCGATCACAATGCGCCCGCCTTCCCCCTGCGCCTCCACCCTCACTTTGGTGCCCAGGGCCTCCGACAGCCGCATCTCCAGGTCCGCCCAGACGGCTTCCCGGCGCCGCTCCGGCCGGCCGGGACGCTTCCTCCGTGCGGGCGTCTTCCGCTGTGCCTTCGCCAGCTCCTCGGTCTCCCTGACGGTGAGGCCGCGACCGATGATGGCTTCCGCGAGCCGCCGGCGCGCGGCCGCGTCTTCGACGCCCAGCAACACCTTCGCGTGGCCTACGCTCACCTGCCCCCGGGCCACAGCCTGCTGAATCTCGGGGGCCAGCGTCAGCAGGCGCAGGCTGTTGGCCACGGCAGGCCGGCTGCGGCCCACCTGCGCGGCCACTTCCTCCTGCGTCAGCCCAAGTTCCGTAAGCCGCTGGTACGCCCGGGCCTCCTCGATGGGGTTCAGATCCTCGCGCTGGAGGTTTTCCACCAGGGCCAGCACCGCCGCCTGCCGGTCGTCCAGGTCCCGCACGACCGCCGGGACGGCCGCCAGGCCGGCCCGCTGGGCAGCCCGCCACCGCCGCTCTCCCGCCACAAGCTCGTAGCCGGACGCGGCCGGGCGCACAACGATCGGCTCGAGCACCCCGTGAGTCCGGATCGACTCCGTGAGTTCCTCCAGCGCCGCCTCATCCAGCTCTACCCGGGGCTGGTACGGGTTCGGCCGGATGGAGTCCACAGGCACCATCTGCGCGACCAGCGCCTCCGGAGCCTCGGCCGGGATGAGCGCCCGCAGGCCCCTCCCCAATGCCCGCCGGCTCACGCCCCCATCACCTCCCGGGCCAGCTGCTCGTATGCCCTCGCGCCCCGCGAGCGAGCGTCGTAGACGACGATGGGCTGGCCGAAGCTGGGCGCCTCGCTCAAGCGGACGTTGCGCGGGATGACCGTCTCAAACACGCGCACGCCTTCGGGGATGTAGCGGCGGGCCTCGGCGCTGGCGAAAAATGCCCGCACGTCGTCGATGACTTGCTGCGCCAGGTTTGTACGGGCATCGTACATGGTCATGACGACTCCCTCCACCCGCAGCGCCGGGTTGAGGTGGTCCCGCACCAGCTTCAGCGTCTTCACCAGCTGGCTCAATCCTTCGAGAGCGTAGTACTCGCACTGGATCGGCACTAGCGCCGAGTCGGCAGCCGTCAGGCCGTTGAGCGTCAACAGCCCCAGGGACGGCGGAGAGTCGATGATGATGAAGTCAAAATCGGCCTTCACCGGCTCGAGCGCCCGGCGCAGGCGGAACTCCCGGGACATGGCCGCGACAAGCTCGATCTCCGCTCCCGCCAGCTCAATCGTGGCCGGGGCCACCGAGAGGCTCTCCACGGCTCCCGGCTGCACCACGTCCGCCAAAGGGACCTCCTGCACCAGGACATCGTACATACACCGCTCCAGGGCAGCCTTTTCCACGCCCGCGCCGCTGGTGGCGTTCCCCTGCGGGTCCAGATCGACCAGGAGAACCTTCGCGCCCGAGACGGCCAAGTACGCAGACAGGTTGACCGCGGTCGTGCTCTTGCCGACGCCGCCCTTTTGGTTCACGATCGCGATCACCTTGCCCACGGTCTCACCTCGGCTCCTTCGTCCGGCGCACTTTGACGCGGATTTCCCAGCACTCGCCGTTCTCCTCGCTGGCGACCTGCTCCTCGACGTCCACCTGCAGCCCGCCCCGCTGCATTTCCCGCACCACCTGCAGGATGCCGTTCCGGAATACGCGCATGTCCTTGTACACCCGCACGACCCGCTGCGACCGTCCGCTCTGCTTGCCCGCGCGGCCGGCTCGCGCGTCCTGCGCGCCCTCCGCGGCGGCCGCCGCCTTCTCCGTTTCTCCCAGCAAATCTTTGACCCGCCGCTCGGTTTCCTCCACCGTCCACCCGTGCTGCTCGATGGCCGCGGCCAGCTCCGCCTGGACGGCCGGGTCCTCCAGCCGGAGAAGCGCACGGGCATGCCGCTCCGTGAGGGCCTGCGCGGCGATTTTGGCCTGCACGGCTTCGGGCAGGCGCAACAGGCGCAGCTTGTTGGCAATAGCGCTCTGGCTGCGCCCGATCCGGCGGGCGAGTTCCTCCTGGGTCCAGCCAAACCGCTCCAGCAGGCGCCGGTACCCGGCCGCCTCCTCCAGCGGCGACAGGTCCTGCCGCTGCAGGTTCTCGATCATGGTCAGCGCCGCGGCGGCCTCGTCCGTCAGATCCCGGATTACCGCCGGGATCGACCGCCAGCCCAGCCGCTGGCAGGCCCGCCAGCGCCGCTCCCCCACCACGAGTTCATAGCCGCCCGGGCGGGGCCGCACGACGATCGGCTGCAGGAGGCCGCTCGCGGAGATGGACGCGGCCAGCTCCGACAAAGCATCCTCATCCACCGCGACGCGCGGTTGAAAGGGCGAGGGCGCAATGGAATCCAGCGGGATCGTCTCCACACGCCCGCCGGCTTGGGCCTCCGCCGCCGGAGCCTTCTTGGCGCCGGTGTCCTCACTTCTCCCCTTCAGCAGTTCGCTCAGGCGCACGCCGGGCTCAAGCCTCCTGTCGCCGTTGCTGCCCCAACACTTCGTGACCTGCCGGAACGCCTCCTGCCTTCAGCGCTCCCTGCGGATGACCACGAGGGTGCGACGGCCCGCTCCCCGGGGGAGCTCCAGCCGCCGGACATCCTCCACCGCCGCCCCGCGCCGCGCCAGCGCCCTGCCGGCCTCGGCCAGCTCATCCTCCACCTCGGGGCCTTTCATGGCCACAAGATGCCCGCCCGGCCTCAGCAGCGGCACGCACCAGAGCACGAGCTTATCCAGGCTTGCCACCGCCCGGGCGGTGGCGACGTCAAACGCTCCGGCCATCGCGGGGTCCCGGGCGAGATCCTCCGCGCGCCCGTGCACGGCCTTTACGTCCGACCAGCCGAACCGGCGGATGACCGTTTCCAGGAAACGGACCCGCTTTAAGGTCGCATCCACCAGCAGCACAGGCACGTCCGGGCGCGCGAGCTTAAGGGGTACGCCCGGGAAGCCGGCCCCGGTCCCCACGTCCGCCACCCGGCACCCCGGTGCCAGCAAACCGGTAAGCAACACCGTGAGGGAGTCGGTAAAGTGCTTAAGGACCGCCTCCTCGTCGGCGGTGATCCGGGTCAGGTTCATGTAGGCGTTGGCTTCGAGCACCATGCGCCAGAAGGCCCGCATGCCCGCGGCCGCGCCTTCCCCCAGCTCGATGCCTAGCTCCCCGCAGCAGCTTTCGAGATCAAGTAGAACGTTTGTTTGGTCACCGGCCACCGCGGCGCCCCTCCCCTAGCAAAAAGCGCGAAACCGGTGGTTTCGCGCTCCAAAGAGCTTTCGCTAAAAAAGCCGGCGAGAGCGGCCGACGCTACACGTCCCGCGGGGCGATGATCACCCGGCGATGCGGCTCCTCGCCTTCGCTGTACGTCTCCACGTGGGCGTCGTCGGCGAGCGCGAGG
>CALFSR010000046.1 GCA_937916565.1 uncultured Bacillota bacterium | reverse complement strand
GATTCCCCGGCGGATGTCTTCACGCACGTCAAGGACCAGCGGTTCGTTCATCATCGCACCTCCACGAAGTCTCGTCCATCGGGTCACAAAAGCAGCGCCCGCACCAAGTTCAGCCCGGCCAGGCCAGCCCCGAGACCCAGAACGGCAAGAAACGGGACCACGGGCAGCGCCGTCGCCAAGGCTGCCGTCACGCCCACGACGCCCGCTTGGTACACCGCAAACCCCGCCCACGCGGCCGGCTGGTGGACCATGCGGCGGAAAGCGGGAACGCCCGGCTCCCGCGCCCGGCCCCAGTACCGGTTGTGCCAGGCGACGAAGGGCAAGATGCGGTGCAGGTAGCCGAGGATGGTGCTGGAGAGCCACCCTGCGGCCACGAGAAACCCGAGCGCCGTCAGGGTGGACGGAGCCACCCGCAGCCCCGTCAAAGCACCGGTGCCCATCGCCGCCAAGGCAGCCGCCGCGGCCAAAAGGTACAGGTGCGCCGCCCGGACGTAGCCGACGCCAGGATGCATGCGCTCTTTTTCTCGCGATGCGTACAGCCCCCATCCGTCCCCCACAAACAGCCCGCAAGCCGCGGCAACCGCCAGCGCCGCCGCAGCGCCTGCAGGACCCGCCCAGCGCTCAAGTCCCACGGCCGGCAACGCGGCCGCAAGCAGCGCCAGACCGACACCCGCGTGCACAAGCCGCCGCACGGTGCCAACCCAGCGGAACTCGTGCTTCTTTTCGACCAGGCCAAAAAACGTCAGCAGGTGGTACGAAATCCCCATCACCAGCATGAGAAACCATCCACCGGCGGCCGCGGCCACGTGGAAGGGAAACGCGGTCCGCCAAGAGAGCCCAAGCCAGCCCGTGGCCAGGTTGACGGCCAGCGCCGCCCCGGCGACGAAAGCAAGCACCAGGTACGCCCCGGCCGCCTGGACAAAGGGCCGGATCAGATTTCCACGGACCGTCGCCTGGCCGGTCCTGATGGTAAGGGCTACGTTGCCCAGGGCAAGCACGGCTCCCAGGGGAAGGCCGATGGCTGCAGCCGCCAGCGGAGGCATGGCTAGACCCGGCCGGGATGCCATTGCGAAGCCCGAGATGAGGCCGCTTAGGCCCAGCGCAAAGCCGGCAAACGAGGCTTGGCTGAGGCGCGGGTTGTAGAGGACGGTGGCAAACACGACGGCCGTCATCTGCTGCAGCGCCCCTAAGGCCACGGCGGTTCCCCAGCCGAGGGCGTATAAGTGCACGGCGACCAGCACCGCAGGGTCGCGGTAAAACCCGCCCTCCAGGGAATCCGCGGCGAGAAGAAGCACCCACGGCGCGGCCATGAAAGACAGCAGGCCGAGGGCGAAATACGGGGCGATGGCCGGCAAAGCCACCAGGTTGTCGCGGGTAACCCGCAGGTTCGTCATTTTCCCATCAGCTCCCGGGTTTCCGGCGGGCGCGACCGTCCGGATCTACCGCTCCGATGTCCAGGGCCGGGCGGCCCGTCAGGCGCAAGCTGGCCTGGTTGACAGGACAGCCGTCGTCATGGGCCATTCCACAGTGCAGGCAGACAGCCTGTACGAGGGCCGGATCGTTCAAAGCCGCCGCCAGAAACCCGTCGACGGCCCGTTCAAGGGCGAGCCGCTGAGCCGCCGGCATCCGCGTCAGGATGGCAACCAGTTGCTGCTCTCTAGCCTCAATCACCTGGCGCGTCAAGGCTTCCCCCCGGACAGTCAGGCGGAGCCGCAGCCGGCGGCGGTCGGCGTCGTCTTCCAGGCGGCGCACGAATCCCCGCTGCACGAGCCGCTCCACGGCCTGGGTGGCCGCCGGCCGGGTGATCCCCAGAGCGTCCGCGACCTGCCCCAGCGTACTGCCGGGATTCCACCACAAGTGCCGGAGGAGAACGTACTGGGCGTGGGTGATGTTGTAACGCTCGAGCATCCGCGCAGCCGATCCCCGGCCGTGCAGGAAGTTCACCAGCAGTTCCAGGGAACGAACGAGGCTCACCGGCCGCTCACTCGCCCCTGCCGGCATGCCCGTCCCCGCCGGCGTGCCTGCTTCCGCGGGCGAGCCCGTTCGGGTCGGCATGCGCGTCTCCGTAGTCGTGCCCGTTCCCGTTCGCGTGCCCGTCCCCGCCAGCGTACCCGCTCCGACTCGCGTGCCCGTCCCCGCCGGCGTACCCGCTCACGGCGGCATCGTGCCGGGCGTCCGGCCTGGGCCGGAAGACGTTGTGGGGCATATCCTGCTGCTCCCACACACCATCCCGCTGCAGGCTCACGTACGGCTCAAACCGCTGGCCGCTTACCAGCGAGCCGGGGCTGCGGCCGATCTCGGCCAGGCGCTCCTTGGTGTACACAAACCGGGCGTCGCCCGCCGTGCGCCCCGGGAAACCGCCGGCGAACCGCTCCGAGTCCAGCGCGACGGGGACGCCATCCCCCGCGGTTTCCTCCGACAGCTCAAACACGTCGGACATGGCCAGCGCCTCATACGGGCACGCCTCCGCGCACAAGCCGCAGTACAGGCATAGGCTGGCGTCCAGGTTGTAGAGGCGCAGTGCCCGGCCCGTCCGGGTGTCGTTGCCCACTTTCTCAGGCGGCGCGGTCTTGCGGTCCACCTTGTCCCAGCCGATGGTAATGCACTCCACCGGGCACGCCCGGGCGCACAGTTCGCATGCGGTGCACCTTAGGATCTCCGTGCCCGGCATGCTGAGCAGCACGGGAAGGCCCCGGTCGCCCCGCTGCGTCGCCCGCCGCTCCTCCGGATACCGCTGGGTGACGGCCGGGCGAAAGAAGTTGGTGATCGTCACCGCCATCCCGCGCCCGATGGATGCCGCCGTGTGGACGAACTGTCGCACGACGCTCATGCCGCTCTCCCCCTTTCGGTCCTGGCCGGGGCCGCGTCCCCCTAGCCGGGTCCGCGTTTCCTCCCGGCCGGAGCCACGTTCTCCCTTGGTCGGGCCCACGTTCTCGCCCGGTCGGGTCCACGTTCTCGCCCGGTCGGGTCCACGTTCTCGCCCGGTCGGGTCCACGTTCTCGCGCGGTCGGGCCCACGTTTCCCTCTGCCCGGAGCCGTGTCCGTCGCCGGAACGCCAAGACGGTTAAGCTCCTTAACGGCATTTCTACTGTAGGGAAACGGCCGCCGAGCCGATGTGACCCGGGGCGCGGCGGTGGTGTGATCTTGATCACAGCCGGGTGTGCGCTGTCTCACACGATGGCTGTTGCAGCCGTCACGGGCGGGTGCAGCCAGCCCATGGTAGACTGCCCCCGGAACCGTTAACTTCCTTAACTTTCGTCCCCCGCAGGCGCTTTGCCTGAGAAACCCAAGCAAATGCCCGGGCGTGGCTGCACGGGGAAGCGAAAGACGGGCGGGGGAACGGAATACCGGCGGGAGCGCGGAGAAGCGCGAAAAACGGAGGGAACGCCCATGTACCCGGCCAGCCTGGATGATCGAATCCTTGAGGCTTTGCGGTCGGTGATCGACCCGGAGCTCGGCGTCAACGTCGTAGACCTCGGCCTCGTCTACGACGCCGCCGCCATGCCGAGCGGCGACATCGTCGTGCAGATGACGATGACGACGCCGGTTTGCCCCTTGAGCGCCCACCTGCAGCAGGAGGCCTACAACGCCCTGCGCCGGGCGTTTCCCGACGTGCGGGTCATCGACGTGCAGCTCGTCTGGGACCCGCCGTGGGACCCGTCGATGATGTCGGCTGAAGCCCGGCGCCAGCTGGGCTGGGGAGCGTGACGGCCATGCAGGCGCGCCCCCGCCGCTACCTCGTGCTCCTGCCCGCCGCGCTCATCTTGCTGCTGCTCGCCGTTTGGGCGGGCCTCGTGCGTATCGGCTGGACGTGGCCGCTGCCGGCGGGCCTTTTGGTCCTGCACGGGCCTGTCGTCATCTGCGGCTTTTTTGGCACGGTCATCGGCCTTGAGCGGGCGGTGGCCGTGGGCAGGCCGTGGGCCTTCGGCGCCCCGGCGGGCGCCGCCCTCGGGGCCCTGCTTCTTGTGGGCGGCCTCGCGCCGCTCCCCGGTCTGGTCCTCCTCATCGCCGCCGGCGCCTGCCTTTGCGCCATTTACGTGGTCGCCTACGAGCGACAGCCGCAGCCCTTTACGGCGGTGATGGGGCTCGGCGGGGCGGCCTGGCTGGCGGCCAACCTCCTTTACGCCGCCGGCCAGCCCCTTTATGTCGTCGCTTTGTGGTGGATGGGGTTTCTCGTGCTGACCATCGCCGGCGAGCGGCTCGAGCTCAGTCGCATGCGCCCGCCGACCCGTCACCGCCGGACCGGGTTTCTCGTAATCGTAAGCTTGTACGTCGCGGCGCTGCTCGTCACGGTGTATGATCACACGGTGGGCGGGCGGGCTCTAGGCGCCGTCACCGTGGCGCTCGCCGCGTGGCTTTGGCAAAACGACATCGCCCGGGTGACCATCAGGCAGAAAGGACTGACGCGGTTCATCGCCGCGGGCCTGCTGTCGGGCTACGTATGGCTGGCGGCGGGAGGGCTTCTTTTGCTCGGCTTCGGCGGGCAGGCTGCGGGGCTTGTCTATGACGCGCAACTGCATGCGGTGTTCGTCGGGTTCGTGTTCGCCATGATCTTTGCCCATGCCCCCATCATCCTGCCCGCCTTGAGCGGCCGGGCGGTGGCGTACCACCCCGGTTTCTACGTCCACCTGGCGGTCCTGCACGCCTCGCTCCTCGTGCGGGTCGGGAGCGACCTGCTGGCCGTACCGGGCGTGCGGGCCTGGGGCGGGCTGCTCAACGGGTTGGCGATCGTTTTGTTCCTCTTGAATACCGCTCAGGCGGTGCGTCGCGGCAGGAAGGCGGCAGCTTCGGCGTGAACGGAGATAATGAGATCCGTCACTGCTTGTGGCGCGACCGGTGCGCTAGAGTATTCCCTAGAAAGGAGGGATACCGCAATGGCCTTTGTGATCGCTGAACCCTGCATCGGGACTAAGGACACCGCGTGTGTCGAGGTCTGCCCGGTGGACTGCATTCACCCGTCCAAGTCGGAGGATCAGTACGGCGAGGTTGCGCAGCTGTACATCGATCCGGATGAGTGCATCGACTGCGGCGCCTGCGAAGCCGAGTGCCCGGTGGAGGCCATCTTCCCCCAGGACGACGTTCCGGAGAAGTGGCAGTCCTACATCGAGAAGAACGCCGACTGGTACCGCCTGTCCGCGGAAGAGTTCGAGGAAAAGTGGGGCTCTCCGGGGCGCAAGTAAGCGGTCGTGCCCGGCAAGGGCAGCCACAGCAGGGTTTGACACGGCTTGGAGGGCCGGGCTCGTCCCGGCCCTCCGGCGCGCCCCGCCCCTCCCGCGTCCCGCTCTCCCCGCGCCCCGCCCCTCCCGCGCGCCCGGGCACGGAGCGACCGGGGGCTTCTGCACGAGGGCCTTGCGTGGAGGGCGTACCGTGGTCCGGGCCGAAAGCGAACGCACCTTCGGTGCCCGGCAGGAACCCTCCCGGGCGACGGGGAACTCATTGGCGCGAACCGCAGGGCGGGAGAAACGGCGGCCGTGGAAGACGGCCGCCCTGTCTTCCGGCACCTGGCTGGGACAAGCGCACGTCACGCCGGCATGCCGCAGCGTGCGAGAGTACCCGCGGATGCCGTCACTGGAGCATGCGTCAGCGGAGGATGCTCGATGAACCTCGCGCAGGTCTTGGACTGGCTCAGGGACGACCCGAGCTTCATGGCCAACGTCACCCGCTGGGAGGTGCTGCCGGCCCGGGAGGCCCGCTACGGCGGGTTTCCCGACGGGCTCGACCGGCGCCTTGTGGCCGCGCTCGAAACCTGCGGCGTGCGCAGCCTGTACACCCATCAGACCGAGGCCGTCGCGGCGGCCATATCCGGGCGCTCCACGGTGGTGGTGACGCCCACCGCGTCGGGCAAAACCTTGTGCTACAACCTGCCCGTGCTGCAGGCCATCCTGCAGGAGCCCGCGTCGCGGGCGCTCTACCTTTTCCCCACCAAGGCCCTGGCCCAGGACCAGGTGGCGGCCCTCAAAGAGCTGACGCAGCACATCGACGTGGACATCCAGGCCTACGTCTACGACGGCGACACGCCGGCGACGCTCAGGCCCCACATCCGCCAGGCGGGCCAGATCGTCGTGACCAATCCCGACATGCTACACACGGGGATTCTTCCCCACCACACCCGCTGGGTGCGTCTGTTTGAGAATCTCAAGTACGTCGTCATCGATGAGTTGCATACGTACCGGGGCGTCTTTGGAAGCCACGTGGCCAACGTCCTGCGGCGGCTTCTGCGCATCTGCCGGTTTTACGGCAGCAACCCCCAGTTTCTGTGCTCCAGCGCCACCATCGCCAACCCCAAGGAGCTGGCCGAGCGGCTGACGGGGGTGCCCATGGAGCTCATCGACAACAACGGCGCGCCCCAGGGCGAGCGGCACCTCATCGTCTACAACCCGCCCGTCGTGACCCGGGACGGCATCCGGCAACCCGTGCTCCAGGCGGCGCGGCAGGTGGCGAGCCGGTTTCTCCGGCACGACATCCAGACCATCGTGTTCGCGCGCTCGCGCCTGGCCACCGAAGTGCTGCTCACCTACCTCAAAGAAGACATGGCCAAGGGCGCCCGGGGCGTGACGACCAAGCGGGCCGAGGCCATCCGGGGCTACCGGGGCGGCTACCTTCCCAAGCAGCGGCGGGAGATCGAGCAAGGCCTGCGCCGGGGCGAGGTGCTCGGCGTCGTCAGCACCAACGCGCTTGAGCTGGGCATCGACGTGGGCCAGCTGGAAGTGTGCGTCATGGCGGGGTATCCGGGCACCATCGCCAGCACGTGGCAGCAGGCCGGCCGGGCCGGGCGGCGCCAGGGGGTTTCCGTGGCGGTGCTGGTGGCATCGAGCGCTCCCTTGGACCAGTACATCGCCCAGCACCCGGAGTTCGTCCTCGGCGGTTCGCCCGAACATGCGCTCATCAACCCGGACAACCTCATGATCCTCGTTAGCCACATGAAGTGCGCCGCGTTTGAGCTGCCGTTCCGGGACGGCGAAGACTTTGGCATCGATCCGGCGGGGACGGCGGAGATCCTCGGGTACCTGCAGGACGAGC
>CALFSR010000045.1 GCA_937916565.1 uncultured Bacillota bacterium | reverse complement strand
CTTCGTTTAGCACCGGCACAACCGAGGGATGGACGCACGTCGCCCCTTCGAAGCCGAGCCGCCGGGAACGCCGGGCGATCTCCGCAAGCCGCGCCGTGTCGGCATAGTCCGCCACCGATACCGCTAGCCCCAGCGGCAGGACGCGGGCGGCCCTGGCCGCCAGCACCAGTTGCAGTTTGGCATGCAGTAGCCCCTCGCCGTCCGGGTCCATGCCCGCCTCGGCGGAAAAATCCTCGGTACCCAGGATCAGTGCCACCATCCTCGGGTCGGCCATCGCGATCTCCGCGGCCTGACAGAGTGCATCGATGGTTTCGATCATCCCGATGAAGCGGACGGAACCAATTGCTAGGCCACGCTCCGCCTCCAACTCGGCTACGGCGGCGCTAAGCATGCGGATGTGAACCGCTCCCAGCGTCTTGGGCACGGCGACGGCCACCAGCCCAGGCTGCACGACGGCTTCCAAGTCCCGAACCGCGAGACGGAGTGAGCTGTTGATGCGCACGATCGCGTCAACATGGGCTTGCGCGAGCTGCCCGATCGCCTGGCAGGCGCGCCTACGGGCCTCCTCCTTGTACGGCCGAGGGACGCTGTCTTCCAAGTCCAGGATGACCGCGTCGGCGCCTCGGGTGTGGGCACGCTCCACGAACCGCTCCACATGTGCGGGCACATAAAGCAGGGACCGCCAGACGGGCAGCTCCCCCCGCGTGGGAAACGCCGGCATCAGACCACACCGTCCTCGCGAAGCCGACGTATTTCCTCCGCCGAGAACCCCAGCGCCGCCAGGATCTCCTCCGTGTGCTCGCCGAGTGCGGGTGCCGGCCTGCGAAGCGCTCCCGGCGAATCTGAGAGGCGCGGCACGACGTTGTGCATGGGAACGCTGCCCATGTCTGCGTCGGGGACCTCGACGATCACCTGCCGTTCTTGAAAGTGGGGATCCGCGAGGATCTGGGAGATGTCGTAGACCGGGGCCACCGTCACACCGGCTTGCTCAAAGAAAGCCAGGTTGTCCTCCAGTGTTCGCTGGGCGATGAAGTCTTGTACGATGGCGTCGAGCTCCTCGACGTTGGCCAGCCTGTCCGCGTTGGTGCGAAATCGCGGGTCGTGGATCATGTCCTCGCGGTCCATGGCACGAAAGAGCCGCTCGGCCATGATCTGCATAGACGCGGACAGAGCCAGCCAGCGCCCGTCTCGCGTGCGGTAGACGTTGCGCGGGGCGCTGGAATTGGATCGGCTCCCCGTGCGCTGCTTGGTCTTGCCCGTCAGCCTGTAGATGCCGGCCTCGGCCGACATGAGGGAAAAAAGCGGATCAAACAGGGGAAGATCGATGACCTGCCCGGCGCCCCGCCCGACCTCCCTGTGACGCAACGCCACCATCACCGCCACGGCCCCATACAGCCCCGCCACCATATCGGCCAGCGCCAGCGGCGGCAGCACGGGCGGACGATCCTCGTAACCGTTCAGTGCGGCAAACCCACTCATGGCTTCCACCAGGGTGCCGTACCCCGGCCGCGCCGCGTAGGGCCCGGTCTGCCCCCAGCCGGAGATTCTTACCACAATGAGATCGGGGTTACGCTGGAGGAGCACCTCAGGCCCTAAGCCGAGCTTTTCCAGCTTCCCCGGCCGAAAGTTCTCCACAAAGACATGGGCGCCGGCCACGAGCCGGAGAAGCAGGTCCCGCGCCTGGGCCTTGCGCATGTCCAGGGTCAGGCTGCGCTTGTTGCGTCCGTACACCTTCCAGTGCACGCTGACTCCCTTGACGCGCCAGTCCCGCAACGGATCGCCGCGGCCGGGCTCTTCCACCTTGATCACGTCTGCGCCCATGTCGGCCAGCACCGAGGTGAGCATGTTGCCCGCGACAAGGCGAGACACGTCGACGATGCGCACGTCCTCCAGCGGCCCGCGATGAGCAGGCTGAAACTCCATCAACGTTTCCTCACACCCCCCACCCCGCCGGGGCGGCGGGGGATTCGCGCCGGTTTCATCAGCCAAGCGTGAACACGAGCAGCTTCTTCTCGGTCATCAGCTCCACACAGTCTGCCGGGGACTCGCGGCCCATGCCGCTGCTCTTAACGCCACCGAAGGGCATGTTGTCCACTCGGAACTTAGAGCTGTCGTTTACCATGACGCCGCCTACATAGAGCGCCCGCGCGGCGCGGAAAGCGACGTCAATACTCTCGGTGAAGACTCCAGCCTGCAGCCCGTAGGGCGAGTCGTTGATCCGTTCCAGGCCATCTTCCAGCGAGCCCACGGGCACCACCGACACAACGGGACCAAAAACTTCCTCGCACACCACCCTCAGGTGCGGGCGCACGTTAGTCAGGACCGTCGGCCACACCATGACGCCGCTGCGCTTGCCACCCACCAGCACTTGCGCGCCGCCGGCTTCGGCTTCGCGGATCCAGGCCTCCACCCGCTCCGCTGCAGCCTGGTCGATCATGGGGCCGATGTCGGTGGCAGGGTCCATAGGATCACCCACCGTCAGCCTGGACACCGCCGGCAGGAAGCCCTCCAGGAACGCCGCAAACAAGCTCTCGTGCACGTAGATGCGCTGGGTCGAAATGCACGCTTGGCCCGTGGTCGCGAACGCTCCTTGCACGAGGCGCGGGATCGCCTTCTCCAGCCGCGCGTCGGTGTGGACGTATACCCCGGCGTTGGAGCCGAGTTCAAGCATGAGCTTCTTGAAACCCGCCGTGCGCGCGATCTCCTGACCGGCGCGGGCGCTGCCCGTAAAAGCGATGAAGTTCACACGCGGGTCGGCCACCAGTTGCCGTCCCACGTCGGCCCCTCCGTAGACGATGTTGACGGCCCGCGGCGGCAGCCCCGCCTCCAGCAGGATCTCCCCGAGCATCAGCGCCGTCAGAGGAGCCTGAGGCGCCGGTTTCACGATGACCGCGTTGCCTGCGGCAATGGCGGGACCGGCCTTTAGACAGATAAGGTTGAAGGGTGCATTGAACGGCGTAATGCAGAGAACAACTCCGACCGGCTGGCGGATCACGAACCCCATCCGGTTCTCCGCGCCGGGCACGCGGTCGAGGCGCACTTCCTGACCGGTGACCCGGCCGGCCTCCTCCGCGCACAGGCGCAAGGTAAAAATGGACCGATCGACCTCTTGCCGGCTGTAGCGGATGGTCTTGCCGGTTTCCCGGGTGATGGTCGCCGCAAGCTCCTCCTTGCGCTCGGCGACAAGGCGGGCGGCATGGAGAAGAATCTCGGTGCGCCGGTGCGCCGGCAGGCGTGCCATCTCTTCCTTGGCCTGCGCCGCCGCCTGCAGGGCCCTCTCCACCAGTTCCGCGCCTGCCACCGGCACCTCCGCGACGACGGTCTGGTCATAAGGGTTGACTATGACCGCCTTCTCGAGGGAAGATACCCATTCGCCGCCGATGAGAAGCTTGGGCGCGCCCATCACGGCACGACCGCCACCTTGAGGCTCTCCCGCTCCCGCATCAGCCGGATGGCGTCAGCGCCTTGCGCCAGTGGTATGCGATGGGTAATAAGCTTGGACGGGTCGACGCGGCCGGTCGTGATGAGACGCAAAGCCTCCAGGAAGTGCTTGCGCACGCTTGCCACGACGCCGTGCCATGTAAGGTTCTTGCGGATGATCTGCAGGACATCCACTTCGGTGAGACGCGTCAACCCCAACGTGACCAGCTGACCGTTGCCGGCCACGAGGTCAAGGGCCGTCTGCACGCCGGCCGGAACCCCGGTCGCCTCGATGACGATCTCCATGCCGACACCTTCGGTCATCTCGCGGGCAACGGCGGCAGCCTCCTCGGCGCTGCTCACGGCCGCCACCCTGTCGGCGCCGACGGCTTGCGCCACGGTCAGGCGGTGGGCGTCTTCGGGGCGGCCAACCACCAGGATGGGGCCGGCGCCGGTCGCCTTGATGACCTGGAGGTGCAACAATCCAATTGGACCGGGCCCGACGATGGCCACGGGCTGCGCGGGACGCGGGCCGAGGCGGTGCATGGTGTGCACGGCGAGGGACAAAGGCTCCAGCATGGCGACGCTTTCCAGGGGAGCTCCGTCAGGCAGAGGAATCACCAGCGATGCGGGCACCTTGATAAACTCGGCGAAACCGCCATCCATGGTGAGGCCGATATGGTGCCATTGGGGGCACAGGTTGGGATTCCCCCGCTGGCAGTGGTAGCACGTGCCGCAGCCGATGATGGACTCCATTCCGACCGGCATGCCCTCGCGAAGCCCCTCTACGCCCGGCCCGACCGCCGCAATCTCGCCCGACACCTCGTGGCCCAAGATGAACGGAAACGGCAGCGGGCGCTTCCCGACGTACTTGTCGTCGTGCACCAGGACGTCAGTACCGCAGACGGTGGCGTATGCGACTTTGACGACGACTTCGCCGGGACCCGGCACGGGATTGGGCACATCTTCTACCGCTAGATGACCCACGCCAGGCGCCGTCTTCAGCAAAGCTCGCATTCGGGTTGGCCCTCCTTTTGATAATCGCCCTAGCCGCCCGCGCCTTGCGGAAGCGGCCTGGCCTGCGGAGGCGGTCTCGCCTGAGGAGGCGGCCGCCGTGACCATCGGGTGCGATGGTCCTCACGCCGGAACGTCGGCGGCAAAAATGTCGGCGATGTCCCAGTAGCCGGTGCGGGGCATCGGCACATCCCCGCGGGTCCGCACTTCCACCAGCGCAGCGCGCCCTGCGGAAACGGCTTGCGCCATCACAGGCACCAGCTGGTCGGGCTCGGTGACAAGATAGCCGTCGATCCCAAAAGCCTTCGCCAGCAGTTGGAAGTCCGGGTTGTAGGGCGTGCCGTCCGGGCGGCGGAACTCGGTGCCGTACCGGTTGCCGAAGTAACCTTGTCCCATGCAGCTGATGGTGGAAAAGCAGTAGTTGTTGAAAAGCACCCAGACGACGGCTACCTCGAGCTCAACCGCGGTGGCCAGCGCCCCCAGTACCGACGTAAGACCGCCGTCCCCGACCAGGCACACCACGGTGCGGTCTGGGCTTCCAAGCTTTGCTCCGATGGCGGCCGCCGGCGAGAAGCCCATAGTCGCCAATCCGCCGCTGGTGATGTAGCTCAACGGGCGCCGCGCCATCAACTGCTGGCCCGCGCCGTTCTTATTCCAACCCACGTCGGTGACGACGATGGCATCCTCCGGCAGAGATTCGTTCAGGGCTCGCAGCACACGGGCGGGATGGATGGGCACGCCAGCGTCCGACTGAACCTCCGCGAGTTCGTTCAGCCAGCGGTTCTTGCGCTCACGCACCTTTTCCAGTTGGCGATCGGCGCCGGTCCGGCGCTCAGGAAGTGCCTCCGCCGAGGCGAGGATCTGGGCCAACGCGCGCCGGGCGTCGGCGACCATGTCCAGCTCCACGGGGTAGATCTTGCCGATCTCCTGCGGGTCAACGTCAATCTGGATGAGCCGCGCGGGCGGGATTGCAAACGTATAGCCGGGGTTCCACGAACTGCAGTCGGCTTCGGCGAATCCGGTGCCCACGGCGAGGATCACGTCGGCCTCCCGGGTCGTCTCGTTGGCGACCCGTGTTCCCCAGATGCCGGTAACACCCAGCGCCAACGGATGGTCCTCAGGAAAGGCCCCTTTGCCCATGAGCGAAGTGGCCACCGGGATCTGCAGGCGTTCCGCGAGTTGCCGAAGCTCGCCCCACGCTTCGGCTAGGTGCACTCCGTTCCCCGCAAAGATCACAGGCCGCTCAGCGGCGTACAGCATCCTCGCGGCGTCGGCCGCGGCGCCGTCGTCGGCGGATGGGTACCCATGCTGCAAGCGCCGCTTGGCCGTATCGGGGACGTCGACGATCACCGGGCGCGAGAAGACATCCATCGGGATGTCCACGAGCACGGCTCCCGGGCGGCCGCTCTGGGCGATGTTAAGTGCCCGGGCCATCACGTCAGGGAGGTGGGCCGACTCGTCAACCCGCCAGACGCGCTTGCAGATGGGCCGGTAGATGTCTCCCTGCGAGGCGTCGGCGTGAAACCGGATCTGCTGGTGTGCGTCCCTTGAGTGGTGATAGGTTGGGGTATTTCCTGAGATGACGAGCATGGGAGTGTGGTCCGCAGCAGCCGTTGCCACGCCGGTGAGCGCGTTGGTTAGACCCGGCGATAAGTGCACCAGGACGACGGCCAGCCGGTGGGAGGTCCGGAAATAGCCGTCGGCGGCATGCGCCGCCATCTGCTCGTGACGGAAGGACACGAAATCAATGCCGGCCCGCTGCAGAGCGTCGATCAGAGCGTAATTCGTGTGGCCGCACTGCCCGAAAACCTTACGGACACCTTCGCGCTTCAGAACCTCAGCGATGAACTCCGCTCCTGTCACGGGGACCGCTCCTTTCCCGAGCCGCTCGTTAAACGGTTTGGACGGGCATTGGCGGCAGCGGCCATTGAATGGTCCTAATGCTGTCTACTCCGAGCACCCCGCCCGAGGGGTGGCAATGGCGAAACTGCGGCGTCCGGTGGTTGTGGGTTGTCGTTGTAGCTCGTCGTTGTGGCTTGTCGTTGTGGCTCGACGTTGTAGCTCGTCGTTGTGGCTCATCGTTGTGACTAGTCGTTGTGACTAGTCGCTGTGGCTCGTCCTTGTGGGTTGCCGTTGTGCGTTGTCGTTGTTGCCGGTCGTTGCTCGTTGCTGGCGGTGGCTTGTGGTTCGTGCTTCGTGGTTTGCGGCTTGTGGTCTGTGACTTGTGGTCGGTGGCTTGTGGTCTGTGGTTCGTCGCCGGTCGTCCATCGCTGGTCGCTGGTCGACCATCGACCGAATTCGGGATCATCGTGCCATATTTTTTAATACATGTCAACACACTACGTCTTATCCGTATGTCGTTATTAAACAACACTTCACTCCACGCTACTCTAACGCCCTCGCCGGGGCAGCCTTTGCGCGAGGCACCTGTACGGCGCCACCGGCGTCACAGGTGGCCAAGCCAGTGGAATAGATTGGTGGCAGCTATGCGAAGGACCGGGAGGAGGGAAAGCCGCCCCGTCCGGGCGGCGCAGGCCGTGGAGCAGCGTGCGTGGCCAGTGTTGAACGAGCACGACCGCAAGCGGGGTAGCGTGGAAGCTGTAGACCGCGCCTCGGTGACCCTCGAGGAGGACATTGGCGACCGGCCGGGTGCCGACCCAGGGTTCTTCGGCCTGCAGTGGGACGCGGCGGTCGCGGCGATGACCGAAGAGCGCTGGCAGGACGCGGCCAGGATCCTCGAGCGGCTGCTGGCCCAGCGGCGCCGCCTTGCGGCGGAGGACGCCGCCCGGGTG
>CALFSR010000044.1 GCA_937916565.1 uncultured Bacillota bacterium | reverse complement strand
CGGCGGGCGTACGGGCCGGCCACGGTATCGTGGGTTCCGCCGCGTACGGGGTCCGGTTCTGACGGAGTGCTTGGCCGCATTGAGGCTGCGTCTGCTGGATCGCTACATCCTGCGGGAATTTGTCGGGCCTTTCCTAGGCTGTGTCGCCGGCTTTTCGGTGATCCTCGTCAGCGGCCTCCTCTTTGAGCTCACCGACCTCATCCTGGTCAAGCGGGTGCCGTGGCAGGTCGTGCTGAAGATGCTGCTGTACCGCCTGCCGGGCCTGGTGGTGACCGCGATGCCCGTGGGGGCGCTGTTCGGCGTGCTGCTAGCGCTCGGGCGGCTCGCGCGCGACAACGAACTCACCGTGATCCGCGGCGTGGGCGTTCCGTTTGCGCGGCTCGCGGGCTGGCTGCTGGTGGCGTGCGCCGTGGTGAGCGCGGTTGCGTACGTCCTCAACGAGCGGGTCGTGCCTTGGACCAACAACCGCTACCAGACGCTGGTGCGGGAAGCGATCTTCAAAGACCCTGTGCCGTCCGTGCAGGAGCAAGTCTTTTTCCGCGATGGGGACGGCAACGTGTTTTACGTGCGCCAGGTCGACAGCGCCAACTCGCGGCTGGTGGACGTGATGATTTACCAGCCGAGCGGGCGGGCGTTCCCGCGCCTCATCACCGCCCGCCGCGGCGTGTTTACCGAGTACATGTGGCATCTCGAGGACGTGGTGACGCGCGAGATCGGTGCGGACGGCTTCGTCGAACGGGAAGTGCGGGCGGACAGCCTGGACTTTCCCATGACCGGCAGCACGGTGAGCTTCTTCGGCAACCAACGTACGACCGACGAGATGAACCGTGCTGAACTGGCCGAGCACATCCGGCTTTTCCAGCGCAGCGGCATCAATGTCACGCCGTTTCTCGTGGACTACCACATCAAGCTGGCACTGCCTTTCGCCAGCCTCGTGCTCGCCCTCGTTGCAGCGCCGCTCAGCCTGTGGGGCGGGCGCTACGGCTGGGTGTTTGGCCTTGGAGCCAGCATCGGCTTGGCGTTTCTGTACTACACGCTGATGGCGCTCTTCCGCTCCTTGGGCAACAACGGGGCGTTGCCGCCGCTGGCCGCGGCGTGGCTGGCCAACGTGTTGTTTGGCGCCTTGGGAGCGGTCCTGCTGGCCCGGGCCGACCGGGCCGGCCGGTCGCTGCTGTAGGCCGGCCGCGCCCGTGGGCAGCGGCCGGGAAAAGGACGTGACGCATTGACCTCGCTGCGCTTCCGCATCGTGACGGCCGCCCTGCTGGCCGCCGTCGCCATCGTGCCCGTCTCGGGCGCCGTTCTGGCGGCGGATCCCGTGTCGGTGCAAGCCGATGGGTTCAGCTTTTGGGACGGCACGCGCGTCTTTGTGGCGACGGGCAATGTCACCGTCAGGTGGCAGGGCGCGATTGTCACCGCCGAGTCGATGCGGTACGACGCGGAGACGGCGCTGCTTGTCTTTGAAGGCCATGTGGTCTATGTCGACAACGAACGGGAACTGGCCGGCGCGCGCCTGACGTACGACTTGGACGCGGGCGAAGCGGTCTTTGATGAACTGGACGCCATCCTCTACGCGAACGGGGTCGACGGCCCCATGTACGTGCGGGGCGAGCGGGTGGCGAGCAACGCGGAGCGGGTGTTCATCCAAGGCGGCCGGCTGACGACGTGCGAGTGCGACGAAGGCGGCACGCCCGCCTACCATTTCGCCGCCCGCGAGATCGAGATTTATCCGGGCGACCGGCTGGTCGTACGGGGCGTGACGTTTTATGACCACGGTATCCCCCTCATGTATCTGCCGTCCTTCACCATTTCCCTGCGGGAGGAGCGGAGCCGCTTTGACCTCCCCCAGATTGGGTACAGCCAGCGGACGGGATGGTACATCAAGACGACGTACAACTACGTCTTGGAGTCGGGTCTGTACGGTGCGGTCTTGCTCGACTACTTCCAGCTGCTCGGGCCCGGCGCCGGGGTGCGTCACACCTACAAGCACGACGCGTCCGGCCGGGGGACGGTCCTTATCTACGGGGTCAAAAACGAACGCGGCGGGTTCGACGGTTCCCTCGGCTGGGATCGCCAGTGGGTCTTGGCGCGATGGCAGATGGGAACGAGCGTCGCCTACGACGCGTCGACGGGACCGCACGGCGTGGAGCGAGAGGAAATGCGGGCCCGGGTGCAGCTGGATCAGACCCGGGGCGAAGGGACGACCCGAGGGGAACTGGAATACCGGATCGTGTCCGGCGAGGACCCCCTCGAGCGCCTCTCGGGCAGCGCTCAGCTCCGGCGGCCGCTCGGAGGGAACTGGGAGTTTACGGCCCGGATGGAGGGCTTTGAGCACGAGACGCCCGCCACGCTGCGCCGCTGGCTCGGTTACGCCGCCGAGCTGCGGCAAGCGGCCTCCAACTACACGCTGACGGCCCGCATCGAGCAGCAGGTCAACCCGGACCTTAAGGATGAGACCAAGAGCCCAGTCCAGCCGTGGACCCACGTGAGCCGGCTCCCGGAGATAACCGTGACGACACGGGCACTGCCCGGGTTTGAGCTCCAGGCAGGTCTCGCCCGCCTAAAGGAGGAGCCCGTCGGCACCGCGGCATGGCGCGGCGAGGCGCGCGCCGCCCTGCTGACCAGGACGTTGCCGGTCGGGCAGCGGACGACGTTTACGGCCGGGGCGTCGCTGACCGGCCGCGCGTACAGCACCGGACACCGGCTGGCCTATGTGGAAACCCGCGCTGGCGCCACCCACACCTTCGCCGATCCGCTAAGCCTGACGCTGCAGCACACGTACCGCCATGTGTGGGGCACCACGCCTTTCGGCTTTGACGGCGTTTCCGATCAGTCTACGCTGCAAGCCCGTCTCAACTGGCGCAGCGCGTCCTTGACCGCTTCCGCCAGTGCGAGCTACAACCTGCTCACAAGCCGCTGGAGTACGGCCACTATCAACGCGGCGGCCCGTCTCACCCCGGATTTGAGCGTGCGGGGGGCGGCGTCCTACGACATCGAAACGTTTTCCTGGCAAAAGGTGGCCGCGACGGTTGACTGGCGGCCGGCCGACGGCTGGATCATGCGGCTCGGCGGGCAGTACAATGTGGCCAACGGTGCGCTGGAGCGGGTTGACGCTCAGATCGAGATGACGTTCGAGAGCGGGTGGAAGGCCGGTTTGACCGCTATCTTCGACGCCACCAACAACTCGTTCCCGCGCAGCGAGATCTTTATCGCCCACGACGCCGAGTGCCGGGAAATACGGCTGCGCTACGACCACCAGCGGCAAGAGGTCTGGCTCGAGTACCATATTACGGCTTTCCCGTCCAGCCGGGTCGCCGTGGGAGCTTCGGAGAACAAGCTGATGTTTGAGTCCGATCTTTTGTCCGAGCTCCTGGGGCAGTAGCGCCCGGCCGGGACGACGGAGGGACACGGGGATTGGGGTGGAGGCACGCACCCGGCAGGTCGGGACGTTTCTGGCTGCTGCTTGTGGCGGCGGCTGTGGCCATCGGATGGGCGGTCCTGCAGCGCGGCGCCGAGCCTCCGGCGCCCCCACCGGCGGCGCCGGAGGATGCGCGCCCGCAGCTCGTGTCGACTCGCGTCGTCGGCCGCCACCAGGGCAACCGCCAGTTTGAGCTGCAGGCCGGCGCCATCGCCGACGAGGGGGACTGGGTGCGGATTGAGGATATCCAGCACGGTGTGTTGTACCGGGATGGCGACGTCTTTGTCACCTTCAGCGCGGCGGACGGCCGCTGGCACCGGCAATCCAACGACCTCATCCTGACCGGCGCCGTCGAGTTGGTGTACGAGGGCCGGGTCCGGCTGTCCGGCGAACAGCTGGAGTGGCGCGCCGCGGAGGAGAAGGTGGTGTCCCCCGGCGCCGTGCTGCTTACCGCCGGCGGCGACCGCATCCGGGCGAGCTCCATGGAGGCCGATCTGGACGATGACGTCGTCCACCTGAGGGGCGATGTCTGGATCGAGCGGGCGGGCGGGGGCCGCATTCGCATGCCTGAAGTGGTGTACTGGCTCGAAGAGGAGCGTTTCGAAGGTTACGGGCAGGGACAGGTCCTGTTGATTCCCGGCGGCGAAGCGCCGGGAACGGATGAGGAGCCTAACGGCTGACCGTAGCCGGGTGGCCGCCCCGGACAACGGGCGGCAAGCCATGGAGAGGGCGGATGCCCTCGCAAGGAGGTTGCAGGAGAGATGAGGTCCGGATGGCGCTACTTGTGGGGGTTGTGTCTTGCTCTCACCTTCCTGTTGGCCGCTCTGGCCCCGGGTCACGCGCAAGGCGCGGGGGAAGGCGGGGCCGGCGGCGACGATGAGATCGTCCTCAATATCCTTGACGAAGACGCCCTGCTCGTCGTCCAGCGCGTCGACGGCCGGGACGTGGTGCGGGTGCTCGGGCGCAGCCAGGTGAGCCACCGCCGGCGGGTCGCATGGTCCGATGAGCTCCAATACGATGAAGGCCAAAGGCGCGTCGTGCTCCGGGGCGCCGTGGAGCTTATGGACCAAGGCGATGATCCGCTGGACCTGGCGGCGGACTTGCTGGAACTCGACCTCGATACGGAGGCCGCCTTGGCTCGCGGCAACGTGCGCTTCACCCAGGAGGACGCCCGCGGCAGCGCCGAGGAGCTCCACTACGGCGAATACGCCCAGCTGCTGCCGGTTATCGAGGCGCAGCTCGCCGCACGTCGCTCCAGCTCCGCGGCGCTGCAGTCGCTTCTGGTGGATTTCCTGCCCGGTGACCGGATTCTGGTTCTCATCGGCAACGTCCAGGTGGAGGATGCGGACCGGGCGTTTTCGGCCGAGTTCGTTGTCCTCAACACCCGCACGGACGCATTGCTGTCCGTCGGGCGCAGCGCGGCCCGCTTGCCCGGTCCCGCCGACTAAGTCCTGCTTCGGGGGGGGCAGGCAGCATCTGCCCCCCTTGGCACCAACTCCATGGCCGCCCGCCAATAGCTGCGTGTTATAATCGGCCCGGCAGGCGCCCGCCGCGCTCTGCCGGAAGGCTGGTCGGCCGGGATGCCCCGTCTCAACGAGTTCTTCAGGGAAAACTTCTGGATGGAATATGCCATCGTCGTGCTGCTGACGGTGCTCGCCGGCGCGGCCGCGGCGGCCGGGGTCGCACGCGCCTTGGACGCCGCCTTCGGCGATGCGGTCAGTGGCCTCTTGGGTGATGCGGGCGAGTACCAGCTTGTTGTGCACGTCCGGCAAGACTACTTGGCCGCGGCCGAACGGGAGCTCACGCATCTTGCGGGCAGCCGGTGGCCGGACGTCGAAATCGAGCGGGGCATCACCGTCGCAGGCAATGCCAACTTTTTTGTGCGCATTCCCGATCGGCTCTTGCGCCAGGAGTTTCTCGAGGAGCTCCTCGACCTCTTGGGACAAGTTCCCGGCTTCAACGGCCACATGTGGCTGCTGGAACCAAGCCTAACCGTGAGCGGCCTCCGGCCGGGCGTACAGGCCGTCCTCGCCCGGGAGGCTGCGGCCATCCCCGGCGTCCGCCTCGTAGTGCGGCACGGCTCCAGCGTGACCGTTATGCTCGAGCATCTTGAGTCGCAGGCGCCGGTCGCTGCCCGCCTGAAAGAACTGGTCGAAGGGCGCCAGGTGCTCGAGGTCCGCTTCCCTCGCGACTTCACCGGGCCCGGGGCGGAAGCAGCGTACGCGGCCCTGGGGTCTTCCCTGGTCGCCGATGTGACCGTCTCGGAGGCCACGGGGCAGGCGCCTCTCGCGGTCCTCCGGGACGTTCTCCGAGCGCTTGCCGCCCAGGTGCGGGTCACTCCGGCGGAGGGAGTCCAGCTGGGGGTTGGTGACCGGATTGTGCTGCAAGGCCGGGCGCAGGCGCCGCCCGTGCCAGGGGAAGCGCCTGATCCCGAGCATCTCGTGGTCGAAGTGACGGGCTACGACGCGGGCGACGCCGTCGGGATCATCGTCCAGGGGGACGCGGGCGGCGGAGCGCCGGTATCATCGCCGGAGGCCTCGCCACCGGAAAGCCCGCTTACGCCCGGGCCGCTCCGCCAGGCGGCGTTTCGCATGGAGGACGGCCTCACGGGCGGGCAGGCGGGAGAGGCGGTCGTTCAACGCCCGCTGCCTGCGCTCGGCGAAGGCGGCGATGATCCGCTCGGGGCCGGAGCGCCGTTTGGCGAAGCGCTTTTGCAACTGGCCCAGACCGCCCGCGAAGCCGCGGCGCAGATCGACACGGTCGCCGGGATGATAGTCCCGGGAGCGTCCGCCGCCGCCGGCGCGGCCCGGGCCGAGCGGCTGGCCCGGGCGATCCAGGCGGGGGACGGAACGGCCGCCGTGCGGGAGGCACTGTTTGAGGTCGCGGCCGCGGCGATCTTGCGCCGGCTGCAGCCGGTACAAGAGGGCGATGACGGGGCAGGAGCAGCCGCGGACGCCGACGTTCTCAACGGGCTCCGCCAAAGCCTTCACCTTTTGGCCGACACGGCGGAGGAACTGCAGCGGAGCGCCGGAGGGCAGGCGCTCGTTATGTTCGCCGCCGTTCAGCGTCAACTGCAGGAGTTGCGGGACGACGAAGTCACGAGCCTGCTGCGGGCCGTGGAGGGCGCCGCCGGCGGCGCGACCGGGGACAACCGCCTCGAATTGCTGGTGGACGCGGGCCTGTCGCCGGCGGCCCTTGAGGAATCCGTGCGCCGCGCCACCGGGCAGGCGGTGACGGTGACGGCCGCGAGCGCCGGCGTCGTCAATCCAAGTCCCCGTTCCCTCGTGCTCAAGCTGCTCGCCGACGTGCGCCGCTCCGTCACCGGAATCCTGGCGCTGCTCGTCGCCGCCGCCGCCTTGTTGCTGGACCACGCCACGGTGCTCGCCGCGTTGCGGCACCTTGCGGTGCCTGCCCGCACCGTCCGGGCCGCCGGCGCGGGTCTCGGCGCTTTCCTCTTGGGCTGCGTGTACGTCCTGAGCGGTGCCGAGCTGCCCTTCGTGGGACCCGGTGCGGCGTTTCTCCTCGGGGCAGGGATGGGCCTCGTCACCGCCCAACTCGCCGAGCGGCTGAGCCCGGTGCGGGCGGAGGAGATCTTGGCCGGACAGTCCCTCGGACTGTCGGATGGACAGATTATGCGGGAGATCGTGGTGCCCGCGGGGCGGCCCGGGCTCCTGTCGTTCGTCAACCGGCGCCGGCGCGCGTTCCCGTGATCTCTTGCCGGAACCGCCGGGGGAGGTGAAACCGTGCTGCTCCATGTGGACGGCGTGTCGAAACGCTACGGCCGGCGTCTTGCGCTCGCGGGAGTGAGCCTTACGGTCGCGGCCGGCGAAACGGTTGTCGTCATGGGACCGAGCGGCTGCGGCAAGTCGACCCTTCTGCGCTGCATCAACCGCTTAACCCGCTGGGACTCTGGCGAGATCTACTTCGACGGCAATCCGGTCGGCGCCATGTCCGAGCGGGAGGTGCGCCGGCTGAGAAGGCAGGTCGGCTTCGTGTTTCAGCACTTCCATTTGATTGACAGGCTGACGGTGCTCGACAACGTTCTGCTGGGCCCCGTCCTGGGCGGCGTGCCGCGGGACGAAGCGGTCGCTCGCGCCCGGGCCGCTCTGGCCCGGGTGCGCATGACCCGTGAGGAGGCGCTGCGGCCGGCGCAGCTTTCGGGCGGACAACGGCAGCGGGTCGCCATCGCCCGGGCGCTTGTCCTGGAGCCCCGCCTCATGCTGTGGGATGAGCCGACCGCCGCCTTGGATCCGATCCTCGTCGCGGAAGTGCTCGACGTGATGGAGGAGCTCGCCCGTTCCCGCAGCACGGGGATGTTGGTCGTGACGCATGAGGTGCGCTTTGCCCTGCGGGCCGCGGATCGAGTGGTGCTGCTCGACGACGGCGCCGTCGTGGACGAAGGCCCTCCGGACGTCGTGTTTGGCCGGGGCCGCTCGGAGATCGCCCGGCGGTACGCCCGCCTGCTCGCGTCCTAGGATGGCCCGCCATCGGGCCCGCCGTGTAAGTTATCAAAATCGCGCGGGCCGGTTGGCTTCCGACGGCGGCCTCGGAGAGGGAATAGACCGGCAAGGGCGAACCTGTTTCCGGAAGGAGCGTGGCCCATGGCGCGGCAGACTACCCTGGGCAGGCCCGTCTCGTTGGAGGGCGTCGGCCTGCACAGCGGCAGACTGTGCCGGATGACCCTCCTGCCCGCACCCGCGGGCAGCGGGGTGCAATGGCAGCGGGTCGACTTGCCCGGTCGCCCCATCGTACCCGCGACCGTCGCGCACGTGGTCGAAACCGATCGCTCGACGACGATCGGCGTGGGCGACGCCCGTATTCGGACCGTGGAGCACGTGATGGCCGCCCTGGCGGGGATGGGGGTGGACAACGCGCTCGTTCAGGTGGACGCTCCCGAACCGCCCCTGGCCGATGGCGCGGCGGCGGCCTTTGTCGACCTCATCCGTGAGGCGGGCTTGGTGGAGCTGGACAAGCCCCGTCGCGTCAGGCGTGTGACGCGGCCGGTGGCGGTTTCCCACGGGGACGCCCATCTCGTCGCCCTGCCGGCGGACGGGCTGCGGATCAGCTACGTGTTTGTCTCGGATCATCCCGCCTTGCCCACGCAGTTCGCCGAGTACGCGCTGGAAGCGGCTACATTCGGCGTCGAGATCGCTCCCGCGCGCACGGTGGGCTGGCTCGCGGAGGTCGAGGCGCTGCGTAGGCGGGGGCTCGCGCTCGGCGCGACGATGGACGCGGCGGTGGTCGTCGGCGAGCGGGAGCTTGTCACGCCGCTGCGGTTTCCCAATGAGGTCGCGCGGCACAAGATCTTGGACATCATCGGCGATCTCGCCTTGGCCGGCCGCGTCGAGGCGCAGATCATCGCCGTCCGTTCCGGGCATTTCCTGCACGCCGCGCTGGCGCGGCAACTGGCGGAAACCTTCGCGGAAGAAGTCACGGAGGAGGCGCACCAACCAGCATGAAGGCCATCCTGCCTGTGGCGGGCGTCGGCACCCGCCTGCGGCCCCACACGCATACCCAACCCAAGGCGCTGGTCCACGTGGCCGGCAAGCCCATCCTCGGCCATATCCTCGACCGCCTGCTTCCGGTCGGCGTGGACGAGGTGGTTCTCATCGTCGGCCAGTGGGGCGAACGGATCGTGGAGTACGTGCAGGAGGCCTACCCGCAGTTTAGGGTTACCGCCATCGAGCAGCCCGAACGCAAGGGGCTCGGCCACGCGGTCTACATGGCCCGGGAGGCGGTGTCCGGCGATGAGCCCGTGCTCATCGTGCTGGGCGACACCATCTTCCAGGCCGATCTCCAGGCGGCGTTGAAACCGGGCCACAGCACCATCGGGGTGCGGCGGGTGCCCGACCCGCGGCAGTTTGGCGTCGTGGAGCTCGACGGTGCGCGGGTGCGGCGCCTGGTGGAAAAGCCTGCCGAGCCGCCCAGCGACCTGGCCGTCGTCGGCATCTATTACGTTTGCCGCAGCGGTCTATTGTTTGAGTGCTTGCACGAGATCGTCACGGAGGACATCCGCGTCAAGGGCGAGTACCAGCTGACCGACGGCTTGCAGCGGATGATCGAGAAGGGCGAGCCGCTGTACACGTTTCCGGTGGACAACTGGTGGGACTGCGGCAACCCGGCGACGTTGCTCAAGACGAATCGCGATCTGCTGCACCTGCTCGATCCTCCGGCGCCGGATATGCCGGGCAGTATCTTCATCCCGCCGGTCGTCGTCGAGGAGGGGGCCCGGATCACCCGTTCCATCGTGGGTCCCTACGTGTCGGTCGCCGCAGGAGCCGAGATCGCGGACGCCATCGTGCGCGACAGCATTATCAACGAAGGCGCCTGCGTATCCGGAATCCTGCTGGACGGGTCGCTGATCGGGCATAAGGCGACGGTGCGGGGCACGTTCACGTGTCTCAACCTTGGCGATTCGTCCAGCCTGCAGCTGGGCGGGACCAACGGGAGCGACGCATAAGCCGCCGGTGCGGCCTTGAGCGTCCCTTGGCTGGAAACACGGACGGGAGTGGGCATCATGGATGTACGGGAGATTTTGCGGCGGCTGCCCCATCGGTACCCGATGCTGATGGTGGACCGCGTTGTGGAGTTTGAACCCGGCAAGCGCGCGGTCGGCATTAAGAACGTGACTATCACGGAACCGTTCTTCACGGGCCACTACCCGGACTTGCCCATCTTGCCCGGGGTGCTCATCTTGGAGGCTATGGCCCAGGTAGGCGGCATCTGCCTCATGCCTGAGGAAGGCCACCAGGCCGTGGCCGGCGAAGCGCTCGTGCCGCTCTTTACGGGCGTCGACAGCGCCCGGTTTCGCCGTCCCGTGACGCCGGGGGATCAGCTGCGCATCGAGGTCACGGTGCTCCGGGTGCGGGGAACCATCGGCAAGATCGCGGCGGAGGCCACAGTCGACGGGCAGGTCGTGGCCGAAGCGGAGCTCATGTTTGCTTGGGGGCGGGTGTGAAGGGTGGCAGACGAGACATCGATTCATCCGACGGCGATCGTAGATCCGGCTGCGGAGATCGGGGCCGGTGTCGTGATCGGGCCTTACTGCGTCGTGGAGGCCGGAGCCGAGATCGGTCCGGGCACACGCCTTGGACCCCACGTCGTCGTGCACAGCGGCACCGTGCTTGGCCGGGACAACGTCATCGGGGCTGGCGCGATCCTGGGGATGGAACCCCAGGATCTTAAGTACAAGGGCGAGCCGACGCGGCTCGTGATCGGCGACCGCAACCGGATCGGGGCGTATACGACGATCAGCCGGGGGACGCCGTCAGGCCGCGGCTTCACCCAGCTCGGGAACGACAACTATTTGATGGCCATGGTGCACGTGGGCCACGATTGCATCGTTGGCGACCACGTCACGATGACCCAGGGCGCTGGCCTGTCCGGGATGGTCACCGTCGAGGACCGGGCGGTGCTTGGGGGCATGGCCGGGGTCCACCAGTTCGTGCGGGTCGGGCGGCTGGCGATGGTGGGCGCGATGAGCAAGGTGACCATGGACGTTCCCCCGTTTGTGCTCGTCGACGGCCATCCTGCCCGGGTGCGCGGTCTCAACAGCGTCGGCCTCGAGCGCGCCGGCCTCAGCGCGGAGCGGAGGACCGAGCTAAAGCGGGCGTTCCGGCTCCTCTACCGGGACAGTCACCATCTGCAGGAAGCGGTCGCGGCCATCCGGGAGCACGTGCCGCCCTCGCCCGAACGCGACCACTTCGTCAGCTTTGTGCTGGCTTCGGAGCGAGGCATTTGCCGGTGAGGGGGACCGACCGGTGAAAACGGTGGGCATCATCGCCGGCGGGGGGCGCGTGCCGGTCCTTGGGGTGCGTGCGGCCCGGGAGCGGGGGTGGCGTGTGCACGCGGTGGCGCTAGCGTCCGGATTGGAGGCGGCCGCGTGCGGCGAGGCGCTACCCGCCGGTGACCCGTGCGCCGCGCTCGCGGAGGCAGGCGCGGAGTGCGAGACGATTCCCATCCACGAGTACGAACGAATCGTGGCCGCCTTCACCGGGCGGGGCGTGCGGGACGTCTACATCCTGGGCAAGGTGCCCAAGACGGCCCTCTTCCAGAGCAACTTCGCTCCGGTTGCGCGGCGGGTGCTCTCCGCCCGAGCCGGCCAAGGGGATCACCCGCTGATCGAGGCGTTTGTGGCTGACATGGGCCGCCGCGGCCTCGCGGTGCGCCCGCAGTCGGAGCTTTTTGCCCAGTACGTGGTGCCTGCTGGATTTGGCGCCGGGCGGCCGCTTACGGACAGGGAGCAGGCCGACGTCCGCTACGGCTACATGGTGGCCCGGCGGCTGGCGGACGCGGCCGACGCCGGCCAGACGGTGGTCGTCAAGGACGGGATCGTGCTCGCCTTGGAAGCCGCAGAGGGCACCGACGCGACGATCCGGCGCGGGGGCCAGCTGGGGGGACCCGGGGCCGTCGTGGTCAAAGTGAAAGGGCGGCGCGCCATCGACCTGGAGCTGCCGGCCGTCGGCCTGGATACGGTGGCCGCGATGGCGGCCGCAGGGGCCGCCGTGCTCGCCGTCGAGGCGGAGCGCGTACTGCTATTGGAGCGGGAAGCGACTTTGCGGCGGGTCGAGGAACTTGGCATTGCGCTGGTGACCGTGGCCGGGGACGAGAGATCATGAGGCGCGTGATGCTGTCGGCGGGCGAGGCGTCCGGCGACCTGCACGGTGCCGACCTCGCCCGGGCCATCGTGGCCGCGGCCCCGGGGACGACGATGTTCGGCATGGGCGGCCCGATGATGCAGGAAGCCGGGGTCGATCTCGTTTTCAACCCGACCAGCATGAGCACCGTCGGCTTCGTGGAGGCTCTGCGCAGCGTCGGCGTCCTGCGGCGGGTACTCAGCCGGCTCGCCGAGGCCATGGACGAACGGCGGCCCGACGTCCTTGTCTGCATCGATTTCCCGGGTTTTAACCTGCGTTTGGCCGAAGTGGCGCATCGGAAGGGCATTCCCGTCCTGTACTATTTCAGCCCGACGGTGTGGGCGTGGGGCAAGGGGCGCGCGGACAAGCTCGCTCGGCTTGACGCCACCATTTTGGCCGTCTTTCCCTTCGAGGCGGAAGCGTACCGCCGGGCGGGTTGCCGCGTGGAGTTCGTCGGACACCCGCTGCTGGATCGGGTGCGTCCCACCGCGGATCGAGATACGCTGCGGCAGGAGTTTGGGGCCGCGCCGGGCGCACCGCTCATCGGACTTCTCCCGGGAAGCCGGGAGCAGGAGTTGTCGCGGCTTTTGCCGCCCATGCTGGCCGCGGCGCGCCTTGTCCAGGACAAGCAGCCGGGGGCCCGTTTTGCACTTCCCGTCGCCCACACCCTCCGGGTCGCGGACGTGGAGCGGATGGCGGCGGAAGCCGCCGGCTTACCCTTGGCGGTCGTTCAGGGGCGCACGTACGACGTGCTGCACGCGGCGGACGCGGCCATGATCAGCATGGGCACCGCCACGCTCGAGGCCGCGCTGCTCGGAGTTCCGCACGTGGCGTGTTACCAGGTCTCGAGCAGCACGTACCGGTTGGCCCGGTTTCTGGTGAAGCTGCCCTACTTTGCCTTGCCCAACATTGTCATGGGCCGCGCCGTGATCCCCGAACTGGTGCAGGCCGCCGTGACCGGGGACAACTTGGCCCGGGAAGTCCTGGGCCTGCTGGTGCCGGAGCGAAATTGGGCAATGCGCGGGGAGCTCGCTCAGGTGCGGGCTCGCCTCGGCGACGGCGGCGCCGTGGAGAGAGCCGCCCGCGTGGTGCTTGCCCGGGCCGCCGCGGCGGGGGCTTCCTGATGGAATTTGTCCTAACGGCCAACAGTCCGGGCGAGGTTTCGACGTGGCTTGCGCCCACGGTGCGGGCCATCAAGGAGCGGGCGCCGTCGGCCCGAATCCGGGTTTTCCTCGTGCCCTGCGCCTTTGCCACCGGCGCGGAAAAGCCGGTTGCCGCCGCGATGCCGGGGGTGGACCGCGCCTTTGGCCCCGGCGAATACTGGCGCCATGCGTTGACCCCACTTCCCCTGCGGGGGTTTGCGCGGCGGGGGGCGGTGCTGTTTCTGGGAGGCGACCCGGTGCACGCCTTGTGGCTTGGACGCCGGCTGGGGTTTCCGGCCCTCGCGTACCTGGAACGAGGCAGCAGCTGGGCCCGGCGGTTTGCGGAAGTGTTTGTCCCCACGGAAGGCGTACGGGAGCGGCTGCTGCGACGTGGTGCGGAACCGGAGCGGGTGCACGTGGTCGGCGACCTGATGCTCGACGCGGTTAAGCCTGCGCGCCCGCCGGACGCCGTTCGCGAGCGGCTCGGCCTGGACCCCGCTCGGCCGGTCGTCGCCGTATTTCCGGGCAGCCGGCGATTTGAGCTGCAGCAGGCGATGCCGTTTCTTTTGCGTGCCGCGGAGATACTGCGGGAAGGCCACCGGGAACTGCAGTTCGTCATGAGCCTTGCGCCCTTTGTCGCGCCGTCGGAGATAGACGGCACGCCGGCTCGAGCCCTCGGGGGGACGCCGGTGAAGCTGGAGCCATACGGGGATCATTGGCGCGCGGTGACCGGGCGCGGCCTCGTCGTGCCCGCGTTGCGGGGCGCGCCCTACGACGTGATGCAGGTGGCGGACCTGGCGCTGACGGTGCCGGGCAGCAACACGGCGGAGATGGCCGCGATGGGATTGCCCATGGTCGTGGCGGTCCCGCTGAACCTCGCCGAGTCCATCCCGTTGCCCGGCGTCGTCCAGTACGTCGAGCGGGTCCCGCTGGTCGGGAAACGGTGGAAGCGGGCCGTCGTGCAGCGCCTGTCGGACCGGACGCCCTTCGTCGCCATTCCCAACCGCAAGGCGGGCCGCGCCATCGTGCCGGAGGTCCGGGGCATGCTGAGGCCCGAGGATGTGGCCATCGAGGCAGCCCGGGTTTTGGCTGACCCTAAGGGGCGGGAGGCCATGCGGGCCGCCCTGCGGCAAGTCATGGGGCCTCCGGGCGCGTCGCAGCGCATCGCCGCCCGGCTGATCGAGATGGCTGGCGGCAGCGAAGCCTCCGGGGCTGCTGGGCCTTGCGGCAACGGCCGCGGCCCGGCGCACCCTCCGCTCGGTGACGAGCCGTGAATGTGCTTCTCGTTACGAACGGGCACGGGGAAGACCGGCTTGCCCTGTGCTTGATCAAATCGCTGGAGGAACGTTGGCCGGCAGCCCGCATCCGCGCCGTGCCCCTGGTGGGAGACGGGAGGTTACTGGAACAGGCGGGCGTCGCTGCCCCGGGGCCCCGGGTGCGGGTGCCCTCGGGAGGGCTCGTCCGGCCTACGTGGGATGCGGTCTGGCGGGACTTGCGGGCCGGGCTCGCCGGCCAGTTCCGGCGCCAGATGCACTTCCTGCGCGCGCAAGGGGCGTGGGCGGACGCGGCTCTCGCCGTGGGCGACACCTTTTGCGGCTGGGTGGCAGGCCGTTGCCTGCCGCGACGCCCCCTGATCCTGGTAGCTACCGCCAAGTCCAGCTATATCCACGGGCACTCCCGTCTCGAGGCCTTGTGGATGCGCCGGCGATGCCAGCACGTGTTCACCCGGGACGAACCGACCGCGGCCGACCTGCGGCGCATGGGCGTTTCTGCCTCGTGGGAGGGCAACTTGATGATGGACGCCCTGGAGGTGACGGGCTGCTCCCCGGTTGCCCCGGGTCAAGGCCCCGTCGTGGCGCTGTTGCCGGGCAGCCGGGCCGACGCGTACGGAAACCTGGGCGTGCTCGCGGATTGCCTGGAGCGGCTGGCCCTCATCCTGGGCGGGTCGGAAGGAGCCCTTGTCGGGCTTGTCCCGCTGGCGCCGGGTTTGGACATGGATACTGCCCGGGCGGCGCTGGTCGCTCGCGGCTGGGTAGCGGCGTCGGCGCCGGCCGGGGCCGCGGGCGTACCGCAGCAAGCGTTGCCCGTCGCTCTGATCAAAGACGGCGTCGAGCTGCGGCTGACCTCCGGCGTCTTTGGCGACGTTTTGCAGGCGGCGGACGTCGTCATGGGCCTGGCGGGCACCGCCAACGAACAGGCCGCCGGCCTCGGGAAACCGGTCGTCGCCTTTCCGGGGCCGGGCGTGCAGTTTGGCCCCCGGTTCTTGCGGGCCCAGAAGCGGCTCCTGGGCGAGGCGCTCGCCGTCGCGCCGCCGGACCCGGCGGCGGTGGCCGCGGAGGCCGCGGCGATTCTTGGGGACCCGGCCCGCCGGGCCCGCATGGCGGCGACGGGCCGGGAGCGGCTCGGGCCGCCCGGAGCGGCCCGTCGCATGGCTGACGCCATCGTGCGGCTGTGGGCACCCGCCTAAGCGAACGCCTGCTCGACGTTGGCGGCTGCCGCCGCGAACTCGGACAGGTAGAGCGCGAACTCCAGCGGCCGCCGGTCCGCCAGCCGGCCGCTGTCGAGAAGGCCGGCCTGCCGGAAGAGGTTGCGCCCCGTACGGGAATTGGCCTCAAAGAACCACAGCCCTCCGGCCCGGTCGATACCGATGTCGATGCCCAGTTCGCCGACGTAGCCGGTACGCCGGCAGGCGCGATCGATTTCGTCGGCCACCCGCAGGGCGATCTCCTCGATGCGCCGGCGCAGCTCGGCGGCGTCAGCGGCGGTCATGCCCAGGCTTTCCGCGAGAACCGGCTCCAAAGGCCAGGCGTCGCCGCCGCCGTAAAGGTTGGAGATGATGCTGCCCCGCCGGCCGATGCGGGCGCCCGTGCCCGTAACTTGCCACTCGCCGCGGCCGTCCCGCTGGACGAGCACCCGGACGTCAAAGATGCGGCCCCTCCAGCGGGCAAGGTCGACCCGGGGCTGGATAAGCCACGGCTGGCGCGGGCGACTGAGCAGGTGCTGGACAACGGCGGCCAGGTTGGCCGTCCGCCCCCGGTGGATGCGGGTTTGGGCGTCGGTGTATCGGTAGGAGAAGGTTCCGCCGCCGGCGTGAATGACCCAGATCCCGATGCCTTTTCCTCCCCCCGCGGATTTGACGTACACGGTTCCGTACCGTCTCAGCATGGACATCAGATCCCCCGTTGTCCGGAGCACCCGCGTTTCAGGGAGAAGCGGCTTAAGGTCCGGGAAGCGGGCCAGGAGCCGGTAGACCCACCACTTCGAGCCCACCAACGCGTTGAACTGCTGCACGCGGGCCCGCACCCGGAGCCACCGCTGCAGCCGGAGGACCGGGGCCGTGACATAGCCCCGGTCATAGAGCACGTGGGGAATCGGGAACAGCCGCCGCACCCATCCCCGCCCGTCCAGCCACGTCCAGCCCGCGACGGCGCCCACCGCCCGGTTGACGTCCCCGGGCTCAAACACGTAGACCGCCATGTGCATGCTGCGCCCAAGCCGGATAAGACGACGGAAAAACGTCGTCTGCGGCCCGTAGGGGCTGCCCGCTCCGCTCCGCTGGCACAAGATGCCCACAAAGGGCCCGACCAGAAGCTCCCCTGAGCCCACGTGCCGCAGCTGCAGGGGCCAACGGGGCGGCAGGTGTAGGCGTTGCAGGACGCGGGCGTCCAGCATCGCCTGCCCGGGCGGCAGGAAGTCAGCGGATTCCACCCGCAGCGTCGCCTGCTGCGTCTTGGTCTGCATTCGTATGGTCTGACCCGGAAACAGCCCCAGCTGCGCCAGGATGTCCGGAGGCATCGCCAGCCCCGGGCCGCCCTCCCGGGGGTGCAGCGTCAGGCAAGTGCTGAACGCCATCGGTCCTTCACCTGATTTCCGCCGGAGTCATATGTTACTACGTTCCCGGCCGGCACCATAGCGTACGCGCCGGCAGGGTGTTTGGTCACGGATCCTGCCGGTATGTCCGGCGCCGCCGGACACACCGGCGGCGTGGCGGGGGAGGACGGCTTGTGGACGTAGTGATCAGGATGGCGCGGCCGAGAGAAGCGGCCATCGTGCACCGGATTCTGATGGAGGCGTATGCCCCGTACCGGGGCAAGGTCGTCCCGCCCCTGAAGGTGTTTGATTCGACCCCGACCAGCATTGCTCTGGACATCCGCAGCCGGCGCCATGGGCATGCGCTGGCGTGGTTGGGCGGCACACCGGTAGGCACCGTCCGCTGCACACCGGGACGCAACGGCGAGGGCCAGCGCCGCTGGACGTTGTCCCGTTTGGCCGTGCTGCCGGAATACCGCGGCGAAGGCATCGGTGCGGCGCTCATGCGGTGGATGGAGGAGCGGGCGCGCCAGATGGGCGTGGTGGAGCTCCGGGGACAAGTGCGCACCGCGTTGCCTTTCCTCGTTCGCTTCTACCAGTGCTTGGGCTACCAGGTGTTGGGTTTCCAGTCGAAACCGGGATATCCCCGGTACTTGACGATCATCGGCAAGCGCTTGCGCTGACCCCGGCCGGCGAGGGGAGATGGAGACGTGGGCAAGGCGGATTACAGGCTCTATGTGATCGTGGACGAAGGACGGCGGCGCGTCGACCCGGCGGCCGTGGCGACGGAGGCCATCGAGGCCGGCGCCACGGTGGTGCAGTGGTCGGGCGGCTCCCGATCGACCCGCCGCCAGATCGAAACCGGGCGAACGCTGGCGGAGGTCACCCGCCGGCACGGTGTGCCGCTTATCGTGGCCGGGCGCGTCGACGTCATGCTGGCCATCGGCGCCGACGGTGTGCTTTTGGGCCCGGATGACATGCCGGCCGTGCTGGCGCGCCGGCTCGCGGGCAGTGAGGGCATTGTCGGCGTTTTCGCCACAGACCCGCGCGAGGCCCTGAGCGCTGCAGGGCAAGGTGCTGACTTCGTGCTGTATGAGGGGCCCGTTGCGGGCGTGGCGGGCAACGTTCCGGCACCGGTCATCGCGGCAGGTCTTCGCCATCCGGATGAGGCCGCGTCGGCCCTCCAGGCGGGGGCGCGCGGCGTAGCCATCGTGGCCGGCCAGATCCGGGGCGCCGGCGTGGGCGCCGTGTGCCGGGCGTTTAGTGAGGCCATATGTCGCGGCGCCGGCGCCCAGCAATTCGCGGCAGGTACCCGCCCCTTCGTCACCGAAGCAACCTTCGGCGACGGGAGGCCTGGGTTCGTGTGAGCATCGTGGCCGAAGGGCTCGTGAAAGCATATCACGGCCGGCGGGTCGTGGACGGCGTCAACCTGCGGGTGGACCGGGGCGAGGTGGTCGGCTTGCTCGGGCCCAACGGGGCTGGCAAGACGACGACTTTTTACATGATCGTCGGACTTGAGCGCTGCGACGGCGGGCGCATCGAGCTCGACGGGCGCGACGTTACCCGGCAGCCGATGTACCGGCGGGCGCGGCTGGGCGTCGGCTATCTGGCCCAGGAAGCGTCGGTCTTTCGCAAACTGACCGTCGAAGAGAACGTCCTGGCGGTCTTGGAGGCCGTCGGCGTGCCGCGGGAGGAGCGCCGCTCCCGCGTTGAAGCGTTGCTCGACGAGTTCCGCCTGTCGCACGTGCGGCGGCAATACGGCTTCATGCTGTCGGGCGGCGAGCGGCGGCGCACGGAAATTGCCCGGGCCCTGGCAGCGGGCCCGTCCTTTTTGTTGTTGGACGAGCCTTTCGCCGGCGTCGACCCCATCGCGGTGGCCGAACTGCAAGAGGTCATCGCGCACTTGCGCCGCCGCGGCATCGGACTCTTGATCACCGACCACAACGTGCGGGAGACCTTGGCCATCACCGACCGGGCCTATATCATGCACGAGGGGCGGATTCTGGTTTCCGGAGACTCTCAGTCGGTGGCGGAGGACCCGATCGCCCGCAAATTCTACCTTGGAGAGCGTTTCCGGCTGTGAGACTTCTCGACCGCTACATGCTCCGGGAACTGGCCGGTCCGCTCGTGTTCGGGGTCCTGGCCTTTACGGCGCTCTTCCTGAGCGTCGATCTCATCCAATTGGTGCGCACGGCGGTCGACTACGGGGCGCCGCTCGTCATCGTGCTCAAGCTGGTCCTGCTGCGGCTGCCGCAGATCGCGGTGTGGACGTTTCCGATGGCCGTTCTCCTCGCGGGGCTCCTTAGCCTGAGCCGCCTCTCCGCAAGCAGCGAGATCGTGGCCATGCAGGCGGGCACGGTGAGCTTTTACCGCATCGTCAGTCCCCTGGTGGCCCTTGGTGTTTTCTTCATGTTCCTGACGCTGGCCATCAACGAATGGGTGGCGCCGGCGGCCAACTTCGAGTACCGGCGGGTGCTCGTTGAGGACGTCCAGGGCGGCCAATTGCCGGCGGTGACGCGCAATGTTATACTCAGGGAGTACCAGGCCGGTTTTTTGAAAGGTTTCGTCTACGCGGCCGAGTATGATGGACAAGCCCGCATTATGCGGGACGTGACCATCGTGGAGCTCGCCAGCGGGCGCCCCGTTCGGACGACGTACGCGCGGCGCGTCGTGTGGGAAACCGACACGTGGTGGATGGAGGACGGCGTCATCCACATTCACGACGGCGAGCCGGGTATGAGCATTGACTTCCAGGAGGGACGCCAGCCGATTTCGGTCGCCTACCGCCCCGAACAGGTGGCCGCGGCCCAGAAGAGTCCGGAAGAGATGACCATCCGGGAGCTGCGCGACCACATCGCCGTCCTGGAGGCGCGCGGCGTCGACGTGCGGGAGTACTTGCTGCAGCTGCACACGAAGTTCGCCCTGCCGGCCGCCAGTCTCGTCTTCGCCCTTCTGGCCGCTCCCCTGGGGGTGCAGTCGCACCGGTCCGCCTCCTCGGTTGGCTTTGGCTTGAGCATGGTCGTCATCCTGGCCTACTACGTGCTGATGACCCTCGGCACGGCGCTGGCGCAAGGGGGGCACGTCCCTCCGTGGGCCGGCGCCTGGTTGCAGAATTTGGTCCTCGGTGCGGCGGGCGGCGCGCTGATGGTTCGGGCCGGCCGGCGTTAAGCGGGCGTGCGAGGACGGTGAACGGCGGTTGTACGGCCTGCCCTTGATCGTCATCCTCATCGTGCTGGGCGGCATCATCGCCTACCTCGGCGACAAGGTCGGCATGCGCGTTGGCCGCAAGCGGCTCAGCATCTTTGGTCTCCGCCCCAAGCACACCTCCATCGTCATCACCGTCACCACGGGCGTCCTGATCGTTGCCGCCAGCCTCGCTATGTTGTCGATTGCCTCCGAAGAAGTCCGGACGGCCCTTTTCCGCATGCAGGAGATCCAGCAGGCCTTGGCGACGACCCGGCTGCAGTACGAGGGCGTCGTCGAGGAACTGACACGCCAGCAGGCGGAGCTTGAGCGCACCCAGGCCCAGCGGGACGCGGCCACCCGGGAGTTGGCCGTCGTGGAGGAGCGGCTCGAGCGAATCGGGGCCGAGTACGAGCAAGCGGTGGCCGCTCTGGCTGAAGCCCAGGACAACCTCGAGTTTACCCGCCAGCGGGTCAACAACCTCCAGCAGATCGGCGAGGAACTCCAGCGCCGCATCGACGAAATGCAGGCGCGCATCGCGGGGATGGAGGAGGAGATCGAGGTCAAAGAGGCCCAGATCCGGGCCATGAACCTGCAGCTCGATATCGTCCGCGGCGGGGAGCTGGCGTTTCAGGCCGGGGACATCGTTTTGGCGGCCGTGCTCCAAGGCGGTGGACCTCTGGAGCAGGTGGAAGAACAGCTCCTGGAGCTCTTGGAGCGGGCGGACCTCGTCGCGGTGCAGCGGGGCGCGCGCCTGCCCGGTGCCCAGCCCCCGACCGCGCTGCAGCTGCCGGGCAGCGCCTTTGAGACCGTTGCTGGTTTCTTGGCCTCGACACCCCAGCGATGGGTCGTGCGGGTCGTCTCCCTCTACAACACGACGGTCGGCGAGCCGTTGACGGTGGAGTTCGTGCTCATCGAGGAACAGCTCATCTACCGCAGGGACGAAGTCATTGCGGAAACCGTCGTAGAAGGACGGGCCAGCGGGCTTGTGCGGGATGAGCTGATCCGGTTGTTGCAGTCGGTCTATGATGCCGCCATCGCGCGCGGCATGCTCACGGACGAGGACGGGTTTGTGTCCGAGGGCGTCAGCCTGCAGGAGTTCGTGGACACGTTGAGCCGGGTCGAGCAGTTGGGAGGTCCGGCGCGGGTGAAGGCCGTCGCCGCCGCTGACACCCTCAACACCGAATGGCCCCTGCGGATTCGCCTCGAAGTCGAGCCCGCGAGCTGATCGCGGGCGATCCTCCAAGTTCCGCCGCAATGGAAATCGTGGCCAAATCGCATCGTGACGCCGTTCCGGCACCGCGATTCTTTCCAGGTCAAGCAGGATTTCGCTGGAACGCCTCGAATCAAGCGATTCAGGGTTTCTCTGACTGTTTGGCTGCCGTGCGCACCACCGGGTGGACGGAAAGGAGGTGCAATCCGGATTGTCCACGACCGGAGCGGCGCACGGGGGCTGGCGTCCGGGGGTAGCCGATCGGCACGGCACGGCCCGGGTGAGGAAACAGGGACACTCACAGCGCGGGTTTAGCCGGGGGTCGGGGACCTTTTGCTTTCAGGACGCTGTGCACGGCAGGAGGAGAACCCGGTTGGATCCCAACCATGAGGGGGAACTAGTATGACCAAGAAAGGACTGGCCTTGACCCTGGCCCTGGTGATGGCATGGGCCGTCGCAGTGCCTGCTTTTGGCCAGGCCAATCCGTTCCGGGATGTCCCTCTCGACCACTGGGCGTATGACGCCGTCGCGACGCTGGCGGCGGCTGGCCTGGTCGAGGGGTATCCGGACGGGACCTTCGGGGGCGAGCGCACCTTCACTCGCTACGAGATGGCGATGGTGTTCGCTCGTATCCTGGCCCGGTTTGAGGCCTTGATTGAGGCCGGCATCGCTTCGACCGTCGATGCCAAGCTGGCCGAGCTCTGGGCGGCCGTTAACGAGTTGGCGGCGGACATGGAGGCGGCCCACAGCCACTTCATCGCCGGCCAGCATGTTCATCCGGACGGCACCGTCCACACCACGATCCAGCTCTCGCCTGAGATGGAGGCTGCGGTCCGGGCCGTGGCCGCCGACCAGATCAGGCAAGAACTCGGCGGCATGGAGCCCGGCGCGATTGCCGGCTTGGCCAATCCCGAGGCGCTCAAGGCCTACGTGGATGAGCGGGCTGATGAGATCGCCACGGCCGTCGTTGCTCTGTCGATGGACTTCGGCTCCGAGCTTGAGCTGCTCGGCGTACGGGTATCCGAGCTCGAGCGCCTGTTTACGACCGTCAACACGCGGCTGGCCGCTGTGGAGCAGCAGGTTCAGCAGGCTCACAGCGCCGCCGAGACGGCCCGCGGGATCGCTGACGCCGCCCAGGCGGCTGCGGACGCGGCGGCCGACGCCGCGGCGGAAGCTCTCGCCAAGGCCGAAGCGGCGTGGACCCTCGTTCAGCAGCTGCAGGCCCAGGGCGCGAGCGAGGCTGAGTTGATTGAAGCGACCGCGCTGGCCGGCAGCGCGCAGGAAGCGGCCGACAGCGCCCAGGATCGTGCGTACCGGGCGCGCCTTGCCGCGGAGCGGGCGGCTGCCTCGGCGGCCACCGCCCTCGAGGCGGCGGACCGGGCCAGCAAGATCGCGGAAATGGCTCACAGCGACGCCGGAACTGCTTTGGCTCTGGCCCAGGAGGCCCACGACCTCGCGGCCAAGGCTATGGCGGAGGCCGCGGCCCAGGGGGACCAGGCGCGCGCCGAGGCCCTCCGGGCCATGGAGCGGGCGCAGCGGGCGGACCAGCAGGCTTACCGGGCTCGGCTGACGGCCGAGCGGGCGCTGACCCGCCTTGAGGCGCTGCAGGACGAAGTGGCGGCGCTCCAGGACCAGGTCGCCGAACTGTCCAGCCGGCCGGTGCTCGGCGGCGAGATCCGGGCGGAGTATGAGCTGACCCAGACTTCGACGGGCAACAGTGTGCCGAGCGATCCGCGGGACAAGGACAGCTCGTCCATCTCTCCGGCGAATTTCTTCCGGACCGCGGTGGGCCTTAAGGCGACCTTCAAGCCCTCGGAGGACGTCACGGTCGAGGGCGGCATTCGCCTCCGTGCGCCGCTCTTTGGCAGCACGACGTCCACCATCAACCTGACGGATCTGCATGTGAAGGTGACGACCAACGGGGCCCTGCGCATGGCGTACTTCGGCAGCGTGACCGGCGCCGAGCTGGCCCAGGGCTTCAACAAGTACACGTTCAACGCGGACACCTACAACGCGAAGGTCGCCTCTGCGAATCGCGGCGGTGCGATCGTCGAGACGCAGATCGGCAACGTCAGCAGCCGCTTCATCGCGAGCCGCTTCCCGACTCCGGGTGTCACGCCGGACGATGGACGCAACCTGTACGGCGTCACCACCACCATTCCGCTGGCGGACGGCCTCAACCTGCAGGCCAACTACCTGTGGTGGACCGCCGAGGACCGGTCGGCGTCCGTGCAGGCGTACGGCGAGACCGGCGGGCTGAAGTACGACTGGATCTACGCCCTGTACAAGGAGCACCCGGCGATCGACGGCAAGATCTCGACGACCATCGGCTCCGTGGACGTAGCGTTTACCTACCGCTCGGTGGACGGCGCCTATGCGCCGGCGGACCCGAACGACCCGCGGCCGACCCTGCCGCATCTTGGGAAGTGGCTGCGGACCCAGGACGGCGACCTGCTGCCCGACCAGCGCAAGTACGTGGTGGAGGCTTCCGCTCCGGTTTGGGGCTTGACGGCGCTGGCCGAGAAGGGCCATCACGACAAGAAGCTCGACGGCAGCCAGTTCACCGACTGGATGATGTTCGGCTTTAAGGATCTCGACCTGCTTGGGTTCAAGCTGGGCGCCCGGGCGTACAACGATACGCGGGACGCGGATCGCCAGACGCAGGCGCTGCGGGTTGACCTGAGCCGCGACTTCAAGCTGGGCCTGCCGTTCACGTTTACGGTGACGCACGTCAATGCCACGCTCTCCAACTGGACGAGCCCGAGCTGGACCAACCGCAGCCATCTGGGCATCGGCGTGGCGGTCAAGGACTACGCGCTCACCGAGGCGCTGACGTTCAGCGGCAGCATCAAGACCGAGCAGAACCCGATTAAGGACGACGAGTGGACGGAGCCGGGCAACTGGAATCCGGAGGTTGCCTCCTCGAAGAACGACGGCGCGAGCGCAAACGTGTTCAACCAGGACACGGCGTCCGCAAGCCTCAAGTTCGCGGCCACCGACAACCTGGCTCTCAATGCCGGCTTCACGCTGGAGCGGGTTGACACGAGCGGCGACGGTGTCCGCGATGCGAGCATCCGGACGACGGAGTTTGGTGCCGACTACACCCTCGACCTGGGCGTTGCGGACGTGACGCTCGGCTACGGCTACCAGCTCCGCTCCGTGGACGGCCTGACCTACGCCTCCAGCCCGAAGACGACCTGGTCCATCGGGATTAAGCGGCAGCTTCTCGGTGCGACCGTGGACGCGACCTATAAGGTCGTGACCGGCCGGGGCACGGACGGCAAGGTCAAGCTGAACGCGGTGGACACCACGGCGTCGCTGAGCATCAAGTACCCGATTGCCGACAGCTTCGACTTCACGCTGAGCGGGAAGTGGGGCCAGTCGTCGGGCAACGAGGCCGGCGACCCGGATTACAAGGACTACTCCTACTCGAGCATCCAGGCTGGCTTGGGCTTCACGTTCTAAGCCTGGGCGAGCGCGCCGGGTAGGCACTAAGAGAAACCCCCGGGGGATTTGGGTTCCCCGGGGGTTTCTTGGTATAATTGGAGGCGAACAGTAGGCAACGGCGCCGGGGGTGGGACGATGGAGCCCGTAGTGGTGGCCATCGATCCGGGACGGGAGAAATGCGGCGTCGCGGTG
>CALFSR010000043.1 GCA_937916565.1 uncultured Bacillota bacterium | reverse complement strand
GGAAGGCGCCGATATGGTGTTCATCACCGCCGGCATGGGCGGCGGCACGGGCACCGGTGGCACGCCGGTCGTGGCCGAGATCGCCCGGGAAGTCAGCGCCTTGACCGTCGGCGTCGTGACCAAGCCGTTTGCCTTTGAAGGCCGGCGTCGCCAGCAGCAGGCCGAGCAGGGCATCGCCGCTCTGCGGGACAAGGTGGACACGCTCATCGTCATCCCCAACGATCGCCTCCTGCAGGTGGCCGAGAAAAAGACATCCATCCTGGAAGCGTTCCGCCTCGCCGACGACGTGCTCCGCCAGGGCGTGCAAGGCATTTCGGATCTCATCACTGTCCCCGGCCTGATCAACCTGGACTTTGCCGACGTGCGCACCATCATGGCCAACGCCGGGTCGGCCCTCATGGGCATCGGTGTGGCCAGCGGCGAGGAGCGCGCCGTCAAGGCCGCAAAGGCCGCCATCTCGAGCCCGCTATTGGAGGCTTCCATTGAGGGGGCCCGGGGCATCTTGCTCAACATCACCGGCAGCTCCAACCTGGGCCTGTTTGAGGTGAATGACGCCGCCGAGATCATCGCGCAGGCGGCCGACCCGGAGGCCAATATCATCTTCGGCGCGGTCATCGACGAGTCGCTCAAGGATGAGATACGGGTGACCGTCATCGCTACCGGTTTTGACGGCGGCGGCAGCCGGGGAAACGGCCGGCGCAAGAGCTTCCAGGAGCTTGAGCTCAAGCCGTTCGCCAACGACGACCTGGACATCCCCGCTTTCCTGCGGCGCCGCTCGTCCTAGCGGCCGTCGGCGATTGGCCCTGCCGGCGGGCAAGGTGGTGCGCGCCCGCCGGCAAGCCCCTGCGGCGGGCGCGGGCCGGGCGCCAGCACCGGCCTGGCCCGGAGCGCCTAGAGAATTCCCTCCATCCGCTGCATCTCGCGGCGCAGCTTGCGCAGGATCCGTTTCTCCAGGCGGGAGATGTATGATTGGGATATCCCGAGGAGGTCGGCGACCTCCTTTTGCGTTTTCTCCCGGCCGCTGCCAAGCCCAAACCGCAGTTCCATAATGCGCTTTTCGCGGCCGGTGAGCCGCTCCATGGCAATGCTCAGGAGCGCCCGGTCGACTTCCTCCTCCAGGCGGCGGTCAACGTCGCTTTCAGTGCCGATCACGTCCGACAGCAGCAACTCGTTGCCGTCCCAGTCCGTGTTGAGAGGCTCGTCAAAGGAGACCTCCACCCGCGTCTTGCTGTTGCGCCGCAGGTACATGAGGATCTCGTTTTCGATGCATCGGGAAGCGTACGTGGCCAGTTTGATGTTTTTTCCCGGATCGAAGGTGTTGACGGCCTTGATGAGCCCGATGGTGCCGATGGAGACCAAGTCCTCGATGGAGACACCCGTGTTGTCGAACTTGCGGGCGATGTAGACGACGAGCCGCAGGTTGCGCTCGATGAGCGCTCCCCGCACGGACGTGTCGCCGTCCCGCAGGCGCAGCACGAGCGCCGCTTCCTCCGCAGGGCTTAAGGGAGGAGGGAGCACCTCGCTGGAACCGACGTACCATACCCGCGGGGCCAACCACCTCCCCAGTACCCGCATGAGCCACACGCGGACGAGGAGCCGGTATCTAAACACGACGGGTCCCATCGGCTGACGGCGCCCTCCCTGCAGCGAGAGTCGATGCCGGACCGCCCACGGCCTGGGCCGGCCGGGCGAATTCCGGATGAACGATGCCCGGATGAACCAACTCCGGATGGATTAGTGCCCGGTAGGCTCCCTCCGGGTCGAGCCGCCCCTGGCACAGCCCCAGAATGCACGGGCCGACGGGCACGGCCCGGCCGTCCACGACGACCCGCACCTCATCGGGCCGGAATCCGATCAAAAGTCCGTGCTCCCGCCCGATGGACGCGAAAGGAATGACGCGGAACCGGGATGACCACCTTTCCGAGGCAAGCAGCCGGCTGACCGGCTCGAGGTCCCCGGTTTCCATGGCCGCCACGGCCGGGCGCAGGTGCTCGGGCAAAATGTGGTGAAGCGCCTCACCCTCCACGACCACCACCGGCATTCCCGACAATGGTTCTCGCAGCCTGTTGCCCGTGTCGACCAGCGCCGGCAGGCGGCATACGTGCTCCCCGAAGCGCACCTCCAAGGGCATCTGGTACAACTGTTGCCAGATGCGCTGTTGCACGACGCCCCAGCCAAGCTCGGCGATGAGCAGGATGACGCCGCTCGCGGCCAGGAAACCGGCGAGCGCGTCGGGTGCCGCGGGGCTGCCAAACAGGAATGCGGTGGCCATTCCTGCGCCGGCGGCGCCGAAACCTATGCCGTAGAAGTGTGCCGCCACGGTCACGAGCCGCCGTGGAGTCAAGCGTCCGAACGCGGCCAGCAGCATGCCGGCGGAGACGAGTACGATGACCGGGACCCAGCGCAAAAGCCCGTAATAGGGGATGAGGCGTGCCTCGGCCAGCACGTAAAGCAGGAAGTAGCCCGTGCCCACTGCCGTCCCGGCCAGGAGCCGTCGCCTGTTGGCCGGCGTCCGGGTGACGGCCGCGGTCGCCCACAGCAGGAGGTAGTCAAAGAGGGCGTTCGCGGCGAGCTGCAGGACGAGCACGTCCACCCAGATGACGGCCCGTGCGCTGTCGATGGCGTCTCCCTCCCCGGTGACTTGTGTGAACATTCTATTTCCAAGACCGGTCACACATTCCTCCTCCCCGCGCCGCGGTCCAAGGGGCCGCCGGAATAGGCCGGCGTTGCCCATGGCAATACTGTGGGAAGCAAGGCCGTAGGCCCAGGGGAGGTCCGTGGCCGGTGAACAAGGTGGAGATTTGCGGGGTTAACACCGCGAAGCTGCCGGTTCTGTCGGGTGAGCGCATGCGCGAACTTCTCGCGCGCGTGCGGGCGGGGGACAAGGAGGCCCGGGCCGAGCTCATCCAAGGAAACCTGCGGCTCGTGCTCAGCGTCATCCAGCGGTTCAACAACCGCGGCGAAAACGTCGACGACTTGTTCCAAGTGGGCTGCATCGGCCTGATGAAAGCCATCGACAACTTTGACCTGAGCCAAAACGTCAAGTTTTCCACCTACGCCGTGCCCATGATCATCGGCGAGATCCGCCGCTACCTGCGGGACAATAACCCCATCCGGGTCAGCCGCAGCCTGCGCGACATAGCGTACAAGGCGCTTCAGGTCCGGGACGCGCTGGTGAGCCGCCATAACACCGAACCGACCATCAGCCAGATCGCGGAGGAGATGGGGCTGCCGCAGGAGGAGATCGTGTACGCCCTCGACGCCATTCAGGAGCCGATTTCCCTGTTTGAGCCCATCTACCATGACGGCGGCGATCCGATCTTCGTCATGGACCAGATCAGCGACGAGCGGTCGCTTGACAGCACCTGGATCGAGGGGATCTCGATCCGAGAGGCCCTCGAACGCCTGGGAGAGCGGGAGAAGCTGATCCTCACCAAGCGGTTTTTCGATGGCCGCACGCAGATGGAAGTGGCGGAGGAAATCGGCATCTCGCAAGCGCAGGTGTCGCGCCTCGAGAAGGCGGCTCTCAAGCACTTGCGTCGGTTCATGTCCGGATGAGGAAGGAGGTGGCTGGCATGCCTAGCATGGTGAGTCGCCGGACGCGCCGGCAGGCGCGAGCCTTTGCCCGGCGGGCAGGTTTCGCGGCTCTCCTGGCGGCGCTGATTCTCCTGGCGCTCTTCACGTGGCGGATGATGAGACCGCACGTGCTGCACGCCTACGACAGCGTACCCGTATTCCGGCTGCACGTGGTCGCCCACAGCGACGCCCCGGCGGACCAAGATGCGAAGCTCGCCGTGCGGGACGCCGTGCTGCCGCTGATCCTCGCGGCTGTGGACGGCGCGGCGTCGCCGGGCGAGGCGTACGGGCGCATTATGAGCGCCGGGGATCTCATCGTGGACGTTGCACGCAAGACGCTCTCGGCCCGGGGCCAGCAGCATCCGGTAGCTATCGCCGCGGAGCTCGACGAAACCGGGCCGGCCGCGGTGCGTATCGTCATCGGTGCTGGCCGCGGCGCCAACTGGTTCTGCGTGCTGTTTCCGCCCTTGTGCTTCGCCGGCTCGTCCAGCGGCGCCGTTGAGCCGGCGATGGGCGTTCCCCCGGGAGCACCCGACGACGGCGTGCAGCTCGCCCTCAGGTGGCTCGACTGGCTTCCCGGTTTCTCAGCGCTGATCACCGGCGGCGTCGGGCATATGAACCAAGATGACGTCCACGCCGATCTTGCGCACGCGCTTCCACGGGATGGCCACGTCGGGCCGACGGCCGAATAGGGCGAAGAAGCGGCGGCCTTCGCCCGGTACGAGCAACGCGCGGATACGGCCCGTGTCCGCGTCTACGTCCACATCGTAGACGTAGCCCAGCTTGCGGCCGTCGACGACGTTGACCACGTCCAAAAGCCGCAGCTCGGAGGCGCGCACGAGCACGGGCCTGTTTCCCCCCTTCAGGCTACTATATTCCCCCTCTTTAGGAGGCAACCGCGGGAAACCGCCCGGTCCGGCGTGGGCCGCCGGTTCGCGTCGACGGGGCTGCCCGTCTCGTCACACCGTTGACGGCTGCCCGTCCGTTGCCGGCGGTGCGCGCCCGGGCTTGCGCTCGACGCCGCTCGTGCGGCTCCGCTGCTTCCTTTGACTGCCAGTGTATAATGGCAAGTGAAGGGAGGGGGCGGAGGTGCGCTGCCCGTACTGCCATCACGCGGACAGCAAGGTGTTGGATTCCCGGGCCACGGACGAGGGGGCGTCCATCCGGCGGCGGCGCGAGTGCGAGCGCTGCGGCCGGCGTTTCACCACGTACGAGCGGTGGGAGGAAACGCCCCTCATGGTCATCAAGAAGGACGGGCGCCGTGAGCCGTTCCAACGCCAAAAGCTGTTGACCGGGCTCATCAAGGCGTGCGAAAAGCGGCCGATCCCCCTGGCCGTCTTGGAGCAGGTTGTGGACGACATCGAGCGCGAGGCCCGCCAGCGGGGCGACACCGAGATTACAAGCCGCCAGATCGGCGAGCGCATCATGGAAAGGCTGCGGGCCATCGACGAGGTAGCCTACGTACGCTTCGCCTCCGTATACAGGGAGTTTCGCGACCTGACGGCGCTGCTGGGAGAGGTGGAGAAGCTGGTGAAGCGGGATTGAGCGGCCTTGGTCCGGTGGGCGCGGGCGGCCGTTGGGTCGCGCGCGAGCGGGAGGGTGTCATACTGTGGCAGGTCGACCGCTGGGCCGCCCGGGGCATCGTCCACGGCGTCACCGCGCGCCTTGGGGGCGTGAGCGAGCCGCCCTACGATTCGCTAAACCTCGGCCTGCACGTGGGCGATGACCCGGCCTGCGTCATTGAAAACCGGCGCCGGCTGTGCCGGGCGCTCGCTGTGCCGCCCACGGCCCTCGTCGCGGGGGCGCAGGTGCACGGTGCCGAGGTGGCGGTCATCACGGCGGCGGACATGGGCCGCGGGGCGTTGGCCGCGGCGGACGCCGTGCCGGGGGTCGACGCGCTTGTAACGCGCGACCCGGGGCCGGTGCTCTTCGGCCTTTTTGCTGACTGCGTCCCCGTGCTCATCGTTGACCCGCTGACGCCGGCAGTGGCCCTCATCCATGCAGGTTGGCGGGGTACGGCGCACGAGATCGTGGCCCGCGCGATCCGGACGATGACCGATGAGTTCGGCACGCGGGCCGAGGCGTGCGAGGCGGCCATCGGGCCGTGCATCGGGCCGTGCTGCTATGAGGTGGGTGAGGATGTGGCCAGCCGGTTCTCCGGATGGCTCAAGCCGGCGCTGGCGGAGCGGGGCGGCCGGCTGTACCTGGACCTGCGGGCGGCGAACCGTAGCCTCTTGCAGGCGGCCGGATTGCCCGCGGACAACATCTGGTTGGCGGAGCTTTGCACCCGCTGTCACATGGACATGTTCTTTTCGCACCGGGGCGGCGCAGGGCGGACCGGGCGGATGGCGGCCGTAATCGGCTTGTAGCGCCGCTTTGGGCAGGACTTGCACCGGGGGTCACGAACCCTTGTGGAGCGGGAGGTGCGTCCGTGTGGGGCGAGGCAGGAGAATCGCCGCCACCTTTTTAATCGCCCTCGGGCTGTTTAGTCTCTTAAGCCTGCATACCTCGGCGACGGGGGAAGCGGGAAGCCTGGTCGCGCTCTGGTTGCGCACGGTTGCCGGCGCCGCCGCCACCGGGATCGGGCTCATCATCATCTGGCTGGGAGTGCTGCTGTTCCGCAGCCCTTGGGATCTGGCTGTCGGGCGCCGCTTGACCGGCTGGCTCATCGTCCTCTTGGTGGGCGCGACCGCGCTGCACCTGATCCAACTGGGTCCGGCCAACTGGCCCGCGACATGGAACGTGACCGACCAGGTGCGGTCGACAATGCGGCTCCAAGCGGGCGGCGTCCTGGGCGGTGCCCTGGCCGCGGTGTCGATGCGGTCCATGGGGCCGCTCGGGACCGGTGTCGCCGCGCTCGCGCTCACGGTCGTCGCCTGGCTGCTCGCCTTTGACACGTCCTTGGGCGATTGGTTCGCCCGGGTCGCTCGCGGCGCGCAAGCCGCGGGCGAGCGGCTGCGATCGGCGGGGCGCAACCGTGCGGAGCGGCGCCGGGTAAAGGCACACCGTACGGCTGATGAGCCTGCCGCTGCGCGGGAGACGTTCGTCCCGCCAGTGGAGGCTCCCCGGCCCTCCTCCCCGGCTGCCGTGGCGGAGGACGTACCCGAGGAGGAGCACCCAAAGCCCCGGCGTCGCCAGCCCGCGCCGGCACCGGCGCAGGCCGGCGACGGTGAGTTCCAGCTCCCGCCGGTTTCGCTGCTCAGCCGGCCGCGGCCCACGAAGCGCCCGCGTCCTGGTGAAAGCGAGGACCAAGCGCAGCTCTTGGAGGAGACGCTGGCCAGCTTTGGCATCCAGGCCAAGGTGGTCAGCATCAGCCGCGGTCCGGTCGTTACCCGTTATGAGGTTCAGCCCCCGCCGGGAATCAAAGTAAGCCGCATCGTGGGACTGGCCGACGACATCTCCTTGGCGCTGGCCGCCGCGGGGGTGCGGGTGGAAGCACCCGTGCCGGGCAAGTCGGTGGTCGGCATCGAGGTGCCCAACCGGGAGACGAGCCCCGTGTCGCTGCGGGAGATCCTGGAAACGGAGGAGTTCCAGCAGGCGCCCGGGCGGCTCACCATCGGCCTTGGGAAGGACATCGCCGGCAAGCCGCTGGTCGCGGATTTGACGAAGCTGCTCCACCTTCTGATTGCCGGGGCGACGGGGTCGGGCAAAAGCGTGTGCTTGAACAGCATCATCGCGAGCCTCCTGTTCAAAGCGCGGCCCGATGAAGTGAAGATGATGATGATCGACCCCAAGCGCGTGGAACTGTCGGTGTACGACGGTATTCCGCACCTGATCGCGCCGGTCGTCACCGACCCGCGGCAGGCCGCCGGCGCGCTGCGCTGGGCCGTCAAGGAGATGGAACGCCGTTACCAGCTGCTCTCGGAGACGGGCGCGCGCAACATCGACGCCTACAACCGCAGCGCCCGCAAGCCTGAGGGGGCAGACCCGTTCTTGCCGTATCTGGTGGTCATCATCGATGAGCTGGCCGATTTGATGCTCGTGGCCGCGGCGGACGTGGAAGACAGTATCTGCCGTCTTGCCCAGATGGCCCGGGCGGCCGGCATCTACCTGATCATCGCCACCCAGCGGCCGTCGGTGGACGTGATCACCGGGCTCATCAAGGCCAACGTGCCCTCCCGCATCGCGTTTGCCGTAAGCTCGCAAGTGGACTCCCGGACCATTTTGGATATGGCCGGGGCCGAGCGGCTCCTCGGCAAGGGCGACATGCTGTTTTACCCGATGGGCGCGCCCAAGCCGATCCGGGCTCAAGGGGCGTGGATCTCGGACCAGGAAGTGGAAGCGTTGGCGGACGCCTGGCGCAGCCAAGGTGATCCTCAATACATCGAAGAGGTGCTGACGACGCCGGCCCAAGGAACCGGTACCGATGAGGAGATGGACGACGACCTCTTTGAGGACGCGGTGCGCCTTGTGCGGGAGGCGGGACAGGCCTCGGTGTCCATGTTGCAGCGGCGGTTTCGCATCGGGTACTCCCGGGCCGCCCGCCTCATCGACATGATGGAGGTGCGGGGCATCGTCGGCCCATACCAGGGGAGCAAACCCCGGGAGGTGATTGGTGCCGATGGTGGACTCCGGCAGCGGTGATCATCTCGTGCAGGCGCTGCTTGCCGGCGGACAAGTGCGCGCGATGGCCGCGGTCACGACCCGCACCGTCGAAGAAGCCCGCTGGCGGCATGACCTTTACCCGACGGCTGCGGCGGCACTCGGGCGGACGTTGACGGTGACGGCCTTTCTTGGCGCCATGCTTAAGGCGCCGCAAAAGGTGTACGTCGAGATCGAGGGCGACGGGCCCATCAAGGCGGTGCACACCCAAGGGGATTCCGAAGGCCGCGTCCGGGGCTACGTGGGCAATCCCCACGTGGAGCTGCCCGCCAACGCCCGGGGGAAGCTCGATGTGGCGGGCGCTGTCGGCCGGGGCACCTTGTACGTGATACGGGACTTGGGGCTGCGAGAGCCTTACCGCGGTTTTGTGCCCCTTGTCAGTGGCGAAATCGGCGAGGACTTCGCCCATTACTTCCTTCGCTCCGAGCAGACGCCTTCGGTGGTGGCCGTCGGCGTGCTGGTCAACCCCGACGGCCGGGTGCGGGCTGCAGGCGGGCTCTTGCTGCAGGTCATGCCCGGGGCGTCCGATGACATCGTCGCCGTCCTCGAGGATCAGGCGCGCCGGTTGCCTGCGGTGTCCGCCGCCATTGACGGGGGGCGCGACGCGGAAGGCTTGGTGGCGCTGGCCGCGGGCGAGCTGGACGTTCAGGTGCTGCGCACGATGCCCGTGCGGTTTGAGTGCAGTTGCTCCCGGGAGCGGTTTGAGCGCGCTCTTATCGCCCTGGGCGAGGACGAGCTGCGCGACATGCTGGAAACCGACGGTTCCGCTGAGCTTGTCTGCCACTTCTGTTCGGAAGTGTACCGCTTTGACGCCAAGGAGCTTTCCGCCCTGCTCAAAGCGGCGACCCGGCGCCGCCAGTAGGAGGTGGAGCAGGCCGTGAAGGCTGTCTGGCGCGTCATCCTCGTGCTGCTCCTGGCCGCTGCGGTGGCGGCGCTGCTGGTCGCCTTGTCCGCCCGCTTCATCACCGACTGGTGGTGGTATGAGGAGCTGGGGCACGCCGGCGTCTTTGTGCGGCTGCTCGCCTGGCCGTGGGCGGTGCGCCTGGCGGCTGGCTTCCTGCTGGCATTGCTGCTGTACGGGAACTTGCGCATTACCCAGGCGGCCCTGGCGCGGGCCATGTTCCGCTTCCAGGGGCAGGTGCCGGGCTTCCTGAGCTGGCGAGTTATGCGGCGTTTGGTGCTGGGCGCCAGCATCGTGCTGGGCTTGGCCGCAGCCGAGGCCGTGGCGCAGCACTGGCTCGTCGTCGCCCGCTACTGGCAGCGAACCTCGTTTGGCGTCGACGACCCGCTCTTTGGGCTGGACGTGGGGTACTACGTTTTCGAGCTCCCGTTTTACCGCCTCGTACTTGGATCGCTGACGGGCGTGTTGGCCCTCGCCGCTTTGCTGGTGTTGGGCGTATACTTGCTGGCTCGGGCCGTGGAGTGGCGGGGGAAGCACGTCTTCCTCGATGAAGGCCCGCGGCGGCACCTCCTCGTCCTGGCGGCGGCGCTGGCGCTGCTCAAGGCCTTCGACTACCGCCTCAACCTGCACAGCGTCCTATTTTCCACCTCAAGCGACGTCATCTACGGCGCCACGTACACCGACTGGTACGCCCGGGCTGTGGCGTGGCGGGTGTTGTTCTTCGCCGCGCTCGCGTTCGCCGCCGTTCTTCTTTTCTCATGGCGCACCATGCGCTGGCGCTGGCTCGCGGCGGTGGGTGCCGTATGGCTCGGGGCGGCGCTGCTGCTCGGCGAGGTTTACCCGAGCGTCCTTCAGCGGTTCGTCGTGGAGCCCAACGAGCTGGAGCGGGAACGTCCCTTCATCGAACACCACCTGGCGTATACCCGTATGGCCTATGGCCTGGATACCGTGGAAGAGCAGCCGTTTGTGGTGGACAACGACTTGACGTGGGACCGCCTGGACCAGTTTGCCCATCTGGTGGACAACGCCCGCCTGTGGGACTGGCGGCCGCTGGCCCGGAGCTTCGCGCAGCTGCAATCCATCAGGTTTTATTACACGTTCCCCGACGTCGACGTAGACCGGTACGTTATCAACGGCGAGCTGCGCCAAGTGATGCTGGCCGTGCGGGAGCTGGACCTGGGGCAGATCCCCAATCGCACCTGGGTAAACCAGCACCTGCAGTACACCCACGGCTACGGGCTCGTCATGACACCGGTAAGCGACGTGACGCCGCAAGGGCTGCCCCGGTTCCTCCTTGCCGACATTCCGCCCCGCCCGCGGGACGTAGATCTCGCGGTGACGCGCCCGGAGGTGTATTACGGCGAGCTCACGGACCACTACGTGGTGGTGGGCACCCGCACGCCGGACTTCGAGTTCAGCTACCCGTCGGGCGACGACAACGTGCGGACGACGTACCGGGGCACAGGGGGCGTGCCGCTCAACTCGCTTTTGCGGCGGGCGGCGTTCGCGGCCCGGTTTCGCACCGTCAACCTGCTTCTCTCCGATGAAATCACGGAGACGACCCGCATCCTGTTCCGCCGCAACGTCATCGAGCGGGTGCAGGCTCTCGTGCCGTTCCTGCGGCTCGACGCGGACCCCTATGCCGTGCTGGCCGGCGGGCGGCTGTTCTGGATCGTGGACGGGTACACGACCGCGTCCGGTTTCCCTTACGCCATGCCGCACAGCCGCTGGCAGGCCAACTACGTGCGCAACGCGGTCAAAGCGGTGGTGGACGCCTACAACGGCACGGTAAATCTGTACATCTTTGCGCCCGACGACCCGATCATCCAGACGTACGCCCGGCTGTTTCCGGGCTTGTTTGAGCCCGCGGAGGCTATGCCCGCGGACTTGCGGGCACACGTGCGCTATCCGGAGGACTTGTTCCAGCTGCAGGCGGAAGTGCTGGCGCTCTACCACATGACGAACCCGACAATCTTTTACAACCGGGAGGACGTCTGGCGCCTGGCGCGGGAGGTGTACAGCACCGGAGCCGACGGACAAACCAGGGAGCAGGTGATGAGCCCCTATTACGCCATCGTCCAGCTGCCGGACCGGGATGGGCCCGAGATGGTGCTCATGCTGCCGTTTACGCCGACCGAGCGCAACAACATGATCGCGTGGTTTGCGGCCCGGATGGACGGAGGCGACTACGGGCGGCTGCTTCTGTACGAGTTTCCGAAAGACGTGCTCATCTACGGGCCCATGCAAATTGAGGCGCGCATCGACCAGCATCCCGACATCTCGCAGGCGCTGACCTTGTGGGCGCAGCGCGGGTCGCAGGTCATCCGCGGCAACATGCTGGTATTGCCCGTCGAGCGCAGCCTTTTGTATCTTAAGCCCATCTACCTGCAAGCGGAAACCGGCGACTTGCCCGAACTCGTGCGGGTCATTGCGGCTTTTGGCGACCAAATCGCATGGCATCCGACGCTGCTGGGCGCTTTGCAGGCGGTGTTGCCGGGTGCGCCGGCCAGCGCCGAATCCGCGGCGGCGCAGCCGTCGGCGGAGGCTGCCCATCAGGACGTCGCACCGCAGGGTGCGGGGCTTGCCACATCGCAGCCGCGACCGCCCGTTGGGGCGGCCGAAGCGGTGGGGCCGGACGCCGAGGCGCTGGCGGCCGCGGCCTTAAACCTCTACCGGGAGGCCAAGGAGCGGCTTGCGGCCGGCGACTGGGCCGGGTACGGCGCGGCTTTGGACGAACTAGAAGCCGTCTTGCGACGTCTTGCCGGCGAGCCGTAGCGCAGCGCCGGGCGCCTGCCCCGTCTATAGGCGAGAGGCTTGGCATAGGCCATTTCCCCCGGGAATATAGATCGTCCCGAAGGGGGAGATGGTCGTGTCGCGTTGGAGCAAAGGCAGACTGCCGCGCTTTCCCAAAGCCCCGCCGGCCAACGGGCCGGGCCTGCTGTTCATCCTCGTCGCGCTCGTCGCCGTTGCCGTG
>CALFSR010000042.1 GCA_937916565.1 uncultured Bacillota bacterium | reverse complement strand
CTAGACGTACGGGAAAGGGGTCTGCGCCGCATGCACGCACTGTGGAAGGGCGCCGTCAGCTTTGGCCTCGTGCACATCCCCATCAAGATTTACCCGGCCACGCAGAGCAAGGATGTGTCCTTTAACCAGCTCCATCAAGTGTGCGGCGGGCGGATACGTTACCGGAAGTACTGCCCCAACTGCTCCCGGGAAGTGACGGCGGACGAGATCGTCCGGGGCTACGAGTTTGACAAGGACCGCTACGTCATCGTCACCGACGAGGAGCTCGAGGGCCTCGCCGTCGATGGCGCCCGCACCATCGACATCCAGCAGTTCGTGCGCCTCGAGGAGATCGACCCCATCTACTTCGACAAGTCCTACTACCTGGAACCCGTCGACGGCGGGTACAAGGCGTACCACCTGCTGCGACAGGCTTTGCAGCGAACGGGGCGCATCGCCCTTGCCCGCGTGGTGCTCCGCACAAAAGGTTCCCTCTGCTGTGTTCGGGTGCGGGACGATGTGCTCGTCATGGAGACGATGTTCTATCCCGACGAAATTCGCTCGCCGCAGGCGCTAGAAGGCATCGCGGAGCGGACTTCCGTCAACGACCGGGAACTGGCCATGGCCCTCCAGCTCGTGGAAAACCTCACGGAGCCGTTTGACCCCGGGCGGTACGAGGACGAGTACCGGCGGGCCCTCTTGGCCCTCATCAACGACAAGGTGCGGGGCCAAGAGGTAGCCCGGGCACCGGTGCCGCCGCCCAGCGAGCGGGTGGCAGACCTCATGGCGGCGCTCGAGGCGAGCCTTCGGGCGACTGCAAAAGACGACGGGCACCGGGAACCCGAACCGGTCGGCGCAGGCCCGGGCAAAGGCAGGAGCAGGCAGCGATCGTGATCCCATGGCGACCCATGCTGGCGACGCCCGCACCCACTCCCTTTGACTCGCCGCACCATGTATTTGAGGTCAAGTGGGACGGGATCCGCTCCCTTTGCCGCGTGGACGACGGTGCGGCGCACTATTTCAGCCGGACGGGCCGCGACATTACGGCACAGTTTCCCGAGCTGCAAGACATCGCCCATGCCCTCGCTTGCCGCTCGGCGGTGCTCGACGGCGAGATCTGCGTGCTCGAACGCGGCGTGCCCAACTTTCACTTGGTCCAGCGGCGCAACATCCTCACCACCCCCATCGCCATCCGCCGGGCCTCCGGCGCACATCCGGCGATCTACATGGTCTTTGACGTACTTACGCTGGATGAGCGGGAGGTCTTGCCGGAGCCTTGGCGAGAGCGTCGGGCGCTGCTTGAAGCCGCCTGGCGCGGCGACACCCGGTTCGCCGCCTTGTCCCGCGCCTTGGCCGGGCGCGGCCGGGATCTGTATCTTGCCTGCATCGAGCGCGGGCTTGAAGGCGTCGTGGCCAAAGATGTCAACAGCCCCTACGTGCCGGGCAAGCGGACGCGGCACTGGCTCAAAGTGCGGCGGGAGCGGGAGATCGACTGCGTCGTCGGCGGCTACGTTCCCCGGGGCGCCCTGGATTTCCGTTCCCTGGCCGTGGGATTGTACCGGGCGGGCCCGCGAGCGACGCGCCGGACCGCCCATAAAGCGACTGCCCCGGACAAGCTGGTCTACGTAGGCAACGTCGGCACCGGTTTCTCGGAGGAGGTACGCGGCACCCTGATGCGCCGCCTCTTGCCTATCCGGACGGCGCAGTCGCCCTTTGCGGCAACGGGAAACCGAACGGTTCCCCCAGGTATCCAGTGGGTGCTTCCGCGGCTTGTGGCGCGTGTTGCCTACCTCGAGCTGACGCCCGGCGGGCACCTGCGGCACCCCGTCTTCCGCGGGCTACGGGATGACCAGTCTCCGCGTGATTGCCTCTGGCCCGGGGATCAGCCTGCAGGCGACGGCTAGGAGGTGCCGCGGCGGTGGGCGATTCTGCAACCAAGGTGACCATCGACGGTCGGGTCGTCCGGCTGACCAACCTCGACAAGGTGCTCTGGCCCAAGGGCGGTTACACGAAGGCGCACCTGATCCGGTACTACGCCAGCATCGCCCCGGTGATCTTGCCCCACCTCGCGGGCCGTCCCCTCACCGTCACCCGGTTTCCGGATGGGATCCACGGTGAATCCTTTTACCAGAAGAATGCTCCGGGGCACACTCCGCCCTGGGTGCGTACATACCGGGCGGTGGGCGAATATCCCGACCCGGCCAGCGACGCCGACGAGGAGAGCGGGATCAACTACGTCGTTTGCGAGGACACGGCCACCTTGGCGTGGCTGGCCAACCAGGCTTGCATTGAGCTGCACCCATGGCTGTCCACGGCTCACGCGCCTGAGAAACCGGACCGCATCGTCATCGATCTCGACCCGGATCCGCCCGCAGGGTTTGGGCAGGCAAGGCGCATCGCATTCGTCGTCAAGGATGTGCTGGACGGGATGGGACTGCGAGGCTACCCCAAGCTTTCGGGCGCCACCGGGGTCCACATCGTCGTGCCGATCCGGCCGGAGCATCCGTACAACGTTACCGTGCGCCTGGCGGAGCTCATCGCCCGGATCGTGGCGGACCTGCTTCCCGGAGAGGCCACCGTGGAGCGGCGGGTCAAGGACCGCCGCGGGCGGGTTTACGTGGACCACCTGCAAAACTTGCCGGGCAAGACCATCGTGGCCGCCTACAGCGTCCGCCCGCGGGAGGTGCCCACCGTATCCATGCCGGTTTCCTGGGAGGAACTGGCCGCCTGCGAACCTGAGGATTTCACTATCGACACGGTGCCGGAGCTTGTCGCTCGGGGCGACCGGGCGGCTCGCGTGCTTTACGACCTGCAAGACATCACGCCGTGGGTCGAGGAGCTGGCGGTGCCTAGGGTGCCTTCCGGCTCCAGTTCCCGGACTTCACCTCCGTCGTAGTACGGAGTATAATGGATACAGAATATAGCCGTCCTCCTGCCGCGCGACGAAGGGCGCCGGGAAAGGGGCTGTTTGTTAATGAGACTTGGCTTCAAGTGGCCAACGGCAATAAGGGTCGCTGTCTGACGGGCAGCGGCCCTTTATACTTTTCAGGCTGTGAAGGCCGTCACAGGAGGCGATGTGCAGCATGAAGGCGCTGGCGACTATGCAGGCCGAAGGGCACGAGCAGGTCGTGTTTTTCCACGACCGAGCCACCGGCTTGCGCGCCATCGTGGCCATCCACAGCACCCGGCTGGGGCCGGCTCTGGGCGGCTGCCGCATGTGGCCTTATCCCGACGAAGACCAGGCCATCCACGATGTGCTGCGCTTGAGCAAGGCCATGACGTACAAAAACGCCGCCATGGACCTTCCCTTGGGCGGCGGCAAGGCTGTCATCATCGGCGACCCCCGCACAGACAAGACGCCGGAGCTATTTGAAGCCTTCGGCCGGTGTCTCGAGCGCCTGGGCGGCGCCTACATCACCGCCGAAGACGTGGGCACCTCCCCGCAGGACATGCTCGCCGTGCAGCGGATGACGACCCATGTGGCCGGCTTGCCCGGCAAAAGCGGCGACCCATCGCCCGCCACCGCCTTTGGCGTCTACAACGGCATCAAAGCTTGCCTCGCCCACGTGTACGGTGATGAGACGATCGCCGGACGCCGGGTGGCGGTGCAAGGGCTCGGCGCCGTCGGCTGGCATCTGTGCGAGCACTTGCATGCCGACGGCGCCCATCTGATTGTGGCCGACATATTCGCCGACAAGGTGCAGCGCGCGGTGGAGCGGTTTGGCGCCGTAGCCGTCGAGCCTGACGCCATCTATGAGGTGGATTGCGATGTATTTGCCCCATGCGCCCTGGGCGGCGTCATCAACGACGACACCGTCCTGCGCCTTAAGGCTCGCATCGTTGCCGGCTCGGCCAACAACCAGCTGGCCGAGGCGCGGCACGCAGGAGCGTTGCGGGAGCGGGGTATCCTCTACGCCCCGGATTTCATCATCAACGGCGGCGGCGTGATCAACGTGGCGGCGGAGCTCGCCCCCGGCGGCTACGACCGTGAGCGGGCGTACCGGCAAGTCGCCGAGATCCGGAACAAGGTCGCCCGGGCAATCCACATCGCCGAGGAGCGCGGCATCACGACCCATGAAGCGGCCATCCTCATGGCCAAGGCGCGGCTCGAGCGGCGGGAGGCCAGTATGGCCTTGGCGAGCGAATAACGCAACCGACTAGGGCAAACGACCAAGGCAAGCGAAGCCCCGGAGCTGGCGAGCCGCCCGCCCCGGGGCGACATGTCACGCGCACGTGCTGCCTCTATTCTTACCCGCGCCGCTCGCTGCCGGTGTAGATGCGGATCGCGTCCCGCAGGAAGCGCGCGGTGCCCGGCTGCTCCCGGTCGTAGTAGGCCGTGAAGCGGGGGTCGTCCACGTACAGCTCGGCAAGCCCGGAGTGGGCCTCCTTTGAGTACTGACCCCAGAATATGGTCAGCCACTGCCGGTGCAGGTCGGCCGCCTTTTGAGCCAGCTCACCGCCGGGGTCGCCGGTCTTCATGGCCTCCTTGAGGGTCGCCTCAATCTCGGCCGCAAGAGCCGATGCTTGCTTATGCTCTTCTTCCGTCATCTTTAGGAGTCTCGCGTTGGCGGCATCGACCGACTCTTCACCGAACCGCTCTCTCGCCTCCCGCCCGTACCTCTTCTCGTTCTGCTCGACGAGAGCTTTCTTAAATCCCTCGAACTTCTCCCGATCCGTCATGGTCCTCTCCCCTTCCAGGGCTTCGATGGTCTTCTCCACGTTGGCGATCAGGGCATCAAGGCGCGCCCGCTCGGCCAGGAGACGGTGGAGGTGCTCCCGCAAGGCCTTCGCTCTGTCGAAGGCCGGTGACGTTACGATCTGCTTGATCCTCTCGAGATCGACGGCAAACTCCCGGTAAAAGAGAATCTGCTGCAGCCGATCGACCTCCGCCGGGCCATAATACCTGTACCCGGCCGGGCTGATGTGCGCCGGCTTCAATAGGCCGATTTCGTCGTAGTACCGGAGCGTACGCGTGCTCACTCCGGCCAGCTTGGCCAACTCGCCGATCGTGTACTCCAAGGCAGCTGCCCTCCCGGCGACCCCAGCATAAACCTTGACGCAACGGCAAAGTCAACGGTCTCTTTGACCGCCTGCGGAACAACAGCCCCGTGCAAGGCGGCCTATTTTGTCCTGAAATAAGAATAATCAGTAGAAAAAACGGCGGGACCCTCCCGGTGCACTTACGGCCGTTCCGGGCGGGTTGAGTCTCGCAGGGGAAGGCTCAGCGGCCTTCCCGCATGGGCTACAGTGCGATGAGCTCCCGGCGGCGCCGGGTGAACCGGGCCAACCGGCGGCACCCCGCGCAGCGGGCGGCTTCTGCCGCGCGTAAAATGTTCTGGCCAACGATGGCCGGGTCGTGGGCGTCCGAGCCAAAGGTGACGCTCAGGCCCGCCGTTGCAGCCATCTCAAGAAATGCCGGCGCCGGGTAAAGTTCCTTGGCCGGCATGCGTAAGCCGGCGGTGCTGATCTCCAGGCTCGCGCCTGTTCGGGCGGCGGCTGCGATAACCGGCCGGTACAGCTCTGTAGGGTCGGAGATGCGGTGGCCGAACTTCTTGACGAGGTCCGGGTGGGCGAGGATGTCGAAAAGCCCGCTGCCGGCAGCTTCGGCCAAGGCGGCGAAGTAGGCGCGGTAGACGGCCGCCACGTCCCGCTCGGGCCAGCCGTACTCCGGCGACACGTCAATGGGCCAATCGCCGAGGAAGTGCACCGAGCCGATGACGTAGTCCCACGGGTACGGCTCCAGGATGTGCCGGATGGCGTCCGCCGCGCCGGGAAACCAGTCGACCTCGATGCCCAACTTCACCGGCAAGCCCCGCTCCTGGGCCTTCACGACGGCGTCGACGTAGCGCTCGAGCGTCTCGTAGAAATTGTCCCGCAGCCACGCCACGCCGGGGTGATCGGCCCCCGGGGCTTCCATGATGGGCTGAAACAGCTCTCTGAACTCGGCAAAGCGATGGCAGTGCTCGCTGATGCCGATCTCCTGGACGCCTTGAGCCTTGGCTGCCCGCACGTACTCCTCAATTCGCTCGAGGGTGTAGGGACAAGGTCCCGTGTACTCGTCGCGCTCGAGGTGCATGTGGTAGTCAAGGAGCACCGTTCAGAAGTCCTCCTCCCGGCGCTCCGTCCGTGCAAAGCCCGCGCGCTCCAGGTTCCGCACGTCCCGGGCGCTTTCTGCCCGGCTCGTGCCTCCTACCGGGGGCATACGGCGGGTTTCCTCCATGGTCGGCACGCGGCGCGTTTCATCAAGGGAAGGCACACGGCGCGTTTCATCCGCGGACAGCACCCGCCGCGTGTCCTCGATGGAGGAGACGCGCTCGGACTCCTCAAAGGGCAGCTCCCACTCGGGGCGAATGATCGGCCGCCGGGCGACAGGTTCCTCGTCGGGATCCTCGTCGCCCTCATCCGCGTCGCCCAAGCCTCGGATCGGCTCTTCCGCCCGCCCGCTGCGCTCCGGTTCCTCCAGGCTCCCGCTGCGGACGGCCGGCTCTCGCTCCACGCTTCGCGGCGGCTCTACATAGGGCCCCGCGCCCTCGTCCTCTTCCCGATCCGCGGCGGGGGGCGGCTCCCGGTCAGCGATCTCCACCGACGCCGCGGCCTCGGCCAAAGCCCGCACGGACTGGGACAGGTGCTCCGCCTCGCGTCGCTCCTCCTCCAGGAGCGACCAGTAGGACTCCAGCAGCTCCCGGAAGCGGGCCCGGAACGCCTCTTCCTGCCGTGTCAGCTCGGCCACCCGGGCCGCGTGGGCGTCCATCTGCTCCCTGGCCCGCCGCAGGATCTGCGCGGCTTCCGCCCGGGCCTCTGCCAGGATTGCAGCCGCCTTTTGCTCCGCGGCAGCCTTGAGGTCGCTGGCCATCTGGCGCGCCAAGGCGAGGGCTTCCTCGAACTGCCCCTCGCTCTGCTCGTACTTTTGCACCCGCCCCTTGAGCCGGCGATTCTCCTCCGCAAGCTCCTGATACTGCTGGTACAACGACTCGTACTCGCCCACGACTTTCTGGACGAACTCGTCGACTTCTTTCTCGTTGTACCCACGGAAGACACGCTTGAACTCCACCCTGGCCAAATCACGCGGTTTCAGCATGCGCTCGCCCCCCCATGCGGCCCATACGGCGGGCCTGCTAGAAGTACCGCTTCAACGTGATCCCGATGCGCCCCTTGCGGGTTAAGCCGGACAACTGCTCCACGACGGCCCGCCCGCGCCCCCGCACGGAGATGACGTCGCCTTCTTTCACCAGGGCATCGGGGTCGGACACGATTTTCCAATTGACCTTGACCCGCTCCGCCCGGATGTCCCTGGCCATCTTGGTGCGGGAGGCGCCAAACGCCGTGCTGGCCACGGCGTCCAGCCGGGGCGAAGCGACGGTCGCCCGTATCTCCTTGACCCGCGCCGCCGGCGCCTCCACCTGCTCCGGGTCGATCAGGTGCACCTCGACTTCGACCCGGCCGGCCCGGCGCAGATGCGTGCACAAAAACTCGGCCACCTGCGGCGTCACCAGCGCCTGCCACCGCTCGCCGGCGGGCACAATGTCGCCCACTTGGTCCCGCTCGACGCCCGCGCCCAGGATCGCCCCAAGCACGTCCCCATGACGGAGCTCCCCGGCGCCCGGCCCCCGCAGCTCGATGGCGGCCAGCGGCACCTCGACCGCTTCCTGGGGGAAATAGTCCGGGTAGATGAGGAGCCGCCGGCGCTCCGCGCCTGGGAAACCGCCGAGGGCGAGAAACCGCACTCCCTCAGAAGCTCGCAGCACGGCCTCGGCCACTTCGCGCTCGCGCGGATCAAGAAAGCCGGTCGCCTGGGGCTTGTCCTCGGCGTACGCCTTGTCCGCCAGTTCCAGCACCCGCGCCCCCAGACGCCGCTCCTCGGGATCAGTCAAATGGCCGAGCAGCCGATCTCGTTCACCGCTGATGATACGCTTCCCCCTTCCCCGCCCGGCGCGGACCGCACATGCGCCGCCTCAGAACAGCAGCGCCCACAGCACGTTGATCACCAGCCGCCGGGCCAGGTTCAGCACGAAAAAGGCGAGAATGGGCGACAAATCCAGCGCGCCGAAGGGCGGCAAGATGCCCCGGAATACCCTGAGAAACGGCTCGGTGACCCGCGCGATGAACTGCACGGCGGGGTTGTATGGGTCCACCGGAAACCATGAAAGCAAAATGCGGATGATGAGAAGCCAGGAGTACACCTGAAACAGCATATCGACAAGCCGGATCAGCCCAATCAAGCGCCTGCCTCCTGTCTCGCCAGCCGGCCGAGTTCGGCCGAGCGCGCCGCCGCGGCCTGCACCGCGCGCAAGGCGGCGCCGCGCACGCCCCGGTCCTCCAGCACGCTAAGACCGGCGATAGTCGTGCCGGCCGGCGAGGTCACCATGTCCTTCAGCTCTCCGGGATGGCGGCCGGTTTCCAGCACCATGCCGGCGGCGCCTGCCACCGTCTGTGCGGCTAGGCGCAACGCCACATCCCGAGGAAGGCCGGCCATGACGCCGCCGTCGGCCAACGCCTCGATGAATAGATAGACATACGCCGGTCCCGATCCGCTCAGTCCGGTGACCGCGTCCATCAGCTGCTCGCCCACCGTCACGACCAGCCCCAGGGCGCCAAAGAGCCGCTGGGCTTCCGCCACGTGCGACGGGGTGGCGTGGCGTCCGGGTGCGAGCGCGATCGCCCCTTGACCGATGAGGCACGGCGTGTTGGGCATGGCCCGGATGGCCGGCGTTTCCGGCGGAAGGTTGCCTTCGATCACTTGAAGCGGGACGCCCGCCGCGATGGAGATCACGCACGTGCCCGGCTTGAGCGCCGAACCGATGTCCTCCAGCACCGGCACGACGAAGTGAGGTTTCACCGCCACGATGACGGTATCCGCATGGGCTGCCGCTTCCGCATTGGTGGCCGGCCGCACGCCGTGCTCCCGGGCGACCCGCGCGAGCTTCTCCGGGTCGGCATCCGTGGCCCACACGGACTCCGGGGCCATGAGCCCCGCCCGCAGGATGCCCCGCACCAGCGCCTCACCCATGGCGCCGACACCGATGCAGGCTAAGGTGCCTGCCAAACCGCTACACCTCCCGGTCGTCGGGGTCGACGAAATCCTCGACCGTATGCGCTTGGCCGTCGGCCACGTCGATGCCGACGTTGCTTGGGGTAAAAAGAAACAGGGATTCGCCCAGGCGGTGCATGCGCCCGTCCAGGGCGTAGGCCGCGCCGCTCACGAAGTCGACCAGGCGCCGGGCGATCTCCTTGGGCACCAACGCGACGGACATGATGACGGGCCGCTTTTCCTTTAGGCAATCGACGACGCCCTGAACGTCGTCAAAGCTCACCGGCTTTTGGACGACGACGCTGAAGCGCTGGCCCTCGCCGTCCTTGCGGGCGCCGGGCAGGCTCACCAGCCGGCCGCGCCGCGGGCTGACCCCTCTGTCCGCCCGGGAAACACGGTGCTCGGGCCACGGGGGGTGTTCTTCCTGGGCCACCTTTGGCTCCTGCTCGATCCCGAGGAACCCAAAGACCCGGTCCATGAAGCGGCGCCCGCCGCCATCCTGGCTCACCCGGACCTCCGGCCGAAGAGGGCCGTACCTATTCGCACCATCGTCGACCCCTCCTCGACGGCTACTTCGAAGTCGTTGCTCATCCCCATGGAGAGGCACTCCATGCTCACCCCCCGGATGGCCGCCTGCGCCACCGCCTCGGCGATGCGCCGCAGTTCCCGGAAAACCGGCCGCGCCGCCTCCGGGTCGTCCACAAAGGGCGCCATCGTCATGAGACCTTTGACCGAAAGGCCCGGCATGTCCGCCACGGCCCGGACGAAATCCAGGACTTGTCCGGGCGCCAGGCCGTGTTTGCTGTCCTCCTCCGCCACGTTCACCTGTATCAGGACGGGAACGTCCCGGCCGGCGGCCACCGCCCGGCGGCTCACCTCCTCCGCGAGGGGAAGCCGGTCGAGCGAGTGGATCATGTCGAACAGCTCCAGGCACGCCTTCACCTTGTTCGTCTGCAGGTGACCGATCATGTGCCGGCGGACAGGCGCGGGCAAAGCCGGAAACTTGTCCCGGGCTTCCTGCACCCGGTTTTCGCCGATATCGGTGACGCCGGCGGCCACAGCCTGCGCGACCGTGGCCGCGTCCACGCCCTTGGTGACGGCAATAAGCGTAACGGATGCCGGGTCCCGGCCGGCACGTTCCGCCGCCCGGGCGATCCGGGCGCGAATATGGGCCAAGTTGTCTGCGAAATTCTCCATCGCCTGCGCCACCCCTGCTGCAACGCTGCCCCTAGCGGGTCGCCACCCGGCCCGGGTTGGTGATAACCTCATCCCCGGCCGAGATACCGTCCACAACGGCCCACCCGCCGGCTTGGCCGACGATGCGCACGCCCCGCAACACGACTCGCGTTTCCCGGCGTACGTACACGCCCGGGCGGTCGGCCGCCTCCCACACAATGGCTTCCGCGGGCACCGCCAGCCCCTGGTAACGGGCCCGCACGACCTCCACGTCCACCCACCGGGCCGCGTCGAGCACCGGCAAGTAGCGATCGAGCTCCACGAGGACCGCCGCGGGCTCACCGCTCCCCAGCGCGACGACACGGCCCCCCACCGTCTGATCCGTCACGCCCGGCATGCGCACCTCGACCCGCTGCCCGCTGGCCAAGGTGACTCCCGCAGGAAGATCCAGGTATAGCCGGATGACGTGGCCGTGCACGATGCGGGCCACGGGCTGCCCGGCCTGCACGAGCTGGCCGTCGGTGATGCGCCCGGGAGCCGGCTGCACCTCCCGCCACTGCCTGACGGCGCGGTGCAGCAATAGGTCCAGGTCCACCTGCTGCTCCCAGCCGTCCCAGTAGAAATGGACGTTTCCGGCCGCCGTCGCGTAGACAAGCCGCTCGCCGCCCGCGTTCATGAGGCTCGCTACCACCGCTCCCGCCCGGACGCGGCTGCCTTCGCTCACGAGCGCCTGGAAGCTGCCGGACGCGGGCGCGATCACGAGGGCTTCCTCCCGCACGACCATCGCCAGGGCCTGAAAGCTGTCCTCCAGGGTGCGCTGCTGGGCAGCCACGGTGCGCATCAGTAGACCCTCGATGCGTCCCCATATGAACGCCCCGGCCAGCCAGACCGCGACGACAGCCGCGGACGCCACGAGCAGCGCCCGCCCGCGCCTAGGTCCCGTTCCCTGTCCCGACACCCGCCGATCACCGTCCCGACGGCTCGCGGGCGCGAGCCTGGCATCACGGCTACCGTTGTGTAGTTCTGCTTGGTGGGGAACGGTCCTTCCCGGCGCGCGGCCGGCAGCCTGACAGGTCCCTTGTTAGAGGGCCAAGGTGCCTTCGCCGGTCGGCAGCAGCTTGAGGATTTGCTCCTCGGCGCCGGTGACCGCGTTGATGTAGACGACGTAGGGGTCGCCGTCCAGCTCGGCCGGGAACTCCCAGGTGAGCACTTCTTCGAGCGTCTCGAGGGGGATTACGGCCAGCCGGCCGCCCTGGACGGTGAGGGCCGGGTGCAGCCGGGCGCGGGCGTCGTTTTCGCTCAACGCGGGCTCCGGCAACGTCCGGCTGTAGTGGGACATGAGAAAGCCCAAAGCTTCGTATCCGATGACGGCGCCGTCGTCGAGCGCGACCGTCACTTTCACGAGGTCGGGATAAATCCGCACGCCGTCCTGCACGTAGGCGAACGGAATCACAGCCCGGCCTTGGGCCCACGTGGCCCACGTGGGCTCAAAGCTGACCATGCCGCGATCCGCCAGGAACGACCGCGCCCTTTCCACCGCCTCCGTGACCTCAATCCGGGGCGCGCCGACGTCCCGCCCGGCCAGCATCCAGACGACGTGTCCGCCCCGGCGGCTGATGTGCAGATCGACCGCGTCGCCGCCGGCCCGCTCCACCCGTACGGCGTACCCCGGGATCGGTCCCTCGACCATGCCGGTGACCCAGGCTGTCGCGGCCTCGCCGGCAGCGGCGAACTCCCGCGCCCGGCGCACCGCCTCTTCCTCCGGCACAGGGTCGCCGTGAAGGCCCCGCGGCTCCCGCCGCTCGATGTGGTCGGAGAACGGCCCGTCCTAGACCAGCGTGGGGAACTCGGTGAGCTGCAGCTCGAGCCTGCT
>CALFSR010000041.1 GCA_937916565.1 uncultured Bacillota bacterium | reverse complement strand
CCGTCGCCGACGACGCTGAGCGGGTCCGAGCCGTGCGGGAGTTTTTGTCCGGCAAAGCCATCCTCTTTAAGCCGACGGTGCACGTGGGCGCGAGCGGCCCGGCCCGTCACTTGGCCGCACCGGTCGCGGTCGTGCCGTTGCCAGCGGCCATTGACGAGGATTCAAGCCTTGTGCCGATCCTGTACCTCCCGGACACCGATCCCGCCGACTTTGAAACCGAGCTCATGCGGGGCTTGCTCGGCCCTTACGGCGACGCCTTTCCGGGCGACATGCCGGTGCCCGCCCCGGCGGCGGTGTGGGTCAAGGACCACTTGTACGGGCCGTTCCGGTCCATGGCCTTGCTGCCCGGGGGTTGGAAGCTGACGGGCGACGGCGTGCGCAAGCTGCGGTTTGATCTAGACGAGTTTACCAGCCTCGTGCTGCCGTTTGGCAAGATTCTTTTCATCGAAGCCGATACGTTCTCCCAGGCGTTTTTGCGCCGGCTGGAGCAAGAGGGGACGCCACTCGCCGAACCGGTTTCCGAGGCCCCGCGGCCGGCGCGCGCGTCATCTGCCGGCGGGCCGCGGCCGCGCACACCCGAGGAGCTTGAGGAACGGCGGTTTCTGGAGCGGCTTATGCACATCGCCCAAGCCCGGCGGCTTCTGTACCATGAGGAGGACCTGCTCAACTTCCACACGGCCCTTAAGACGGGGAGTCTGGTGCTGCTCGCCGGCATGTCCGGCACCGGGAAATCGCAGCTTGTGCAGGTGTATGCCGAGGCTTTGGGGCTTGCGGAGGGGCAGTTCCGGATCATTCCCGTGCGGCCGACCTGGACCGACGGCAGCGACCTTTTGGGGTTTCTCGACCTCACCCACAACGTTTACCGCCCGGCTGACACGGGGCTCGTGGAGCTTCTGGTCGACGCCGAGCGCAACCCCGACAAGTTGTTCCTTGTTTGCTTTGACGAGATGAACCTCGCCCGGGTGGAGCATTACTTCGCCCACTTTCTCTCCGTACTGGAGCTGGACGTGGACCGGCGGGTCATCACGCTCTACAGCCCGGACCAGGAAGCGACGGTGCTCAATGCGGCCCGGATTCCGCCCCGGGTCAGGATTGGCCCCAACGTCATGTTCGCCGGCACGGTCAACGTGGACGAATCGACCTATGCCTTTAGCGACAAGGTGCTCGACCGGGCGCAAGTCATCGAGCCGAGGGTGCTCGATTTCACCCGGCTTCCGGAGTACTTGCGCAGGCCCCTCCCGCCGTTGGAGCGCCGGGAAGTAACCTTTGCCGCCTACAATGCCTGGAGGGCGGGTTCCGACGACTTGGAGCTGACCGACGCGGAGCTGGAGTACCTTGAAAAAGTCCGGGGCGAGCTGCAAAAGGTCGACCGCCAGCGGGGCATCGGCTACCGCACTTTGCGCCACATTGACCTGTACCTCAAGAACATCCCCTTTGGAAACGACGGGGAGCCTGCCATCCCGCGCCCGGTGGCCTTTGACTGGCAGATGGTGCAAAAGGTGTTTACCAAGCTCCGCGGGCCGCGGGAACAGCTGGAGGAGCTCGTAGGCGTCATGGACGACGCGGGCGCGGTGAGCGGCAGCCGGCTGCTGGAGCTGATGGACAAGTACCAGGACGTGAGCGGTTTTGCCCGCAGCCGGGCGGTAATTCTCCACAAGGCGAGGGAGCTCAAGCTCTATGGCTTCGCCTCTTAGTTCCCCGCAGGAGCCCTCCGCCTTCCGGGGCCTGCCCTTCGCCGTCCGACTCCACTTTGGCGGGCGCATGAGCTCGTACACCCGCACGCTGCGGCGGTTCAGCACCGATCCCGCGCAGGCGGAGATCGACGAGACGTACATCCAGGAATACCGGCCGTGCGCCCTGGAGTTCGTCGCCCAGGGCGGCCCGCCCCCCGAGGACGCCCGGCTGTACATGGACGGCTTCGACGTGCTGGTGGACGAAGGGCTCGCGGAGGAGGACGGGCGGGTGTACTTGCCCTGCGGCCGGACGGTGTGGATTCAGCCCGGCGATGACGAGGGCGACCGGCGCGGCAGCGGGTATCCGTGGATTCCCGGCAACTACCGGATCGAAGTCCGCTGGCAAGGACGGTCCTATTACACGGTAGTCGAGGTGCGTCCGAAGGACTTGAGCCGCGACCAGCTGCGGCTCATGCGGGAGGAACTCGAGCGCTGGGTGGTCGGGCTCACCCTGGACATTGTACGGAGAAACCAGGGCATGGGCCGGACGGTGCTGGACGCGCAGCTGCCGCCCCGGTTTTACCAGTACCAGCTGCTCGAGCGGCATTTCCCCAAGATCAGCGCCGCCTTGCAGGACATCGTGCGCAAGCCCAAGCATGAGGTGCGCAAGGTGCACCGGGTGGTGCGGGCCGAGACGACGCACCACCGCGACGAGCGGTCTTACCGCTGGCGCCATTCCGCCGCCGGCTACGCCCGCAACGGGGCGAGCGCCTCCGGGCGTGCCCGGTTTGTCCTTGCCCCCGACAGCGAAGTGCACTACGACTTGCCGGAAAACCGGTGGATTCGCCGCATCGTCAGCGACCTTATGGCCACCATCGACGACATCGTCGCCGCGCTCGAGCGCCTGATGCACCCCGACGACAAGGTGAGGCGGCAGGTCGAGCGGGAAAAGGAGCGCCAGCTGGCCGCCATCCGGCGCCTGCAGTCGCGCCTGCGGGCGGTGCTGACCGAGCCTGTCTTTCGGCAAGTGGCCGACGTAGCCGGCCCGTTGCCGCTTACGCCGGCCATGCAGCGGGACGGGCGCTACCGGGCGCTGTACCGGTTTTGGTCGGACCTCAAGAGCCACTTTGACCCACACACGGGCGCGTCATTCGCGTACCAGTGGAAAAAGACGGATCTCTTGTGGGAGTACTGGGTCTTTGTCCGGGTCATCGAGGCCCTCAAGCAGCTTGGGTTCACGCCGACGGGCGGGTGGGTGTTTGAGCAGCCCTGGAAGTTCCCCGACCGGGTCTACATCCCCACGATCCCGGAGGGCACCCGGGTCACGCTGGAGCGGGGCGGAGAGCGCATCGACGTCTTTTACGCCGACAAGCTCCCCACTTTCCGCGACGAGGCCGTCGCCGCGGGAGCGCGTCTGTACGCCTTGGGCAGGCACAACTGGCCCGACATTCGCCTGGACTACTACGAAAACGGGGTGTACCAGTACTCCCTGATCGGCGAGGCCAAGTACCGCAAGCTGCGGACGATGGTACCCTCTGCGGTGGAGCGCAACCCGGCGCGGTGGCAGGGGACGATTGAACAGCTGCGGGCGTACCGTGACGCGGTGTACCTGGTGGACGATGGCAGCCGCCGGCCCGTGGACGAGGTGTTTGTTCTCTACCCGGGGGACGAGGAGAACCCGCTCATCTACGCTTCGCCGGTGGAGATCACCTTTGTACAGCTGGTACCGGGTCGCCCCGACACACATTTCGTCGAGCTTTTGGCCCAGCGCTGGCCGATCGTGACCGGCGCCCCGCTGGGCGCGCCGGCGGGCGCGTGAGCCGCCGGCGCGAATGACTACGGCGGGGTACCCGTGAGTCTTCCCGAGGGAGGCAACCCGCGCATGTCGATCCCGACCGAGATGGATCAGATCGTCGCCGCTCTTAGTAGGCACGGCATCTCGCTGCCCGACGACGAGCTCGAAATGGTGCGGGCCCAGGTGGAGGCCAACGGCGGCTTTGTCCGGGCGCTCATGGAGGCCCCCATCACCTCCGCTGTCGCGCCTGCCCTTCGCCCTCCGTGGGGACTTTTGGAAACCAGCGAGTGGGCTTTCACCGGCGCTCAGGGACGGGAGGGCGGCCCAGTGGACGTTTCCATGCCCGGTTCCAACCCCGGCGCCGGCTCGTCGTTCCCGCGACGATTTGCAACGCCTTCGGAAGCCGTGGAGGCCGCCCTTTCCCGGATCGAGTCCCTTCCGGACAACGGCGTTTTCATCGCCGTGTTCGCCGACCAAGCCCGAGAGGAGGCGCGCATGCTCGAGCGGCGGGCGGGGCGCAGCCACGGCGTGGGCTCCGGTGCCGAGATTCCCGCGGAGCTGCCCCTCTGGGGCACGACGGTCAGCGTCAAGGACCTGATGAGGATCAAGGGCTACGCGATGACCGGCGGGACGCGGGCGATCACGTGGGCGCGCGCGGACGAGGACGCGGTCATCGTCGAGCGGCTCCGCCGGGCCGGCGCCGTCGTCATCGGCGCCGCCAACCTTCATGAACTGGCCTTTGGCACGACGGGAGTCAACCCCCACTTCGGCGTCGCCGCCAACCCCGCGGCTCCCGGGCGCCTGCCGGGCGGCTCGAGCAGCGGCAGCGCCGCGTCCGTAGGCTTTGGCATGGCTACGTTCTCCATCGGGACCGACACCGGCGGTTCGATCCGCATCCCCGCCGCATGCTGCGGCATCGTCGGCTTCAAGCCGTCCTTTGGGCTTTTGCCGCTGGAGGGTGTGTTTCCCCTCGGTTATTCGCTGGACCATGTGGGGCCGCTGACCAAGACGGTGGCCGAAGCAGCCGCCTTGATGGACGTGCTGGCCGGCCGGACGGGCGCGTACGCCGCGCAGCCGGACAAATCCCTTAAGGGTGTGCGCATCGGCGTCCCCCGCAACTTTTACCCGCTGGCCGAGCCGGAAGTCTTGGACGCGTATGAGGCGGCGCTCCAGCGCGCGCAAGACGCGGGCGCCCGGCTCGTCCCCGTATCGCTGCCCACCCTGGACCTGGCGCCCGCGATCTATCTTCTGACCTCCGGGGTCGAGGCCATCGCCATCCATTATCACACCGTCGTGCAACACGGCGACAAGCTCGGTCGAGACGTGCGCGTCCGCCTCATCGCGAACTTGCTGTTGCCCGGGTATGCCCGGGTCAAGGCCCAGCAGCTGCGCACAGTCTTGGCCCGGGAGTTTGCCGACGCGTTTCAACGGGTGGACGTGATGGCAACGCCGGTGCTTCCCATCGTTCCGCCAACTGTGGGAACCGCGACGGTGAAGATCCAGGACGTGGTGATGGCTACCACCGCGGCCCTGCTGCGCAACACGAGCCCCTTAAACCTCACCGGCCTGCCCGCCGTCAGCCTGCCCGCGGGGACCGGTGGGGACGGTGCTCCGATCGGGCTGCAGCTGGCCGGGCCCTATGGGGCTGACGCCCGCGTGCTGAAAATTGCCCGGGCCTTTGAATCGAACGTGACCGGGCTGCCGCCGGCCGAAGGGCTCGCCAGCGGCTGATTCTCATCGGCCCAACGTGGCCTTCGGAGTTGATTCGGCGGTCACCCCGGCGGTCGCCGCGTGGCCGTCTAACGCGCCCCGGATGACGGGATCCGCACGGAAACCCTCCAAGCTTCGCGCAAGGTGCTCGCGGAGCGCTTCGCGGGTCGTCGCGGCCCGGTGCAGCGACACGGTGGAAAACGTGAGGATGAGAATGACGAACAGGCCCATCCCGCAGGCGAGTTACACGAAGGAAACAAGCCGCGCCGTGGCGCCCGCGGCGTAAAGGAACCGGTCGTCGGCAAAGAGGAGCGTGCGGACGCTGAAGTAAAGGAAATCAGCGCCGGTTTCGTGGCCCGGCGAGACATACACTTCGCCCGGCGCGAGCCGGTAAAGCCCCACGTAGGAAACGGCAAACAGGCCGGAAACGCACAACGTGACCAGGACAAGCAGCCCGACGAAGAGGTGGACCGTCACCGGCGTCACGACGTGCGGTTGGGTGAGCCGGTCGGCCATCGTCTCGAGGGTGTCCACGATGCGCCGGGTCGAAGCATACTCGTGCTCGACCGCCGCATGGTCACCGGCGGCCAACGCCTTGGCGATCCGGGCCTTTTTTGCGGCGGCCACAAGGCCGAGGGCCTGGTCCCACAGCCCTTTGACGCCGTCGAGGGCGGCCAGGGGATTGAACGTCCAAAAGTACATCCATAGCACGGTCAAGGCCGCGACCCCGGGCAGCACGACCGCGCACAAGGTGCGGACGACAAAGGGCGCGCCTTCGAGCTTAAGCGCCGCCCAAGACGCCGCGCCGCCCAAGATGACGAGGAACACAAGACCCCAGGGACGGCGGATGAGGGCGTCCGAGAAGCCTCCGAGCCCGGCCGCCATCGCGAAGAGGCCGCCCGTCATGCGCACGCACCAGCTGAGCACGACCGCGAAAACAAACAGCGGAAAGGCGAGTACGGCCGTGAGGAACGCCGTCGCCGGCGCGGACCCGTAGAGGCGCTTAAGAACCGCGGCGACCAGACCGGCCAAGGCCAACGAGACGAGGCTCGTCCACCAGCTGTCGTGGACGGCCAGGGCAAGCTCGGACCGCAGAACGAGCCCGTCGAGTCCTGTGACGGAGAGGACCCAACCCCTAAGCGGCCGCCATAGGCCAAATCCCAATGTCAGGGCCAGGACGAGGCTGACGACGGACTTGGTCCCCTCAAGCCCCATCGTAGTGTCGATGACCGCCTGTCTCCCATGCTCGTTAGCCATCCGTACATCGACCGCCTTCGGTGCGGAGAAGGAGAGGGAATACACCGGCAGAGAACCAAACGCAAGGGCCGGCAGACACGTTGAACGGCTTGCCGCCGGGCCACAAGCAGCCGTGAGGCGTCCGCTTTGGGCGCGTCGATTCGGCGCTCAGCTGGGATTTCCTGCCGGCCGGTGACTCAGAGTGAGGGGCGGGCTCGGGCTGTGCAGTACGTATCGTTCGTGAGGAACGGGGAGCCCCGCGTTGGCGTGCGCACCGGCGCGGGCGTTCTGGACTTGCATGCGGCCGCGAAGGCCATGGACCTTTTGGCGCCGCGCACGATGGAAGAGCTCATCGCGGCCGGGGAAGCGGGCGCCCGTTCGGTGGAAGCCATCAGCCGTACGGCCTTGAGATCCGGACTGGTGCCGCTCTTGGGCGAAGATGAGCTGGTGTTTCTCCCGGTCGTCTCCCGGCCGGAGAAGATCATCTGCGTCGGCCTCAACTACCGCCGCCACGCGGAGGAATCCGGCTTGCCCGTGCCGGGGGCGCCGGTGTATTTCGCCAAGTACGCCAACAGCCTGGCGGGCCACCGGCACGAAATCGTCTTGCCTGCCGGCGCCGAGCAGTTCGACTACGAGGTCGAATTGGCCGTCGTCATCGGGAAACCGGTCCACCGCGCGGCCGAGGACGCGGCGCTGGACGCTGTGTTTGGGTACACCATCGCCAACGACCTGTCCGCCCGGGACTGGCAGATGCGGACGAGCCAGTGGATGTACGGCAAGGCCATCGACGGCTTTCTGCCCTTGGGGCCGTGGCTCGTCACGGCCGACGAGGTGAGTGACCCGCAGAGCCTCCGCCTGCGGTGCACGGTCAACGGCGAGGTGCGGCAAGATTCCACCACGGCCGACATGGTGTTCTCCGTCGCGCAGATCATCAGCGACATTTCCCGCATCATGACCTTAAAGCCGGGCGACGTAATCCTGACCGGAACCCCCGAAGGGGTTGCCATGGGCATGACGCCGCCGCCGTGGCTTAAGCCCGGAGACGTCGTCGCCTGTGAGATTGAGGGCCTCGGTTGCCTGGTCAACCGGCTCGTGGCTGAGGCCGGCCAGCCGTAGTTACCACCTGGGCCTCGGGCCGTGAGCGGGGGCAAGGGGGCGGTGCGCGTGGCACGGCGGCGCGTCGTGACCTTTGAGCGCTACTTGCAGCTGGGCAAATGGAGCGCGGACTATGGACAGGCGCTCGTGCGTACCAACCTGGCGGTCCGGTGCTGGCTGCGGCGCGGGTGCGGTTCGCCTCGCCCGCGGCGGGGCGGGCAGCCGCCAGGCCCGGTGGTCCTCGCGTGGCTGCTTGTCAATCATATCATCCAGGCGTTTTACCGGTCCTACGGCATCGATGTGGCGGCCGACGGCAACGGGAATGACTATCATTTCATGGTAAAGACCGCGGACGGCTGCAAGCGCGGAGAACCCGCCGTGTTGGCACGGATCCATGCTCGGCCGGACGCGGGCGCGGTGTGGGTCGAGGCCGGCGCAACGGGCGCACGGCCCATCGAGGTCCAAGAGCGCATCCTTGCAGGCGCCGATCCCCTGTGGGCGGTCGATGAGGCGGCCATAGCGGCGGTCGGTGGGCGCTGGCCGCCGCACTGCCACCGCAGGAGCTGCCCCCACCGGCGGGATGCGGAACGATACTTGAGCGTGTCCCAGATTGTCACGTTGCTTTTGTGCATGGGCCAGGCGGCCGGCGCCGCCATCGACCCCGGCGGCGACTATCTTTTGCGGCTCGCGAGCGGCGAAACGGTGCGGATTGACCGCCGCTCCGGGGCGCTCGTCCAATTGCAGCCGGCCTTGGTCCTACTTGATCCCGCGCGCGGCTCGATGGCACGCGGCCAAGATGCCCCGTACCCGTTTGACCACTGGTGCCGCGGCGACGTCGACGGGGGTCTAGGTTTCCTGTGCCGCGCCAGCACCCGTCTTCCCTGAGCGATGGTATCGATACCGGGCAATGCGCCCATCGACCAGGTGTGGGCGGCCGGGGGAAAGACTGGCAGCTGACGTTTGAGCTAAAGGCCGTGGACGAAGGCCGAACGGAGTTTACGCCGGAGCATGCGGGAGATGCTTCGGAACGAGGAGTTGTCCATCGCCGGCCTCGCCGAACGGATGCCGGTGTCCCGCACCGCCGTCGTGAAGCACCTGCAGATTCTCACCGAAGGACTGGCTGCGTGCACCGCTCACCCGCCGCCGGTCATCCACTGCAGGCGGTCGGAACTCGACAGGTTCCCGCATCCCCGCTTGTGGAACCACCACTCGGGCTTGTTTTGGCCAAAGCTCGTGTGGCAGTGCGGGCAGACGTATTCTTCCACGGTTCCTCCCGCCGTCGCGGCCAGTTCGTCCGCGCTCATGGCCTCGGCTGGCCGGTGTGGCCCCGCCTTTGCTTCGTGATTCATCGCCATCGCGCTCCTTTGGGCGGGGCCGCACCGGGCGGCCGCGCGGGATGTGGCTCGGCGGGCCTCGTCGCGTCGCACCCGCGTTTTGCCGGGAATGGTATCTTAAGGATACACCCGCAACAAGCTGCTGTCACGGGTGCATGCAACCCAGGGCGGGGGGGCGTACCCGGCGGGGTCGCGAGGTGGTGACGGGGCGATGAAACGCCTCGGACTCATCATCAACCCGATTGCCGGTATGGGTGGCCGGGTCGGGCTGAAAGGGACGGACGGCCCGGAGGCGCTGCAAAAGGCCTTGGAGCTTGGCGCCGTCCCGGAGGCCGAGACGAAAGCGCGGCGGGCGCTGGAAAAGCTTCTGCCCATCCGGGACGACGTGCTCATTGTGACCTGTGCAGGGGAGATGGGGGAGCGGGTCGCCCGGCAGCTTGGCTTTGCCACGGAAGTCGCATACCGACCGCTGGAAAAGGCGCCGCCGGAAGATGTGCGAAAGGGGAACGCCGTCGCGGCGACGAGCGGCCGGGACACCCAGGCGGCCGCCCGGGCCATCGCCGCTTGTGGCGTGGAACTGCTGCTCTTTGCCGGAGGCGACGGTACCGCCCGGGACATCGTCTCCGCCGTCGATCAGGCGTTGGTCGTGCTGGGCATTCCGGCCGGAGTCAAGATCCATTCGCCGGTCTACGCGAACTCGCCCGGGCAGGCCGGCCAGCTGGCCCGCAGGTTTCTTGCGGACGGCGATGTGCCTACCGGCGAACGGGAAGTGATGGACATCGACGAGGACGCGGTGCGGCGGGACGTTCTCCGGCCTGTGCTGTACGGTTTTTTGAAGGTGCCGCTGGATGAAACCTTGCTGCAAAGCCCCAAATCGCCTACGCCCGGGAGCGAAGCGGAGGCGCAGCGGGGGATCGCCCGGGACGTCGTGGAGAATATGGAGCCCGGCGTTTGTTACATCATCGGACCCGGAACGACGACCCGAGCCGTCATGGAGGCCCTTGGCCTGCCTTGTACGCTGCTGGGGGTGGACGCGGTCATGGATGGCCGGCTGATGGGCCGCGACCTCACGGAGCGGGACTTGCTCGCCTGCACCGAACGATACCCTTGCAAGCTGGTGGTGACGCCCGTGGGCGGTCAAGGATATCTTCTTGGCCGCGGCAACCAGCAGCTCAGCGGCACTGTCGTCAAGCGGATCGGCAAGGAGAACCTGATCGTGCTGGCCACGCCCGGGAAGCTGGCGCAGCTCGGCGATCGGCCGCTGCTTGTGGACACGGGTGACCCGGAGGCCGACCGGCTCCTGGCCGGCTGGCACCGGGTCAAAATCGGCTACTGGCGGGAGAAGGCACACCCAATAGCCGCCGGGTGAGCGCATCGCAAACCGAACCCCGCTGCCACCGAACCAGGCTGCCTCGGGAACGGGCACGCGGTGCGGATTGGGCG
>CALFSR010000040.1 GCA_937916565.1 uncultured Bacillota bacterium | reverse complement strand
CTCGTCGGCACCCGCGAGCATCTGAATCAGCTGGCGGCGAGTCGGATCGGCGATCGCACTGTAGACGTCTCTCATTGGCGGTCCCCCGATCGACTGGGATGCAATGGCACGTGAGCCATGCTGTCGATCGGAGTATATGCCACCGGTTGGTGGCATGTCAACTCCCTGGGGCCACCCTCGCCCAATCGCTCGCGGCGCCGGAATCAACGGCGAACGATCTTCGCGAGGTAACAGCCGGGGCGGGCGTTGTGGAGGTGCACGTAGTCGACCTCTTCATCGGCGAGGAACGCCTGAATGGCAGTGTCGAGGTCGGCGCCCGGGACCACGTCGCAGCCGATGAGCCAACCCTCGCCGTTGTAGGCGCGCACGGAGAGAAGAGCCCGCTTCCGCAGCATCTCTGGAATCTCCCCTACCTGCGGCCGTGCCGTCGTCGCGTTCTCTCGCACATAGATTGGACCCGAGGCGCGATAAGGCGAATCGACGTCGTGATGTGCGAATGGGAGTAGAAGGAGTGTTTCTCCCACCCTTGCATCGGTGAGGCTAACCCGGCATGGGTAGCCCGATGGCGCATCGGCGACGAGGCGGCATGCCCCAAAGGTGCGCAGGACGTCGCTGCCGGCCCCGATCAGATTCTCGAATTGCTCACGTGACAATGGAACGACCTGAAACGATGTCGACACTCTTGCACCTCCACTCGAATCTCTCACCCGACGCCTGTCGAGCCCGGCGCTCCAATTGCAGCAGGTACTGTTTGCGCCGGAGCCCGCCGCCGTAGCCGCCGAGCCGACCATCCTTGTTGATGACGCGGTGGCACGGAACGACGATCGCAATCGGATTGAGGCCGTTGGCTCGTCCCACGGCCCGCACCGCGCCGGGGCGGCCAATGGCGATGGCGATCTCTTCATAGGAGCGGGTCTCACCGTAGGGGATCGCCCGCAGCTCGTGCCAAACTTCCCGCTGAAACGGCGTGCCGCAGAAGTCGAGCGGCACGCTGAATCGTTGCAGCGATCCGGCGAAGTAGCGCCCGAGTTCGTCGCGGAGCGCATCTAAATGGATGTGCGTACCCGGAACGAGCGGCTTTTGGAACCTCTTCTCGCAATTGCGAAGTTGAGCCTCAAAGTCGCGGCGATTGACAAAATCGAGCAGGCAGACCCCAGCGTCGGTGGCGCCGGCGAGCATCGGGCCGAGCGGGGTGCGCAGCCACGTGATTTGTACATAGGCCAAGGAGGAGTATTTTGTGGGATTCTCGCCGAACGTACGGTTAAACGCGCTGCGAAATCCGCTGTGCGAATCGTAACCGCTCTCGAATACGGCGTCATCGAGTGAGGCGCCGGAGCGTATGGCATTGGCGGCGGCAGATAAGCGATGCGCCCGGGCAAAGGCGTGAAAGGTCAGACCAAACCGGCGCAAGAAGTAGCGCCGAGCGGTACTCGGGTCGATGCCGCGCCTTTTGAGGTCCGCGTCCGTGATGCGCGCCGCCGGATTGGCCTCCACTTCGCGGATGAGATCGACGGCCCATTGCGGCTGATCGTCGAGGCTCTCCGGCGCGCAACGCTTGCAGGGGCGGTAGCCGGCCGCTCTGGCTGCTTCCGGCGTCGGAAAGAACTCGAGGTTCTTCGGGTGCGCTTTCCGGGCGGGGCAGGTGGGGCGGCAGAAGATCCCGGTCGTTCGGACTCCGAGAACGAAGCATCCGTCGTACGAAGGATCGCTCGTCAAATAGGCCTTTTCCATGATGGCTACGGGTGGCATCGTACTCATGTCTTGATCCTAACGCTTCATACGGGTCGGCGTCCACCGATTTTCAGGCATGGAAGTAGCTGGGTCCCAAGGGGATTCAAGCCGGCTCGTAGAAGCGAACGCTCGCGGACGAACACACCTGCAGAATCCAACACGCCGCAAGGGAGGATGGCCATGCTTGTGCTTCGAGTTGCTATAATCTTCGTGGTTTTCGCTCTTTTGAGCGGGCCCGTCGGAGCTGTCGAAGGGGCATACAGCGCGCTCATCGACTTTCGTGAGGGAGTGAGCGGTTGGACCTCCTTCGGCGCGGCGGTGATTCCCAACCGCCAGGAGGGGTACGACGACACCCATAGCCTCGAGGTGATCAACCGGACCGCGAACTGGAACGGCGCCCTTTACGAACTCGACGGCAAACTCGCCCCGGGCGGCACCTACCAGTTTCGCGTTCAGGTGAAACTGGCCCCCGGCGAGCCCGAGGCGGCGGCGAACATCACTCTGCGGCAGACAGGTGTTACAGGGGAGACCACCTTCCGCTGGCTGACGGAGTCGGTCCCCCTGAGCAGTGCGGAGTGGCGGGAGCTGGACACGGAGCCGTTCACGTACGATCCGGAAGAGGCGGCGTCGACAGCGATTTACATCGAGCTCAACCACCCCAGCGCCTCGTTCCTCGTCGACCAGATCGTCGTGTCCGGAGACCGTCCGGTGAACGTGCCCCACGCCGTCACACGGGGCGCCGAAGTGGAGCGGGGTCCTTTCCGAAACTCCCGGGAGATCCCCTCGCTCAAAGAGATCTATGCCGACCGCTTTCTGGTGGGGTTTGCCTCCGGCCTCTACTACACCGAGGTGGAGGAGGCAATGGCGCACCAATACAATGCCCTCACGCCGGAGAACGAGATGAAGTGGAGCTCGGTGCAGCCTACCGAGGGGCGGTTCAACTTCACCGCCGCCGATAGGCTGGCCCGTTTCGCCGAGGAGCGCGAGATGAAGCTGATCGGTCACACCCTGGTGTGGCACGCGCAAACGCCCTCCTGGGTGTGGCAGCATCCCGATGGACGGCCCCGCTCCCGCGAGGAGGGGCTGGCGGTGATGGAGGAGCACATCCGCACGGTGATGGAGCGGTACGGCGGCCGCATTTACCAGTGGGACGTGGTGAACGAGGCCATCGAGCAGTACGGCGGCGTTTGGCAGTTGAGACGCTCGCCCTGGTTTGAGGTGGTGGGCGAGGATTACATCGAGCACGCCTTCCGCCTCGCCCACGAGGCGGATCCGAACGCCCTTCTCTACTACAACGACTACGGTGCAACCGACCCCGGAAAGCGAGACCGCATCTACCAGCTGGCCAAAGAGCTGCTCGAGAAGGGGGTACCCATCCACGGCATCGGAATGCAAGGCCACTGGAGCCTGTACGGTCCCTCGCCCGAGCGGATCCGCGAGGCCATCGAAAAGTACGCTTCCCTCGGCCTCAAGGTGAGCATCACGGAGCTTGATGTGAGCGTCTACGATTGGTCGGACCGGAGCAACCGCTACCCGGTGGAGCTTCCGGAGAGCCTCCTTTATCAGCAGGCCGAGCGGTACGCCGAGATCTTCCGGATCTTCGACGAGTACCGTCACGTCATCGACCGGGTAAGCTTCTGGGGGACGACCGATGCCCGCTCCTGGCTGAACAACCATCCCGAGCCCAACCGGCCCGATCATCCGCTTCTCTTCGACAAGAAAGGCGAGCTCAAGCCGGCCTTTTGGGCTGTCGTCGATCCTTATCGGCCTTGGTACGTCACCAAGGCCGAGTATCTGGGGGCGATCGTCTTCGAAACGGACAGCGGCGAGGAAGTAGGGACCCTCGTCCCGGGGAGGTACCGATTAGAAGAACTGAAAGAGCTTGGGCTTGACTTCGACAGGGTGCAACGGATCTCAGTGGAGCGAGGCCACGTGGTCACTTTTTACGAGACCGCCGATTTCCAGGGCCGCTCCTGGTCGTACTCGGGGCAGGGGGGGCTTGACGGTCCCGGACTCCTCGACCGGGCGAAATCGATGGTCGTCGAGTTCGTTGAGGTCTCGAATGTCGTGGTGGGGAAGGCGGTCACAGCCAGCGCGGAAGAGGGAAGAGCCGCCCGGGCCGTCGATGGCGACGCAGCCACCAGCTGGTCGCCGGGGGGTGGGGCGCCCTACTGGCTCCAGGTCGACCTGGGGGAGGAGCACACGATCCACCGCTGGGTGGTGAAGTTAGAGGGGAGCCGCGCCCTGTTCGGCGGTCCCACGGACGGGCCGCTCAACGCCGCCGACTTCGAACTCCAGGTGAGCGGCGACGGGGTGCAGTGGAGTTCGGTGGACGAGGTTCGGGGAAACACCCAGAGCGTCACGGATCGGCAGATCCAGCCTGCTGTCGCCCGACACCTCCGCCTTTATGTGACCAAGCCCACGTCCCTCGAGTTCAACCAAAACCTCGTCGTCTATGAATTCGAGGTGTACGGGACGCCGCGGAGAGCTGCCGATCGGAGCGCTGCCGCGAGTGGAAGAGCTGCGAGGGAGGAAGGAGATCCGGTGGAACGGTTCGAGCAGATCCGGCTTGCCCGCCCCTATAAGCCCCTTGGGCAACACAATCCCATCATGAGCCACCGCTTCGGCGCCGATCCCTACGCCATGGTCTACGGCGACCGGGTGTACGTCTACTCCACCAACGACATCTTCGCGCGGGACGGCGCGGGGAACATTGTCGACAACCACTACGGCCACATCCACACGATCAACCGGGTTTCCTCGGTCGACCTCGTCAATTGGACCGATCACGGCTGGATCGACGTCGGTCCCCTGGGCACCGGCAAGGCCCGGTGGGCCGGGAACTCGTGGGCGCCTGCGGCTACGTACAAGGAGATCGACGGAAAGGATCGCTTCTTCCTCTACTTTGCGAACTCCGGCAACGGAATCGGCGTGCTCACGAGTGCGAGCCCCGTGGGCCCGTGGGTGGACCCCATCGGCAGGCCTTTGGTCTCCCGCAGCACGCCCAACGCCAACGTCGTGTGGCTGTTCGACCCAGCGGTGGTTACGGATGACGACGGGAAGAGCTACCTGTACTTTGGCGGCGGCGTCCCCGAGGGCCAGGGCGAGATGCCAGGCACGGCCCGCGTCGTAGAGTTGGGCTCTGACATGGTGAGCCTGGCGGGCATCCCCCAGGTGGTCGAGGCGCCGTGGTTTTTTGAAGCGGCGTTCGTAAACAAGATCGGAAGCCGGTACTACTACTCGTACATGACCAACTGGGCGAACCGCGAAGGGGCGGTCGGACCGCACCGGCCGGCCTCGGGGCAGATCGTCTACATGTCGAGCGACCATCCCAAGGGACCCTGGGAGTACCAGGGGCTTATTCTGGCCAACCCGGGGCAGTTCTTCGGCAGCTGGGGGAATAACCATCACAGCATCGTCGAATTCCAGGGCGATTGGTACATCTTCTACCACACCCAGACGCTGCAGGACGCCATGGGCGTGAAGGGAGGCTATCGCAGCACCCATATCGACCGGTTGACCCTCACAGAGGAGGGCGAGTTTCTGCCGGTCCGGGCCACTCGCCAGGGAGTGACGCAGCTGCGGCATCTCAACCCCTACCAGCGCACGGAAGCGGAGACCATCGCCTGGTCGGCAGGGGTCAACACCGCACGCACCAAGGAGCCGAGCGCCGTCTTCGGCGAGATCAACATGGTGGTGACGGAGATGAGTGACGGCAGCTGGCTGGGGGTGGCCGGCGTCGACTTCGGCCCCGGCGGTCCCAAGCGGTTTACAGCCAAGGTGGCCAGCGTCGTCCCGGGAAATGTGATGAAGATCGCCTACGATCGTCCGGACGGGGAGGCCGTAGGCTTTGTGGAGGTGCCCGTCACCGGCAGCCTCGATCATTTTGCAGAGGTGACGGTGGAGGTGGATGGCCCGGGGGGAGTGCACGATCTCTTCTTCGTCTTCGCGGGCGACGGGTTCTACTTTGATGCTTGGGAGTTCGAGCCGTGATGGCGCTCTCCCACACCCGCATCCAAAACCCGGTCATCTGGGCCGATTTCCCCGACCCCGACGTCGTCCGCGTGGGCGACTGGTACTACATGGTCACCACGAGCATGCACACCATGCCGGGCTGCCCCGTCCTGCGCTCGCGGGACCTGAAGCACTGGGAGTTGATCGGGTACGTTTTTGAGACGCTGGAGGCGAACGAGGGCCACACCTTGGCCGACGGCAAGGGGGTGTACGGGCAAGGGTCGTGGGCGGCGAGCCTCCGTTACCATCAGGGGATGTTTTACGTCGCTTTCTCCTGCAACGATACGGGAAAGTTCTATGTGTACCGCACTTCCGACATCCAGCGCGGCGACTGGCAGCGGACCACCATCCCCGCACTCTTTCACGACCCCAGCCTCCTCTTCGATGACAACCGGGTGTACGTCATCTACGGCAACGGCGACATCTACATCACGGAATTGACCCCTGATCTAACCGGGGTGAAGGAGGGAGGCCTCCACCGGTTGCTCTTGACGACACCGTCGGAGGGGATCGGCCTCCGCTGTGAGGGATGTCATGCCTACCGCATCGGCGGCGAGTACTACCTGCTCTTCATCGAGTGGCCCCGGACCGGCCATGCCAGGCGGCGGCAGGTGTGCTACCGCTCAAAGCACTTGCTCGGCCCGTACGAGCGGCGGGTGATCTTCGACGACGACATGGGCTACAACAACAAGGGCATCGCCCAAGGGGCCATCGTGGACACACCAAGCGGCGACTGGTACGCCGTCCTCTTTCAAGACCACGACGCGGTGGGGCGGATTCCCTACGTTCTCCCCGTCACCTGGGAGAATGGTTGGCCGCTCATAGGTGTGGGCGGCAAGGCGCCTCAAGAGGTGGTGGTGGCCTTGCCGGAGCGCCCCTTGCCTCTCAATTGGGTGACGAGCGACGACTTCGATCACCCGAGCGGTCGACTGCCCCTCGCTTGGCAGTGGAACCACAATCCCGACCATCGCTTTTGGTCGCTTTCGGAGCGGCCGGGACATCTGCGGCTATACACCGGCCGGGTCGTCTCGTCGGTGCTCCAAGCGCCCAACACCTTGACCCAGCGGACGGAGGGGCCCACCTACCGCGGCGTGATCGAGATGGATGTGCGCCACATGAGGCCGGGCGATCACGCCGGGCTCATCGCCTTGCAAAGCACCTTCGGCACAGTAGGAGTCCGATGCCTGGATGAGGGGAAGGCGGTGGAGATGTGCGTCCGCGGAGTGCACGGAGGTGAGCGGATCGTGGAGCAGGTGCCGCTCCCGGCGGGGAGTGTGAGGTTGAGGATCGATTTCGACTTTCGCGAGAGCGTCGATGTGGCGCGGTTCTACTACGCCTTACCCGGCGGCGAGTGGCGAAAGATCGGCTGGGACCTCGCCATGCGCTACACTCTCGACCACTTCATGGGGTATCGCGTCGGGCTCTTTTGCTATGCGGGGCGAGAGGCGGGCGGGTACGTGGATATCGACACGTTTCGGTACATCCGCTCGGCGGACTTGGATTTGGAGTGACCTTATGGCGCGACGGTTAGGGCGCGGCGAGAAGGAAAAGCGCAGGCTCCCATGGTAAGGGCCCAAAAGGTGTTCGCTCACGTCCTAATTGGGAGGGTGTGACATGGCCCCAAGCAGCTCTATCTTCCGTGCGCCCCAGGAGATCCACTTCGGGCCAGGTGTTGTCGGAACTGTCGGTGAGGTCGCCCGCCGCTTTGCCAAGCGGGCGCCGGTGGTCACTGGGGCGCACTCGTCGAAGGCCAGCGGTGCGTTGGAGGCGGTGCGCCACAGCCTCGCCGCGGCGGGTGTCGAAGTGGTCGTCTTCGACGGGGTGGCACACGAACCCACGCTTGCCTTCGTGGAAGAGGTTCGCTCATTGGCCCGGAGTGAAGGGTGTCAGGCGCTGATCGGGTTGGGAGGCGGCAGCCCGGTTGACGTCGCCAAGTGCAGCGCGGGCCTGTTCTACTCCGCTGAGGCGGTGAGTGCGCACTTTGACGGCCGGGTCGAGATGCCGGATCAGGCATTGCCTTGGATCGCGGTGCCAACCACGGCTGGAGCAGGGGCCGAGGCGACGCCTAACGCGGTGGTGACCGACGAGCGGACGAACGTCAAGAAGAGCCTGCGCAGCTGGGAATGGCTGGCCAAAGCGGCGATCGTCGACCCCGAGCTCACCGTCGCTTGTCCAGAGCGCGTCACCGCCTACAGTGGGATGGACGCCTTCACCCAGGCCGTCGAGTCGTACACAAGCCGCAACGCGACGCCGTTGACGGAGGGCATCAGTTTTGAAGCGGCTCTGCAGGTGGCCAAGGGCCTCCCGCTGGCGTACGACGACGGCAGCGATCTCGAAGCCAAGACGGCTGTGGCTTGGGGAGCGACGATGGCCGGCGTCGCCCTTGCCAACGCCAGGCTCGGCGCGGTGCACGGGTTTGCGCACGCTGTAGGCACCGCCTGCAATCTCCCGCATGGGCTGGTCTGCGCGATCCTTCTACCTTGGGTGATCGAGTACAACCTCGACGTCGCCGCGGAGAAATACGCCCGCCTCGCGCGCGGATTGGGGGTCGCCGAGGCGGCGGATCCGGCCGATGTGGCGGCTGAGGCCTTTCTGGGTCACGTACGGGCGCTCAACGCGAAGTTTGAGATCCCTGCGACCCTCGGCGAGGTTGGACTGGAGCGGGAGATGATCGATGCGATCGTAGCCCAGACCCTTCCCTCGGGTTCCTTAGCAGCCAACCCGAAGAGCGTGCCGAAGGAAGATCTGGAAGCGATACTTCTGGCACAGCGTACGGAGAGGGGATAAAGCCGGTGTTCAGAGTACGACGTGGCCATGCCGACCCGACGACGATCTTGGAGACGCGGACGATGAGCTCCCTATCGATCCGGCGCTCATCACCCGCGTCTCCGTCGAATCATCGGTTTCAACGCACTTGGGGAGCGCTCCCATGGCAATCCCCACGCGCGGCAAGACGACGTTATCGCTTACCAACCTCGTAGGTGAGGTGCGTTGCCAGCGGTGAATGGATCACGTCCACGATCTTCAACGCGATTTTGTCGCGCTCAATCCCCTTAAACAGTGGGACACCGCCACCCAAAAGAAGAGGTGGGACCGTGAGGATAAACTCGTCGACTAATCCCGCATTGAGGTACTGAAGGATCGTACTGGCGCCACCGGCGATACGAATATCCTTGTCGCCGGCGGCTTCGCGCGCTTGACTCAGTGCGCTCTCGAAGCCGTCGTTGACAAAGAAAAACGTCGTGCCCCCGAGCCGCTCCCAAGGGTCGCGCACCTGATGGGTCACTACAAAGACCGGCGTGTGGAAAGGCGCATCCTCCGGCCAGTGGTGCTCGCCTCCGTCGAACATCCGCTTGCCCATGATGTTGGCGCCGGTGCGATGAAACACTCTTTCAAGGAGTTGGTTGTCGACGCCGGTTTGTCCGCCCTCACCCAAATTGAGGTTTTCACGGAAAAACTTCTGCTCAAATTGCCAATTTTGGAGCTCGCTCCACCACTTGAGCCAATCCTTGTAACTTGGGTCGTGGGCGTGTTCTAACTCCATGCCTTCGGGGGCAATGTAACCGTCAAGCGACATGGCGACATGAAAAAACACCTTCGACATGATATTGACCTCCGTCCGTGGCTTGCTTGCTCGTCCGATTGTAGTCACTTTTTAATCCGGTCGAGGGATGCGCTCATCCGGCATGATATCGACATCCCTCCGTGCCACGATCTTGTCGCGAGAGCCGACGCACGGCTCGTTCGATTCGATCGATGCGGCCCCCGGATCGTCCTTAACTCCGCATCGTTTCCAGGTACCCGGCCAGGCGGTCGAGCGTCTGCTTACCTCCCTCGATCGCTCCCACCTCTTCGATGGCGCGGTCGCGAGCCTCGGCCGTCTCATACACCTGGCGCAGGGTAACCTCGGTCGCCCCGTCGCGCTCGACGAAGGTGACCGTCACCTCGAAGTCGATGCGCTCCTCATCTTCGCCGTGGAGGTAGACGAGGCGCTCGGGCTCGACGACCTCCGAGTATCGGACGTAGTTTTGAAAGTTCATTCCGTTCGGAGCGTGCATCACAAAGCGCCACTCACCGCCGGGACGCAGCTCCATCTTCTCCGTCGTCGTGGTGAAGCCGTCTGGTCCCCACCAGTTCCCAATGTGCTCCGGGTGGGTCCAGGCCGCCCACACAAGCTCCCTCGGGGCGTTGAAGCGGCGGGAGACGACGATCTCCCGGTCCGAAGGGAGGGAGGCCTCCACTGCGTCGCCAACGGGTGCTTGTCTCTCAAAACCCGCTGTCATCTCTGCATTCCTCCTTGCAGGTGTTCGGCACTTCAGTCGCCGGGCTCCTTTGGGCCTGCGCGATTCCTTTCACGCTCTTGCAGTGTGTTCAGGTACCTATCCAGCCGATCAAAGCTGCCTTCCCAGAAGCGGCGGTACCGCTCGACCCAGTTGGCCACGTCGCGCAGTGGCGTTGCATCGAGGCGGCACGGGCGCCACTGGGCCCGCCGTTCCTGTTTGATCAACCCAGCGCGCTGGAGCACTTTCAGGTGCTTCGTGATCGCCGGTGCGCTGATGTCAAAGGGCTCGGCGAGCTCTTTCACTGTGGCTTCACCTTCGGCGAGCCGGTCGAGGATGGCCCGGCGAGTCGGATCGGCGAGTGCGGAGAAGAGGGCGCTGAGGTGATCCTGGGACATCCAACTCCCTCCTTTCGTTTTTGTATTAACCATTAGGTTAATTAACCTAAGGATAAATTAAGCCGTGTCGTGACGGTTGTCAACCCCTTTGTGCGCGAGAATGCATATTCCAACCCAAACCGACCATGAATTCCAATTGATGCCGACCACCGATTCCGACGGAAACCGACCACGCATTCCAACCGAAGCCGACCACTGATTCCAATCGAAGCCGACCATCCTCCGGTGTTGTGGGCCGCCCAACAAAATAGGGGCGTCGGTGGCGGTCGCCGTATCTGCCGTGGTAACACGACTCTCACGGAGACGGCGGCACGCGGCCGTGGCGTAACGGCTACAAGACTCGCAGCATCCGGACGGCAGAAGGACGCGTCCCGGTGCAATTGCCTCAGGTGCGCAATACGCCCGAACCTTATCGGTCCGAGTTATGGCCTTTTCTCAAGGGCAACAGTGACGCCCTTGAGGCACTAGTGGTGGAGATGTACGCTCGGGGGCTGTCGACGCGCGACATCGAGGACGCCTTCCGCGATCGGGAAACCGGCAAGAAACTGCTGGCGAAGAGCCAAGCCAGCCAGATCTGTCACAGCCTTATGGAGGAATACGAGGCGTTCGCCAAGCGGGATCTCAGCTCGTTGGATGTGGTGTACCTATTCTTGGACGCCGTCTATGAGCCGCTGCGGCGGACCGGACGCGTGAAAGAAGCCATCCTGTGCTGCTGGGGCATTCTCAGCAACGGTGCCAAAGTGCTCATCCACATGGACGTGGCCAGCTCCGAATCTTACAGCGTTTGGAAGGCCTTCTTGACGGACTTGGTCAACCGTGGCCTTCCTTCGCCCCTGACGGTGACGACAGACGGGGCAGCGGGTCTCACCCGTGCTGTGGAAGAAGTGTGGGGCGAGGCCATCCGCATCCGTTGCTGGGCCCATAAGATGCGCAATATCCTCGATAAGATCCCCGCAGAAGCTCATGGCGAGGTCAAAGCGTTCCTCAGCTGCATCCGGGACGCGCCCGACTGGGCCACTGGGCGCCAATTGGCAAACCAGTTTGTGAAGCAATACCGTCACGAATACGGCCGGGCTATCGCGAGCTTTGAGGATGATTTGGAAGCATCACTGGCCCATCTCCAGCTGCCGGCCATCCACCGCAGGGCGGTGCGGACCACCAATCTCCTGGAGCGGGCATTCGTCGAGGAGCGGCGGCGGACAAAGGTGATTCCCCGCTTCATGAGTGAGTCAAGCGGAATCAAGCTTATATTCGCTACCCTATGGCGGGTGAGCCTGCGCTGGCGAGGAGTCCGCTTCTCGGAGCATGAACAACGCCAGCTGGCCAAAGTTCGTGAGAGGATGCGAGCCTCCTTAGGCGACCAGCCGGGCGACGATCCGCCGACGTTTCAGCGAGAGGCCCAGTCAACCAGTGCATGAGAGCCGGGCCTTTTACAGACAAAAATGGACTTGACCCTCGGACGCTGGAGTCGGTTGCGCGGTAGGCGTGGCCCCGCGCAACCGTCCCTTCGCTCCCCCGCGCCTGCCGAGCGCGCCACAAGGTCAAAACTCCCTGCGCATGTACAGGGCCACTGACGTCCGCCAGGACCCCAAAAGAACCACCACGACGCCCAACCCCAGCAAGGCGTACAGCGGCCCCGGGGACAGCGAAGCGATGCGCTCGACGCCGGGGAGGTAGTTTTTCTCGGTCATGTACTGCACGATGGGGCCGATGGAGACCAGCAAGAGCGTGACGACGACCATCCCCAGCCGGAGGAAGCGCGAGCCCAGCCAGTAATACATCGGGAAAAAGACGGCCCCGAAGACGGCGATGGTGGCCAGGGCCACGAGTGCCTGTGACAGAGCGGTTGCCGGCGAAGCGCCGGCGATGATCTGGCCGGCCACGGACACGGCGATGAAGCACAGTCCCATCGAGAGGTGGAACAAGTAGCGGGCCGAAACGATGTCCGTTCGGTTGACGGGGAGACTGTTGAGCAGCACGTCGACGTTGTAGCGATCGTCCTGCGTAACGACGCCGAAGGAGAAAAATGCAGCCAGCATGGTCACCAGCGCCAACGGCCCGTCGATGGGGAACAGGGGCGTGTGCAAGACGACGATGACCGCCAGGTAAACGAGCAACGACACTCGATGTACGATGAAATCTTTTCTGACCATGTTCAGCATGCCGGCCTTCACCTCGCTGCGTGTCCGAACTTGACGGTGTACACCATAATGTCTTCCAGCGACGGCTTCTCATAGACCGCTTCGGTCCCGAACCACTCCCGGGCGCCGCGGACGTCGGCGGCCAACCCTTCGAAGCCATACCGATGCTCCCTCAACCCCACGAACAGCTGCCGCGTATCCCGGTCTAACAGTTCCTTGCCGCCTTTCACCAGCACGTACCGTTCCAGAAGCTCGTCTTTCGGCAGCGAGAACTGGATGCGGCCGTCGTGAATAAACGTGACGTAGTCGGCGATCTGCTCCAGGTCGGATGTGATGTGGGTCGAGAAGAAGATCGTCTTTTCTTCGTGCTGAATGACGTCGGACATGAGCTCCAGTATTTCGCGGCGCACGACGGGGTCGAGTCCCGCGGTCGGCTCGTCCATCACCAGCAAGTCGGCGTCGTGAGACAGTGCCAGGGCAATGGCGTACTTCACTTTCATACCCCGCGAGAGGTGCTTGATTTTCTTGCGCGCCGGCAGCTCGAACAGGTCTAGATAGCGCCGATACGAGCGTTCGTCCCAACCCCGATAGTTCGATGCCACGATGCGCTTCATGTCGTCCAGCGACAAGTCTTCGTAGAAGTGGCTGTCCGCGTAAACGAAGCCTAAGCGTTGCTTGATTTCTTTTTCGTGCCGCACGTTGTCGAGACCGAAGACGCGGATGTCCCCGCCGTCTCGCCGCATCAGGTTCATCAGCAGCTTAATGGTCGTGGTCTTCCCGGCGCCGTTGCGGCCGATGAAGCCGTGGATGTAGCCCCGCTTCACCGCAAAGGAAACGCGGTCGAGGCGAAACTCCCCGTAGCTCTTGGTCACTTCATCGAAGACGACGACATCTTCCACCGCAATCGCCTCCTCGCTCGCGCACGCAGTCCGGCCAACCCGCACTTACATGTCCTCATACAGCAGCCGCAGCATAGCCATGAGCTCCGGCAAGGTGACGTGCAGGGCTTTGCTTTCCGCGACGACCTCCGCCAGCCGCTCCTCAATCCACCTCAGCCGCATCTCCCGCAGCATCTCGCGGTTTTGCCCGGCCACAAAGGAGCCCTTGCCAACCACGGAGACGATGAATCCCTCTTGCTCCAGGTCGTCGTAGGCGCGCTTGGTGGTGATGACGCTGATGTGCAGGTCTTTGGCCAGTTGGCGGATGGACGGGAGAAGCTCGCCCTCCTGGAGCTCGCCGCGGAGAATGCTCTCCTTGATCTGGCGTTTGATCTGCTCATAGATGGGCTCCTTGCTGCTGTTGGAGACAACGATGCTTATCGGCACCGGCGATCACGTCCATTCCACGGCGGTTGCCGCTGCGGGCTTTCCCAGCCGGGAGCTTGCCCGCTGAATGAGCATAATGTCATGGGTGTCTATATACAGTATATACATATCGTCGGGGGCTGTCAATGCCGGGCACTTCGGCCGGTGCGGTCAGGACCGGGACGTGCAACACCCAGACACGGCGGTGCGTGCGACGGAGAAGCCGGCCGTCGGGCAACGATAAAGGCGGGGGACGTTGATGACTTGGAATGTGGAGCACAGGGCGATGCCGCCATACGCCTACCCGGTGGACGGGACGACGCTGAGGGTGGTCGTACGGGCGGCTGCCGGTACGCTGCGGTCGGTCACCGCGCTGTACAATGATCGCTACGCGCCGGCGGAGGAGGGCGAGCACGTCGCCCTGGAGCTTGCGGGTTCCGACGGCACGTACGACTACTTCCAAGGACGGTTGTCTCTGCGCCCGCCCCGGTTTCAGTACGCGTTCTTGCTGGACGACGGCTTGCGCCGGGTGTGGTTCTCGGAGGCCGGTTTCAGTGACGCACCGCCCAAGGGCAAGTTTTTCACGTACCCGTACATCAACGAGGCGGACCTGTACGATGTACCGGACTGGCTCATCGACGGGGTCGTCTACGAAGTTTTCCCCGAGCGGTTTGCCAACGGCGAGAACGACCCTGCGGGCGTGCGGCCGTGGAGCGACGACCGCCCCACGTACCGCTCCTTTTACGGCGGGGACCTCGAGGGCATCATCGAGCGGCTGCCGCACCTTGAGGAGCTGGGTGTCACGGTGCTCTACCTGACGCCGGTGTTTGCCTCGCCGTCCAACCACAAGTACGACACGACCGACTACTACCGCATCGATCCCCACTTTGGCGACGAAGACACGCTCAAGGAGCTCGTGCGCCGGTGCCACGCCCGGGGCATCCGGGTCATGCTGGACGGAGTGTTCAACCATTGCGGCTACGACTTCTTCGCTTTCCGCGACGTGCGCGAGCGCGGCCGGGAGTCGCCCTACGCCGGCTGGTTTCACGTCGACGAGTTTCCCGTCAAGGCGCAGCCTGAGTCCAACTACGAAACCTTTGCCACCGGTATCGCCTCCATGCCCAAGCTGCGCACGGGGAACCCCGCGGTGCGGGATTACCTGCTGGGCGTGGCCCGTTACTGGATCGAGGCGTGTGACATCGACGGCTGGCGGCTGGATGTGGCCAACGAGGTTGACCACGTGTTCTGGCGTGAGTTCCGGCGGGTGGTACGGGCGGCCAAACCAAGCGCAGCCATCGTGGGCGAGGTTTGGCATGACGCTTTGCCGTGGCTTTTGGGCGATCAGTTTGACGGGGTCACCAACTACCCGGTGCGGGAGGCGTGCCTAGAGTTTTTTGCCCGCGGCCGGCTTGACGCGCGCGGCTTTTCCCAGGCGCTCACCAGGAACTTGTTTGCCTATCCCCGGCAAGCGCTGCAGGCGTCATGGAACCTTTTGGGCAGCCACGACACGGAGCGGTTTCTCACGGCGTGCGGCGGCGACGTCCGCAAGACGGCGCTGGCGGCGGTGTTTCTCATGACGTGGGTGGGCGTGCCCCTCATCTACTACGGCGACGAGGTCGGCATGGAAGGCGGCGGCGATCCCGACTGCCGCCGGCCGATGAACTGGGATTGGCGGGGAGGGCGAGGAGAGGCGCTGTGTGCGCTCTATAAGCGTCTAATTCGCTTGCGCCGGGAAACGCCGGCCCTACGGCGGGGCGAGGCGCGCATCGTGCACGCCGACCCGGTCGGCAACACGGTGGCCTACTGGAGGGGCTTTGGGCGGCACGCCCCGGGGAAAACGTCCGGGTACCAGCCGCACGGCCGCGATGAGGACGGCGTCATCATTGTCCTCAACAATTCGCCGCGGGAGCGAGCGGTACCCTTGGCGGCTCTTGGCGGCGCAGCGCCAAAGCCCGTCGTCGTAACCGTCCTGCTCGACGGCGGGAGGATGACCGGTGCCGCGGAAAGCGCACCCGCTGCCGCGGCCGTTATCGAGGGGGAGGAGGTACGGATACCGCCCTACGGCGCGACCCTCGTGCACCCCGCGTCCTAGGCTGGTTGACGGCGTTTATCGCTCCGCCGGCCTGCCGCCCCGGTCACGGCGGCGGGAACAGCTCGACCTCCGGGCGGTCCGCGAGGCGCACGCCGCGGAGCACCGCACGGAGCCGTGATTCCACGGCGGCACGGGCTTCCGCCGTGAACTCTGCGATGGCGCCTTCCGGCCAGTTCTCAAACCGGCTGGCGGCGATGCGGGTCTCCAGTTCCCAGCAGGCGGCTTCCAGGCTTAGGCGGAGGACGGTGCCTTGGGCGTAGTGGCCGGCGGCGGCGTCGCCGACTTGAAACTCGCTGACCGCGTACCCGTCGCCCTCCCGGACTGACGGCTCGAGAAAAAGGTACCCCCGGGGCGGTTCGAGCATGCACGCCTCTCGCTCCTCCAGATCGTCCCGGCGCTCCAGGCGGACGCCGGCGCTTTCGAAGTTGGTGTCCGAAAGGCCCTGGCCCAAGTAGTAGAGGCAGTAGTCGAAGGTCCAGTCGCAGGCGGGGATGTAGCTTTGGACGAGCACCTGGTCAGGGTGGACCGCCAGCCCGAAATCGGGTGGACGCACGAATACGATTTCCCCGCCGGCCACGACGTGCAGTTCAGGGCCGAGGCCGTCGTCGGACGCGACGGCGATAAGGCTTGCGCCGGCAACCAGGGCGACGGCCAGGACCCACCGCTTCCACCGCCTCATCTTTGCTGCCCCCCGTCGGCTTACGACATGCTCTTGCTCCATTCCGCCACCCGCCGGGCGCTCTCCTCCTCGGACAAGTCCTCGACCCGGGTCATGATGGACCAGCGCACGCCAAACGGGTCAAGGATGCTGGCATAGTGGTCGCCGGAGACGAAGTCCCGGGCAGGTTCCCGCACCGTCGCTCCGTGCGCCACGGCCAGCTCGACGACCCGGTCGACGTCGGGCACGTATAGCCCCAGGGAGTAGCAGGCTTGGCCGTCGCCGGGCGGCAGGACGAGCTTGAAGGCCGGGGTCGGTGCACCGAGTTGCAGGTAGCCGTTGCCGAAGTCCAGGTCCGCATGAACAATCACCTGCCGGCCCTCGGGACCGATGGCCGTCACGCTCTTGGCCTTGGCGCCAAAGACGGTTTCGTAAAAGGCGATGGCCTCGGCCGGCCGGTCGACGACGATGAAGGGCGTAAGGGCCGTGTACCCGTGGGGCGTTCCGTTGGTCGTGTACTTCCCGGTTACGCCGGTGCGGCTTCCGCGGATGCTCATGGGCATTCCTCCCGTTCCTCTTGGCTAGTGGAGCTTGCTGTGATACGTAGGATAAAAAATCAGACGGGGGAAGTATTGCAAAAACGCGACACCGAGGGCACCGCCGCCGGAAGGGGCTCTCCGTGCCGGTACAACGCTCGCCGTCGACCTCAACCCGCGGCATCGTCCATGCCGCGGCCGGAAAGGACAAGTTTTCTCTGGACCGCTTCCAGCCCGGACCCGAGCTGCGCCCGTTCGTCGAGCACTACTGGTGCGTCCGCTATCACGTGGCTTCCGGCGAGTCGTACACCCAGACGGTGCTCTCGTTTCCGTGCGTCCACTTGGCCTTTGAAGAAGACGACGCCGGCCGGCGGGCGCTGGTGTACGGCATCCCGAGAAGGCCCTTCGTGCGGGAACTGCGCGGGGCGGGCCGGGTGCTGGGCGTCCGGTTTCGGGCTGAAGGCTTCTTCCCGTTTTGGCGCAAGGACGTGGCGCTCCTGACCGGCCGAACGGTAGCGGCCGCGGAGGTGTTTGGCGGCCAGGCGGAGCGGTGGATGCACGCGGTACTGGACGCGGATTACCCGGTGGCCATGGCGGACGCAGCTGAAGCCGCCCTGGCGAAGCGCGCCCCGGAACCCGACGCCCGGGCGGACTGGGTGAGCCGGATCGTTGACGAAGTCATGCACGACCGGAACGTCATACGCGTCGAGCAGTTGAGCCAACGGGCCGGCGTGTCCGCAAGGCACCTGCAGCGCCTGTTCCACCGTTACGTGGGCGTGACGCCGAAATGGGTCATCAAGCCGTCCGCGTATGTCGCCAAGTCGGCCCCGGGAGTCTCCTAGAATCCAGCCGGGCGGTTTCCGGGAGTTCTCATGCGCGGTCTCCCGCAGTCCGCATAGAGCCCTTAGGCGCCTGCGCCAAGCGGAAATCCTTGGGAACCTCATAGCAGAACGCCCCCACGACGGGCTAAGATAGGGTAAGAAGAAGGTGGCCGGCGCCACCGTCCCCGGCAGGCTGGAGGTGAAGCACCATCGGAGCACGGTTGGCCGAGTGGCTCGCGGCAAATCCACGCTGGCGGGCATTGATTGTCAGTAGCGTTTTGCTGGCGGGCCTGCTGCGTGTGTGGACGGCGGGGCTTGGCGGTGTGCCCCTCTGGCCCGTGGTCGCCGCCGTTTTCGCCGCGCACGCCGCCGGCTACGTCCTGGACCGCTGGGTCGGGCTGGTGCCCCGGCTCTTGCTGGGCCTTGTCGTGTTTGTAATCGGTTGGATTCGGGTGCAGGACATGTATCCGGTCTTGGCGGCCGGTTTTATCTTGCTGAGCCCGTCGGCGTATACGGCGGCGGGCACTCGTCCCTCGAGGGGTGCTCCGGGCTCAGACGGCAGCAGCAACGCGAACCGCTGATATGGACAACGGGTCGCAGGAATCGTGCCGGTACCGAGCGAACCCAACTAGGGATAACGGGGGAGGGACACCGCCGCCAGCGCCGCTACGGCCAAGCCGGTGGCAAGCAGGAACACACCGCCAAAGGATCCCTGCTCGAGCGTCCATGTGCCCAGCATGGGCCCTACTGCCATGGCGAGGGTCATGGCCAAGCCGTACCAGCCCATGCCTTCGCCGCGGCGGGTGGTAGGCACGATGTCGGACACGGCGCTAGACGCTGCCGTCGTCGCGAAGGCCCAGCCGATGCCGTGCACGAAGCGCATGAAGAGCAGCGCACCCACGCCGCCCACCCATCCCGACCCATCCGTCAGGAATCCGCGCCACAGCCGGTGTTCTGGTAGGCTTGGGAGAGAATAGAGCAGGGCGGAAGCATCCCAGTAGAGGTCGATCCCGTTATCGGGCTAGTCGTTGGCTGCCTTTTGTATCACCCGAGCACCGCGTCATCGTGGTGCGCGCCGCAATGGGGTTTCGCATTAACTCCTATTAAACAACATTAAGCGACGAAATAATCAAAATGAGACAGGAGGCTCAAAGCCGGCGGAAGAATAACGATAACAGCCCCCAGCCGTGGCCCGCGCTGGGCGTCGTATCGCGTCCTGCTGGGGGGAGGGGTGAGGCGGATGGCGCTGGAGGGCATTGTTAGTGTGAGCTGCGGGAAGGGACGTGTGCTGGGGCGGCCAGGAATCGAGCCGTTCTCGAAACGCTGAGACGCCATCCTCGGCGGCTCGCGGGCGCGGTGAAAGCCATCCATCTTAGCCGCACTGCCATTTCTTTCGTGGATTCGGATGGGGCATCTACCATGATCGCGTTCAACCCTTCGGTGATTGAACGCGGCTCGAGAATCCGTGCTGCGAGCCCCACGCCAGATGGACCCGCCACCCGCGAACCCGCCAGGAGAGGTTTGTTGGCCGACCGCGGTTACCCTCTTGTCTGGCCGGGGTTGGAACACTGTGGGAGACTCAAACGGCCGGGACACCTGCCAGATATTTCAGGTATTACTGGAGGTCGCAATCTACAGAGTACGTAGGGCGTCTCCGCGCGAACAGAACGCACCGGCGTCATGATGGACATCTATGTCATGGGACCCTTTCGTCCGCACAACAATCAGCTCGGCGGGAAGCGGCTGGTCTACTTTACTGCCAGCCACCACCTGACCCTGTCCCGAACGAGGGAATTGGCGGATCTGGTTCTCTTGGTTACCACGAGTCTCTTCGGCGCCCGCTCGTCACAGTACAACCGTCTGACGTACCAAGGGGAGGCCTTGTACCAGCTCGTCGGGGTTACCCGCGGCTACGGTTCCATGCACATCTCGCCGCGCACCTTTGGGTTGATGCGGGCTCTCCTCGAGGCAAACCAGATCCGTTTGCCCAACCACTTCGGCGCAGGTCCCAACTGGCGCCTGCGGGTCATTCGGGCCGCTTGTAAGCTCCTGGGGGTCGACGCTGAGCTAAGCCTTCAGCACTCGTTCCGGCGCGGCATCTGGGCTGTGCCGCTGGCGGACAATTTCCGGGAGTACCTGCTCGGTGAGGCGCAGGCACCCGCGTATAAGAATCGTCCGATGGAACAGCTGATCGAACATTGGCGTGAACGGTGGCGGCTGCCGCGAATCGCGCGCCTAGGCGTAATGGATCTGGTTGGCGCCTTTGACCCTCGCGGATTCTCGGTGCTCCGCTATGATCCCCTTCCGGAGGAAGTACCTTGACGACGTGCCATGCGGCGAAGGGGCTGGAATTCGATGTCGTGTCAATGCGGAACCCCGAACCATTCCCTGAGGCGTTGAAGACCGCAACGGCCGCCGCATGAAACAGTGCCAATGGCAGGCTTGTTGCCCTTGTCAGTACACACTGGCGTGTGTATCATAGGGGCAAGGAGAGATGGCGCGTGGAATACGTACGGGTCAATATCACGCTCACTCAGGAGGAACTGCGGCGCCTAGAGGAGTGGGAGCGGCAGACGGGCAAGTCCCGAAGCGAGTTGATTCGAGAAGCCATCCGAGCCTACCGTCCGCCCCGTTCGGAGCCCATCGACCGGGATAAGGTCTTGGGCTTGCTGGAGAGGGTGCGGGTGGAGCTTCCGGCCGACGCGGTGACCATGATCCGCAGCATGCGGGAGGGCAATCGGGCATGGTAGAAAGCCGCGGACTGGCCTTAGTCCGAGAAGTCCCACCGGGATATTTGGCCCATTACGTGGTGGACGCTTCGGTGGCGCTGAAATGGATCGTCACAGAGGATTTGGCCGAAGAGGCCCGGCAGTACGCCCGGGGTGCCGTCGACGGGCGGTTGCGTCTGTCGGTGCCCAGCCTATTTTGGTATGAGGTTGCGAATGCGTTGCGCTATTCACGGGATGAGCAGTTTTCCAGCGGTGCCCGGACCGAGCCGTGGGAGATTTTCCGGACCGTCCCGCTGCACACCATGGAGTTCACCCCGGACGCCTTCCCGCTGATGGCGGCGCTCGCTTTACGGTACAACATCACCGTTTACGACGCGGCCTACGTCTTTCTCGCCCAGACCCTGCAGGTGCCCCTGATTACCGCTGACCAGCGGCTGGCCGATCGCTGCCGCAGCCTTCCCTACGTCTGGCGCTTGGGTGCCGCCTTCGCCTGAGTGAACGTTTTCGCTTAAGTGCAGAAGGGCTTGCATGTCACTTTCAGGACATTGTTTCCTCGACAAATACGATCAAATACTGGAAATTGGAAGGGAAGGGAGTTCGGTTCACGGCTGCTCGTGCGCCAGGCAATTGGGGGGGCGATTGGCGGTGAATCTTAACTTGCGTCGATACGCGGTGCTCTTGTCCATTTTATCCATGCTTTTGGCGGCGGCGCTGCCTGGCGGGGCCCAGGCGCCCGGCGCGGCGGAATGGGAAGATGAGGAATACCTCCGGCAGGAAGGCTTGAGCATGATCAATGCCGCCGAGGCCTATGCCCTGGGCTTCACCGGGCGCGGCGTCGTGGTCGGCGTATTTGACACAGGGATAGACGGTGGGCACTGGGAGTTCCAGGGACATTTGACGGAGGGTTTTTACCCCGGACCTCCGGGCGTTCTGTTCCCACCCGAGGAATCCCGCGATTTCGCTTGCCACGGATCGCACGTGGGCGGCATTATCGCCGCCCGTCGGGACGGAGTAGGCATGCACGGCGTTGCGTTCGACGCCAAATTGACGCCGGTGCGCGTCATTGCTCTGCCGGTGAGTGTCAGCGATCTGCAGGATCCGATCCTCCCTGGCATTGACCCTATCTTCGCCACAGGATGGCGATTCCTCGTGGAGAGCGGCGTCCCCATCATCAACGTCAGCATGGAACTGTCGCTGGAGGAGAAACCAGTCTCTTCTTGGACCAAGGAAGAGGTAGAGAGGCTTGCTCCCCTGTTCATTGACATGCTCCCGCAGCTCGTCGACGCAGGTACGTTGGCAGTGATCGCCGCCGGAAACGCGTCTTTGCCAGAGGTCGGGCTCCTGCCTGGCTTGCCCCACCTCTTCCCGGAGCTGAGCCCAGGGACAACTGGCTGGCCGTGGCAGCCGTCACTTTGCCGGATGGCAACGGGCACTTTGAGTTGGCGTCCTACTCCAACAAATGCGGTCCCAACGCCAAGGAATGGTGCTTGGCGGCCCCAGGCGGCGACAGTGAGCGGCCAGACTCCGCGCTTCCCACCGAGATACCTTGGCCGCCGCCCCCGCCCGAGGGAGTCCCCGGTGGGATCTACTCCGTCATGGCCCACTACAACGACTACCTACGCTTAGCCGGCACGTCGATGGCGACGCCCCATGTGGCGGGCGCGGCGGCCCTGGTCAAGCAGGCGTTCCCTTACTTTAGCGCGTATCACCTGCAGCAGACCCTTTTGACCACGGCCACCGACATCGGCGAACCTGGCGTCGACGACGTCTACGGCTGGGGCCTGCTCAACGTGGGCAAGGCCGTCCGGGGCCCGGCCCGGTTTGTGCGGGACTTTGACGTCGACACCCAGGGCTACGACTCCACGTGGAGCAACGACATCGACGGACCCGGCGCCCTTATCAAGCGGGGCGAGGGCACCCTGACCCTGACGGGCGACAACAGCTGGGAGGGCGGGACCTTCATCCACGGCGGGTCCGTGCACATGGTGCACTACCACGTGGGACCGGTCCTGGGCGTCACTCTGCATCAAGACGGTCCCATCCCGTTGACCACCGAGGACGCGGTGGACGCTTCGGAAACCGAACTCCGGCTCGGCCTGGCCACGCTGCCCAAAGACGGGGAAAGCTTCACCCTCGTGCAGGCCGGCGGCGGCGTGGTGGACCTTTTTGCCACCGCGCCCAGCCGGGTCGGGGCGCTCTTGTTGGAGGCGCCGGCCGTCGTCGGCGACCGGATCGTGGTGACCGTGGCCGGACGGGAGTTCCTGGCTCCGGGCGCGCCGTACAGCGCCAACCAGCGGGCGGTGCTGGGCTACCTCAGCGATGGTGCGGTGTCCGGCGGCGGGCCGTTGATGGGCTATGTGGCGGAGCAGGAACCGGGCAGCCCTGCGCAGCGGGCGGCGGCGGACCAGCTGTCGGGCGATGCCCTGACGGCGCTGCCCATGGCGGTGGACGGCGCGGCCCGGGCGCTGTCGCAGAGCCTGCAGGATCGTGCCCTCTCCCGATGGTACAAGACCGGCCCGGGCACAGGTGCGGGCGCCGGCCTGGACGGCAGCGCCGCCAACGGTCAGGGCAGGGGCTACGGCGTCTGGGTCCATGCCGGCCAGGGCCAGGCGGAGGCCAAATCCGACGGCAACGGCCCCGGCTGGTATGCCCGGCAGACGGTGCTGCAGGCCGGGCTAGAGCTGCCCGTGGGCGAGGGGGCTTTGGGCGTGGCCCTGGCCCACGGCCCAGGCCATGTGCGGGTGCTGGACCGGGGCGATGCGGAGGGCCGGCTGCGGGGGACCCAGGCGGCGGTGTACGGCGGATTTTACCTGGGCGGCTGGCCGGGACCGCGTCCTACGGCTGGCACCGGGTGGACAGCCGGCGCCAGGTGGCCTTGGGCGGCTTGACCTCCGATACGGAAGCGCGGTACGACGCGAACACGTGGACGATGGAGGCGGCGGTGCAGGGGAGCGTGGAGCTGGGCTGGGCGCAGGTGGAGCCGAGCCTTGGGTTCCGGCTCGTGACGACGCAGCAGCCGGAGTTTACGGAGACGGGCGAGCACGGCCTGCAGGTGCAGAGCGGCACGTACCGGTCGCAGCGGGCCGTCTTGGGCCTGCGGCTGGTGGAGGAGCGGGAGCGGGACGGCCGCCGGGTGCGGACGGAGCTGCGGCTGGGCTACGAGCGGGAGATGGGAGATGGCGCGCCGCCCCTGACGGTGCGGCAACCGGGGCTCGGCGGCGGCTGGTACACGGTGCGGGGCGCCGAGACCGGCCGGGATATCTTCACGGTGGTCTTCGGTTTCCAGGGAGAAGTGGGCGAGAATTTGTTGGTCCGCGGCGGGCTGGACATGACGTGGGCGGCTCGCTACAGCTCCCACAGCCTACAGCTGAGTCTGGACTATGTGTGGTGACCAGCCGAAGACCAACGGCGGCCTTCAACGGAGGTCTTCCGCGGCGGCGCGGCCTGCGGGCGCCCGGAGCGGCACATCGGCCCCAAGACGTTGAAGTGGCCGGAGCCGGGGAAGACCGGCCCAGAGCTTGCGCCACGGCGCCCATGGGCAGGGGGTGTTGCGCGTGGGCTATGCAGTGGAACTGTACTTCGACCGCGACACCGAAGAACGGATAGGGCGGCTGTGGGATGTCTATAAGGAGCGAGACTTCACCTCGCTGCTGCCGGCCATCGGCTCACGGCCCCACATCAGCCTCGCGGTGTTCACGGATGTCATTCTTGAGACCCTCAACGACGTGGTGGTGGAGGTGGCGCAGAGCGCGGCGCCGCTGGAGTTGGGGCTTGCCGCGGTGGCCGGCTTCCCCGGCAACGAGGGCGTCTTGTTTCTCGCACCGACCGTCTCCCGAGAACTCGTCACGCTTCATGAGGCCCTCCATCACAGGCTCCAGGAGTCGGGTCTCCGGGCCAACCCATACTACCTGCCCGGGCGCTGGGTGCCCCATTGCACCATCGCCAGCGATCTGCCGAGCCACCCCATGAACCGAGGAGAAACGCCCCGGGCGTAGACCCCCGCGCGACGCCGGCCGTCTCGAACGCGGGGGACGACGGGCGGCGCCTCCCGCTCCCCTCGGTGGGATCGGCGGTGGCGCGCCATTTCCCCATTTATGTTGCCAAGAGAATGACAACGAAGGAGTAATGCGGGAGGAGGGAATATAGTCTACAACGTCAAGCGATGGGACAGGGGCGGAGGGCTGTGGCAGGGCCAACCGGCCCCGGCGTCGCGCGCTCTCAGAGTCCACCAGGAGAGGGGGAATGTCTCGTGTGGACGTCGGTGTCCGAGAAGGCGGGCTTGCGCCTGGTGGAGTTGGTGCGGCGGCACGGGAGCAATCCGTTTATCCTGATGCTGTCGGAGCGGGAACGGCTCACGGCGGGGGCCCATGCGGGGTTGGGCGTCGTCAACTTCCTCATGAAGCTGTCGGATACCGCGCCGCTCCTGCATGCCCTGGAGGAAACCCTCGGAGACGACCCGGAAGGTGGCCCGGGCGGAACGGTGTGGCGGGGGCGGGCTCGTCTTCCGGGTCAGGACCGGACCTTGGCCGCCAGCGTGCGCACCGCGGCCGCCGGGGCCATCCACAGGCCCGGAGCCCTCGTGACCGACGGCGCCGGCGGGCCCCACGTCAACTGGCGGCAGCTGTCGGATCCGATCAAAAAGGCGGTCCAGTACATCGAGGAAAACTTCCCCGGCGAAGTTTCCCTCCAGCACGTGGCTGACGTGGTGCACCTCAACGCCAGCTACTTCAGCGTCCTCTTTAAGCAGGAAACCGGTCTTACCTTCAGCGAGTTCGTGACCCGCAAGCGCCTGGCCCTGGCCAAGCAGCTGCTCCTCGGGACGTCTCTTTCCGTAAAGGAAGTGGCCCGCATGGCCGGCTACGGCACCGCGAAATACTTCACCGAGCTGTTCCGCAGCCGGGTCGGGATGACGCCCGGGCGCTACCGCGCCCACGGCATGCGGCATCTATTATCCAAAAATCACGGGATTGTACCTAATGAGAGCGACCTTGAGGCCTATTGCCTCATGACTATACTTTTAGCTGACGGAGTGGGCGGAGTCGGCGGAAATGGAGCACAAATCTTGGGGACGGGAGGTCTGGAGATGCTCAAGAAGGCGTATCTGCTGCTGCTGATGGCAGCCATGGTGTTTCCCGTCGGGATCGCCGGCACGACCGACGCTGCCCTCGCCCAGGTGGGCACGGTGAAGTTTATGCACCTGTGGCCCTCGGGCGAGGCACGTCAGCACAACCTCATCGTCAACGAGATCATCGCGCAGTTCATGTCGGAGCACCCCGACGCCTTCGTCGAGGTGGAGGCGCTGCCCAACGAGCAGTACAAGGACAAGATTACGGTGCTGGCGGCGTCCAACCAGCTGCCCGACGTCGGTTTCACGTGGGCGGCCGGCTACATGACGCCCTTCGTGCAGGCGGGCCAGTTCGCACCGCTGGACGGGCTCCTGGACCAGGACGGCCTGCGGGACTCCTTTGTCAGCGGCACGCTGCAGGCCTTCGCCGTCGACGGCGTCACTTACGGCCTGCCATTGGAGCTCAATGTGGCACCCATCTTCTACAATAAGCGCATTTTCGCCCGGTACGGCTTGGAAGTGCCCAGGACGTACCAGGAGTTCCTGCACGTGGTGGAGACGTTGGCCCGCAACGGCGTCACGCCCATCGCCCTCGGCAACGGCGAGCGCTGGACCGGTTCCCTCTGGTACATGTACCTGGCCGACCGCATCGCCGGTCCCGAAGTGGTCAACGACGCCATCAACGGCCGCATCCCCTTCACGCACCCGGGGCTCATCCGGGCGGCGGAGGAAATTCAGCGGCTGGTGCGCATGGACGCTTTTAGCCTCGGGTACAACGCGCTGGCCAACCAGGAGGCCAAGGCGGAGTTTTTGACCGAGCAGGCGGCTATGTGGCTCATCGGCTCGTGGGAGTTGCCGCAGTTTACTACCGACGAAACCGTTTCGCAGGAGTTCCGGGACAGCATCGGGTTCTTCCGCTTCCCGGTGGTGGAGGGCGGCGCGGGGCCCGACACCGGCTGGGTCGGCGGGCCGGGAGTGGCGCTCTTTATCAACGCCAACTCGGCGGTGAAAGACAAGGCGGAGGCCTTCGTCAAGTACTTCGTCCAGCAATGGGGCCAGCGGGCGGTGGCCGAAGCGGGCGTCATCCCCGGCACCATCGTGGACACATCCAAGGTACAGCTGCCCCAGATGTACCTGGATGTGCTGGATGAGCTGGCGGCGGCCACCAGCATCACGCTGTACGCCGACGTGCAGCTGACCCCGGCGGCGGCCCAGGTGCACCTGAACCAGATCCAGGCCCTGTTTGGCCTGGAGGTGACGCCGGAACAGTTCGCACAAGCCCACGACCAGGCCATTCGCGGCGGTCGGTAAGCAGAGCGGGGGAAGGCCTCACGCACAGGAGCCCATGGTGTGGTCAACGTGCGGGGCCTTCCCCTGTGTCTTCGCCGGGCATGCCCCGCGGGATCTCCACGGGCGAGCCTCCCGGCGCCGAAAGGGCTGAGCCGTTGTGAACAAGGTGTTTGCCAATCCGTGGGCGATCCTGCTCTACATCGCGCCGGCGCTGGTGCTCGTCCTCGGTCTCATCTACGTTCCCATCGCCTTTACCGGCTATTACGGTTTCATGGATTGGGACGGCATCGGCCAGATGCGCTTCATCGGCCTTGACAACTACCGCAGCCTGCTGGCGGACGGCGTCTTTTGGCGATCCGTCAAAAACTCGGTGCTGCTGGCCGTCTTTTCCACGCTGGCCCTGGGCGGGTACCTGGTGACGGCGCTGGTGCTGACCGAGAGGATCAAAGGCGCCGATTTTTTCCGGAAGGTGTACGTGCTGCCGCTCTTGCTCTCGACGGTGGCCATCGCCCAGCTCTGGTCGCGGGTGTACCATCCGCGGCTGGGCCTGTTGAACAACTTCCTGATGGCCGTCGGCCTAGTAGATCGTCCCGTCCTGTGGCTCGCGGATCCTAACCTGGTCTTATACTCGATTTTCGTGCCGATTTTGTGGCAGTACGCCGGGTTTTACATTCTCATCTACGTGGCCGCCCTCAAGGGCGTTCCGAACGAGCTGATCGAGGCCGCCCGCATCGACGGCGCGTCGACGTGGCAGATCGGGCTGTTCGTCAAGATCCCCCTCATCATGAACGTCATCAAGGCCACCGTCGTGCTGGCGGTGGTGGGGTCCCTTAAGTACTTCGACCTCATCTACGTCATGACGGGCGGAGGGCCCAATCAGGCCAGCGAAGTGATGGCGTCCTACATGTACCGCAAGGCGTTCCGGGAGTTCAACTTCGGATACGGCAGCGCCATCGGCTTTGCGCTGCTGGTCATCGCCCTGGCAGCGGCGTTTGTCATTCGCCGGCTGACCCGCGCGGATGCCGGCGCGGAGGCCTAGATGCGGCCGGACGGGCGTGGCCTGGGGGAGAGCGGGTAACCGCGGTTGGGGGCAAGAGCAGCTCCTAGCGGCGGCCGGGCATGAGGTGAAGGGCGCATGAGCACCACGAAAGCAAATCCACCGCATGAGCTGGTGAGAGGCCATAGCGCTGCGGCGGTTCGCAGTCTCCGGCCGGCGCCGTGGAGGCCGTTGCGCCGGGTCGCGCGCGGCGCCATGTACGTGTTTTTGAGCGTGGTCGCCGTGTTCCAGGTGTACCCTCTGGTCTGGCTGCTATTGTTTTCCCTTAAGGACAACACGGAGATCTTCGGCAAATCGCCCTTTGCCTTGCCGGCGCCGCCCAAGTGGGAAAATTACGTTGCCGCGTGGACCACGGGCAAGGTGGGTCAGTACTTTTGGAACAGCGTGCTGGTGACCGGACTGGCGGTGCTGCTGACGGTCATCATCGGCAGCATGGCGACCTTTGCCCTGACCCGCATGCGCTGGCGGCTGAGCAATTGGGTGCTGGGGCTGATCCTGCTGGGCCTCATGATCCCCGTGCACTCGGCGCTCATCCCGCTCTTTCGCACCTACATGGCCCTTGGACTCATTGATCACCCCCTCGCGCTCATCCTGACCTACACCGCGTTTAACCTGCCCGTGACCGTCATGATCTGCCTGGGATTTTATCAATCGCTGCCCCGGGAGCTGGAGGAAGCCGCGGTGATGGACGGCGCCTCCATCCACCAGATCTTCCTGCGGGTGACGCTGCCCACGACGACGCCGGTCTTGTCCACCACGGCCATCATCAACACCATCTACAACTGGAACGAGTTCGTTTTCGTCAACACCTTCATCAGCTCCGACAAGTACAAGACGCTCACCGTGGGCATCCAAAACTTTGTCGGCCAGTACACCACCAACTGGGGCGCCATCGGCGCGACCCTCATGCTGAGTTTCCTGCCCTTGTTCATCGCCTACCTGCTGCTCAGCGACCGCATCATCGAGGGCATGACCGCGGGCGCGATCAAAGGGTAACGCCCAACGAAAGGGTGAATGTGTTCGTGGCCAACCACGCGGGTGCGGCGCCGCGTCGCACGGTGCCGGACAACATGTTTTTCAACGCGCACCATTCGCCGATTGGGGCGTTCGCCAGCTTTACGCTGGGGTTTCCGGGACCGGGCGGCGGGCTCGACCTGGAGTTGGGGCAGTCGCCCCGCAAGAGCGTGTACATCGGCGCGGAGTCGGTGGACGAGCCCGGACTCTTTGAGGCGCTGCCCTTCTTTGCCCTGCCGGAGCTGGACGAGGCCGCCCGCTTTGACGTGGAGCGCACAGGGGTTCTCTCCCGGCGGCCGGCCCGGGTCGTAGCCATCGAGAAAGAGCGCATCCAGCGGGATTTCCGCCTGACGACGGACACGTGGCATGCGGGCGACTTCAGCTTCACCATCTACTCGCCCGTGCGGCCGATTCCCGACCCGGCCGCCGCCGGCGACGATGAGCTTAAGGAAGTGCTGGTGCCGGCGGTGCTGGCCGAGCTGACGGTGGACAACCGGCGGGGTGGGCGCCCCCGGCGGGCCTTTTTCGGCTACGAGGGAAGCGACCCTTACAGTTCCATGCGCACGTGGGTCGACGAGGCCCGGGGCATCGTGGGCATCGGCCAAGGGAGATTGACGGCCATCGCCTCGCAGGACCCGGGCGTCATGGCCGCGGTCCGGTTTCACATCGAAACCGTCATCACGTCGCCGAGCCCCGAAAACCGGCACTTTGGCCTCGGTTCCGTAGCCGGGCTGGTCGTGGACGTCCCGCCCGGGGAGCAGCGCACCTTTCGATTTGCCGTCGGCTTTTACCGGGGCGGCGTCGTCACCGCCGGCATGGACGCGTCCTACCTTTACACTCGCTGGTTTGACAGCGTGGAGGCGGTGGCGGCCTACGCCCTGGAGCGGTTTGACGACCTAAAGCGGGCGTGCCTGGAGGGAAACCGGCTGCTGGAGGAAGCGGCGCATCTTTCGGACGCCCAGCGGTTTATGCTGACCCACGCCATTCGCAGCTACTACGGCTCGACGCAGCTTTTGGACGCGGGCGGCGAGCCCTTTTGGGTCGTCAACGAGGGCGAATACCGGATGATGAACACCCTGGACCTTACGATCGATCAGTCCTTCTTCGAGCTGCGCATGAACCCGTGGACGGTCCGCAACGTGCTGGAGATGTACCTGAAGCGGTTCAGCTACACGGACACGGTCCGGTTTCCCGGCGACGCCGTGGACTATCCCGGCGGAATCAGCTTCACCCACGACATGGGCATCGCCAACGTGGTCAAGCCGCCCGGCCAGTCGTCCTACGAGCTCAAGGGCTTGCACGGCTGCTTTTCGTACATGACCCAGGAGCAACTCGCCAACTGGGTGCTGACGGCCGCCCTCTACGTGGAGCAGGCCGGCGACCGGGACTGGCTGGAGCAGCGGTTTGACGTGCTCGTGCAGTGTTTCGAGAGCATGCGAAACCGGGACCATCCCGACCCCGGGCAGCGGACGGGGCTGATGGGGCTCGACTCGGCCCGGGCCGCCGGCGGTTCGGAGACCACCACCTACGACAGCCTGGATCCGTCCCTCGGCCAGGCCCGGGGAAACCTGTACGTGGGCGGCAAGCTGTGGGCGGCGTACGTGGCCCTCGAGAAAATCTTTGCCGACCGGGGCCGGGACGACCTGGCAAAGGCGGCGGCGGAGCAGGCCCGGCGGGCGGCCGCCACCATGGTGGGCTACGCGCAGGCCGACGGGACTATCCCGGCCATCATCGGCCAGGGCGATGTGCCCGGCAGCCGGTCCAAGATCATCCCGGCCGTGGAGGGGCTCGTGTTCCCGTACTTTTCCGGCCGGGCCGACGCGGTGCGGGAAGACGGGCCTTACGGCGAATATGTGCGGGCTCTGGCGCGGCATCTCGATGCGGTGCTGACCGAAGGCGTGTGCTTGTTTCCCGACGGTGGGTGGAAGATCTCGTCCACCAGCGACAACTCGTGGCTGAGCAAGATTTACCTGTGCCAGTTCGTGGCCCGCCGCATCCTTGGCCGGCCGTGGGGAGAGGCCGAAGCCCGGGCCGACAAGGCCCACGTGGCGTGGCTGACTCACCCGGAGCTGTCGGTGTGGAGCTGGAGCGACCAGATTTTGGCGGGTAAAATCATCGCGAGCAAGTACTATCCCCGGGGCGTTACCGGGATTTTGTGGTTGGAAGAGGACGATCGGACCGCCCGGCTGGCGGTCATGCAGAGGTAGGTGGCGCCGGTGACATCCAGGGTGCAGGAGATCACATTTCTCGGACAGAGGGCCATCCGGGCCGCCAACGGCCAGCTGGCCTTCGTCGTCGTTCCCGGGTGGGGGTCCAACGTGGTTTCCCTCGTCCACGAGCCTACGCAAACCGAGTTGCTCCGGGTGCCTGATTCCGCGGAGACCTTCCGGCGCCGGCCGGTGCTGTACGGCATCCCCGTCCTCTTTCCGCCAAACCGCATCGCCGGCGGCCGGTTTACGTACAGGGGACGGGAGTACCGCTTGGACATCAACGAGCCCGCGCGGGGCAACCACATCCACGGATTTGTCCACACCCGCCGGTGGGAACTGGTGCAGGCCGAAACCGACGCCGCCGGGCGGGTCTGCGTGGAGACCCGCTTTGACGCGGCAGCCGGCCCTGACCGGGAGGACATCTTCCGCCAGTTCCCGCACCATTTTGTGATCACGTTGCGCTTCGTGCTGGACGGCGCGACGCTGCGCAAGCAAGCCGAAGTGCACAACGCCGGCGACGAACCGTTTCCTTTTGGCCTGTGCTTTCACACAACCTTCGCGTTTCCGGA
>CALFSR010000039.1 GCA_937916565.1 uncultured Bacillota bacterium | reverse complement strand
GCAGGCCGAGGTCGAAGAGGTGCACGCCAAGGGCCAAAAGGTGAAGTCCAACCTGTTCGCCGACCACGCCATCAGTGCGGTGACCCTCAGCAACGGCGTCATCGCCAATTTGACCGCAAGCCGCGTCACCGAGCAAAAGATCCGCACGATGACCGTCATCTGCGACGGCGCCTACATCGAAATGGACTACATCGATCGGCGCCTGACGCTGTCCCGCGATACCCGGGTTCGCTACGAGAGCAACGGCAAGACTATCAGCACCCTGGAAAACGTGGGTGAGCGCATTTACGTTCCCGACGAGGAGCCGCTTCTCGCCCAGACGCAGCACTTCCTGGAGTGCGTGCAGACCGGCCGCACGCCCCTGGTGACCGTCGAGGACGGCCTGGCCGCGCTGGAAGTCGTGGAGCGCATGCAGGCTCAGGTGTACCAGCAGTCCGTGCGGTCGCTCAACGGCGTGGCCGTATAGGGGGCAGCAGCGTGATTCGTCTGGCCCAGCCCCAACTGGGCGAAGAAGAAATAGAAGCGGTTTCCCAGGTCATCCGATCCGGGATCATCGCCTCCGGACCGCAGGTGCGCCGTTTCGAGGAAACGTTTGCCGCCTACGTGGGCGTGCGCCATGCCATCGCCGTCGCCAACGGCACCGTTGCATTGCACGCGGCGCTGCTGGGGGCGGGCATCGAGCCGGGCGATCGGGTGGTGACGACGCCCTTTACGTTTGTCGCCACCGCCAACGCGATCCTCCACTGCGGCGCCGTGCCCGTGTTTTGCGACATCGATCCGGAGACGTACAATATCTCACCGGCCGCCCTCGCGGAAACCCTGGCGGAGCTGCGGGATGCGGGTACGCCGGCGAAAGCCGTGCTCATCGTGCACCTGTTTGGCCTACCCTGCGACATGGCAGGCATCATGGCGGTGGCGGAGGAGCACGGGGTGCTCGTCGTTGAGGACTGCGCCCAGGCCCACGGCGCGGCCTACCACAGCCGCCGGGTGGGCACCTTTGGCGTGGCCGGCACCTTCAGTTTCTACGCAACCAAAAACCTAACCACCGGTGAAGGCGGCATGGTCGTCACCGACTCCGACGACGTGGCCGAGCGGGTGCGCCAGCTGGTGAACCATGGGCGGGTCGACCGGTATGAACACGCGCTGCTCGGGTACAACTACCGTATGACCGATCTGGCGGCGGCCATGGGGCTGGTGCAGCTCGGCAAGCTCGACCAGTTCAACCTAAAGCGCCGGGCCCATGCGGTGCGGCTGTCGCGCCAGCTCCAAGGTGTACCGGGGCTTACGCTGCCCGTAGAGCCCGCGGGGTGCTACCACGTGTACCACCAGTACACGGTGCGCCATGCGGAGCGGGACGAGCTCGCCCGCTGGCTGCGGGAGCAAGGCATCGAGACGGGGGTCATCTACCCGATTCCCCTGCACAAGCAGCCCCTGTACAGGAATCTGGGCTATGGGGAAAGGTCGCTGCCCGCGGCGGAGCAGGCGGCGCGCGAGGTGCTGTCGCTGCCCGTACACCCCGGCTTGTCCGAACAGCAGGTGTACACCGTGGCCGAAGGCGTGCGGGCCTTTGTGCCCGGCCGCCTGCCGTCGGCGTGAAGGTGACGATTTCAGCGGCGGCGGGCCCAGGCGGATAAGCCTGGGCCTTTTTTCGCCGCGGGCTCAAGCCGCGAGAGGGGGGACGGCTGTGGCTACGGCGGAGCAAGTGACAGTGGTGGACTTAGACGATTACACCGAACCCGCGGCTGACCCGGGGTTTTACGCGATCTACCTGCGCCTGTCGCACGCGCCCAGCGCCCGCTGGCAGGCCCGTTTTGTCGAAGAATGGCGGCGAGTGCCGACGGGCATGAAGCGCGCCGCGGCCGTCGTGCACGACCGGATTCGCCTGGAGATCCACGGCGACGATCTGGTGCGGGAGCAGCTGAACTTTGTGGTCGAACTGGTGCAGCGGACGAACGCCGCGATGGCGCAGGCGGCGGGCGGGGAGACGTAACGGAAGCGGTGTTCCGGTGGTGATTGGAAGCAGGCCGGGGCCGGCAGGCGCCGTCAACGGCCGGGAGGTTTGCCGGGTAAGAGTCTGAATGTTACGCCGCAGGAGAAATCCGGCGCGGGATGAATGTGAAGGCACCGCCGGCCGTGCCCCGGGGGCAACTCCGTCGGAGGTGTTGCGCCAGGATGGTGACGGTCGGAGTGATCATCCCGCGTTCTCTGCCCCGGTTTCCGCTGCTCGTGGCGTTGCGCCAGGAACCCCGCTTGCGCGTGGCTTTTGAAGTGTACGACTTGCGCCAGCTCGCGGTCCTGGCCGGCAAGGGCGTGCGGCCGTCGGTGATCGTCGCCGACATGGACCTGGAGGTGGGTTTGCGCACCTTGATGACCACGCTGCGCACCCGCTTTCCGGGGGTGCCGGTGATGCTTTTGGACCGGGCGCAGGATGCGGCCCGGGCGCAGCGGGCCCGCAACCTGGGCGCCGCCGGCGTGGTCAGCCGGCGGACTCGGCCGGAGCGGTTTGTGGCCAGGGTGCTGGACCTTGCCCAGGACAGCACGGACGACGGGCTGCCCGCGAGCTGGCGGCTGTACGATCGGCTGACGCCGCGGGAGTGGGACATCCTGCCCTACATCGCCCGCCGCTACAGCGCCCGGGAGATCGCGGCCGAGCTCACGCTGTCCTACGCCACGGTGCGTACCCACCTTCGCAACATCTACGCCAAGTGCGGCGTGGGCTCCCGGCAGCAGGCGGCTCGGGTGGCCGCGTACTTGCTGGCCGAGTACGGCCCCCGGGGGAACAACAACCAACAGGAGGTGGCGCCGGATGGGGAACGTGGACGTGATGGCCGATCCGACCCCCAATCCGAACGCGTACAAGTTCACGCTTGACCGGCTCGTGACGCCAGGAGGAAGCCAGTCGTTCGCCAGCGCTGACCAGGCGGCGGCGAACCCGCTCGCGGCGCGGCTTTTCGCCGTCGAGGGCGTCAAGGCGCTGTTTTTCCTCAACAACTTTATCACGGTGACCAAGGATCCCGCGGCGTCGTGGGAGACCTTAGTCCCGGCGATCGTTGAGGCGATTACGGACCACTTCGCCGCCGAGGCGTGAGCGGACCGGCCATGGCGCTGCACGCACCGCCCGGAAAGCGGTATTTCCTGCGCTACCAGGAGGGCGGCCAGGAGCAGGTGCGGGAGTTCCCGTCCAAGGCCGAGGCCTTCAAGTGGTTTAACTGGGACTGCCCGGCCGGGGTGGCCGTGCTCGAAGAGGTGCTGTCCGACGGCCGGCGCGGCGTCCCCAAAACGCTCCGCCGCAAAGACGAGACGTAGACGCGTGGAGAGCCGGACGGGCAAGTCCCGTTCCGGCTCTCCCGTCGTCTAGCGGGGGTTTGGGCTGCTGGCCAGCACGTCGGCGGCCCTGACGTCTCCGGGCGCGCCGGCGAGCCGGGCTCTGAGCTCCGCCACCGTCATGCCCGCGAGCATGGCCGTAGTGTTGGCCGAGTTGTTGTAGTAGGAGAGAAGGCGCGGCAAGCTGTGGGGAAACAGCGGTTCCACCAGCTTGCGCACGGCGCGGGCGTACTGGCGAATCTCCCACTGCGCGCCGAGGCCGTGGGGGTTGGGCGCGGGCGCGTCTTCGGGCGCCCCGGGCTCCTTGCCGTCGTCCCGCTGGTGCAGGAACCACGCCACCGCCTGGATGCTGGCCGTCCACCGCCAGACCGTGTACAACCCGTACGCGTGCAGGAAAAGGCGCGCCTGCTCCGCTGCGATGCCGTCCGCGAGCGCCTCCTCGAAGTCTTTGAGGGACTGTTCCTGCCGCTCGAGCCACCGGGCCGTCCACTTGCGCTGCAGCTCATCGGGAACGGGCTCGCCCGAACCTTGCTTGTTGCGGGCCGGTTTCCCGCGCCAAAAGGACGGGGTGTAGTACTCCGGCGGCAGGGTGACGTAGCGCCGGGAGGCCTCGTTGCGGCTCTGCATGGCGTCGGCCATCATGCCGTGCCCGCCGTCGTCCCCCTGGCCTGTCCAGAGGAACTCTTGGGGGATCTCGATCCCTAGGTATTGGGCGGTGTCCACCGTATGGTGGGAGCCGATGCGGTACTTAAACCACTCCCGCGCCACCATGATAGGCGCTTTGATCTCGAACTTGACCAAGCCGCCGCGGAAGGGCGACGTGTGCTCGTTGACCGCAAGGAAGTCCAGCAGGCGCACGTCGCGGTCAGTGAGGGCATCCGAGCGTTTCATGTAGGAAGCGCGGGCGTCGTTGACCGGCGTCAGGTCGGTGCCCATCACGTCCTCCACGCGCACGTAGCCGCGATCGAGCACGGGCAGCTGCTGCGGCGCCGGCTGCGGGGCCGTGCGGGGTTCTGGCGTCGTCGGCAAAGGGGGTCACTCCTTCGATCGTTTCCACGGATCCAACTTCGCCCTGCGCGTAGGAATTCTTGCCGAACACCCGCGATTGGCCGAGGCTTACCAAGCGCCCGTCGTGCGGCGCGCCCACGGCTTGCGCAGCAACCGCTGCAGGTGGGGCAGGGCCCGGCGGGCGGCCTCTTCGCCGGCGCGAATGCAGTCGGGCAGGCGCTCTAGCTCCAGGAGCCCGACGTCGCCCGTTCCGGGGCGGATCGTCAGGTCGGCGCATGCCCGCAGGTCCGCGATGGTGAGGCTCATGACGTCCACCGCCCGGGAGAGCAGGTGCGGCAAGTCCTTGATGGGCCCCGAATCTCCCGCAAATCCCTCCAGGGACACCGCGACCGTGACCGTTGCCCCCAGCGAGGCGACGAGGCCGTCGGGGACAGGATCGACCAAGCCGCCGTCGGCCAGCGGCCGGCCTTCGACCTCGGCCGGCTCAAAGACGCCCGGTATGGACATGGACGCGCGCAGCGCGAGCCAGACGGGCACGTCGTCCAGCACGACCGCGTCGGGGTGCTCCCGGCGCATCCGGCGGGAGGCGGCGGGGCTTGTGAATATGACCCGCTGGCCGGTGGCGAGATCCGCGGCCACGACGGCCAAGGGGACAGGCAGGTCCGCGAAGGTTCGCCCGCCGGTCCACGCCCGCAGGTGACCCGCGATGCGGTCGCCCCGGGTAAAGGCCAGCAGCGGCCCGGCCTTCTGACGGCGGCCGATGAGGCGAAACAGGTAGCTTAAGCCCCGGCGCACGACGGCGCGGGAGTTGACGGGCTCATCGTAGAGGTCTTCGACCGTGAGGGAGGTGAGCTGGCGGCGCATGTCCTCCGGGCTCCAGCCGCATGCGTACAGCCCGCCGACGACCGCGCCGACGCTCGTGCCGGTGACGGCGTGAATGGGCAGCCCGGCTTCGGCCAAGACTTTCAGCACGCCGATGTGCGCGGCGCCGCCGAGGCCGCCGCTGCCCAGGGCGAGTCCGATCTTGGGCTTGCGCCAGAGGGAAGAGAGCTGCACCGCGACCCACCTCCGCCGTGCGAGCGGGGTAGGCTCATTATAGCCCGGCGCCGGGCTGTCTGCCAATCAGACGGGCGTCCCGTCGCGGGCGGCCCGGGCGCTGGCTACGCCCGACCGTACCAGCAAATTGGCCGCGGGGACAGCGTCCCCACGGGCTAGCGGCCGTTTTGGGCGGCGCCCACCGGCAGCGCCATGCGACCCCGGGTGAGATTCTCCGGCGACAGCACCGCGTCGATGACGTCCGGCGGCAAGAGTCCTTGCTCCAGCACGACCTCGCGCACCGGGCGCCCGGTGGCCAGGCTCTCCTTGGCCACCCGCGCCGCGGCTTCGTAGCCGATGTAAGGGTTGAGGGCGGTGACGGTGCAGATGGAGCGGTCGAGGTGGCGCTGGATGTTGGCGTAATCGGGCTCAATCCCTCGGACGCAACGCTCGGTGAACGCCAGCACCGCGTTGGCCAGCATCTGCGCCGCCTGCAGCAGGTTGTGCATGAGCACCGGCTGCATGACGTTCAGCTCCAGCTGCCCGTTTTGGGCGGCGAGGCTGACGACGAGGTCGCAGCCTTGTACCTGAAACGCGACCTGGTTGATGAGCTCCGGCATGACCGGGTTGACTTTGCCCGGCATGATCGAGGACCCGGGCTGGACCGCCGGCAGCCGCAGTTCACCCAAGCCCGCATAAGGACCTGACGCCAAAAGGCGCAGGTCGCTCGCGATTTTGCTCAGGGCGATCGCCGCCGTGCGCAGCGCCGATGAGACGGTGACGAGCGGATCCACATTTTGCGTCGCGTCCACCAGGTTGCCGGCGGAACGCAGGGGAAACCCGGTCCACGCCACGAGCTGCTCCACCACGCGGTGCCTGTACTCCTCGGGGGCGTTGAGCCCGGTGCCTACCGCCGTCCCGCCGATGTTGACGGCGAGCAACTCCTCCGCTGCCAGGGGCAGCCGCTGCGCCGCCCGACGTACCGCGGCCGCGTAGGCGCCGAACTCCTGACCCAGCGCGATGGGAACGCCGTCCTGCAGGTGGGTGCGGCCCACCTTGACCACGCCGGCAAAGGCCGCGGCCTTCTCCGCCAGGGCGTCCGCGAGGCCGCTCAGGCTCGCCGTGGTGGTCTCAAGGACCCGCAGCAGGGCGATGCGAAACGCGGTCGGGACGACATCGTTTGTCGACTGGGACATGTTGACGTGGGTGTTGGGGTGAATGTAGCCGTAGTCCCCCCGGGGACGGCCGGCCAGCTCCAGCGCCCGGTTGGCGATGACTTCGTTGGCGTTCATGTTGATGGACGTTCCCGCGCCACCCTGGATGGGGTCGACCGGGAACTGATCGTCCCAGCGCCCGTCCGCCACTTCGGCGGCCGCGGCGGCGATGGGCCCGGCCAGCGCGTCGGGCAGGAGCCCTACGGCCCTGTTGGCCTCCGCCGCGGCCCGCTTCACAAGCCCGAGGGCGTGGATCATGGCCGGGTGCAGCCTTTGGCCGGTGCTGGGGAAATTGGCGAGGGCCCGCTGGGTCTGAACGCCGTAGTAGGCCCCGGCAGGGACTTCCACCTCGCCCAAGGAATCGCGTTCAATGCGAACCATGGAGGATCACCGTCCGGGCAGCATGGCGTGGCGCCTAGGACGCGGTCATGCTGCATTCTGTATACATAATACGTTATGCGCGGGTTTCCGGAATCCTCCTGGTCCAGGCAACTGTGCCCAACGGCGCCGGTTGCTGCTCCGAGCCTGGAAAGCTTACAATGGAAGCAAACGTCCCGGCCGTACCCGGTGCACCGGTCCCGCCGGTCGAGAAGAGGGGAGGCGCCCCGCATGGCGGTCACCGCCGAACAGGTGCTGGAAGCGCTTAAACAGGTCAAAGACCCGGAAATCGGTTTCGATATCGTCAATCTCGGCCTCGTGTACGACGTGCACATCGAAGGCGACCAAGTGCGCGTCGACATGACGTTGACGACGCCGGCGTGCATGGCCGGTCCCATCATCGCGGAGGAGGCGCGCCTTGCCGTAGAGCGTCTGGAGGGCGTGCGCTCGGCCGAAGTGCGGCTCGTCTGGGAGCCCCGGTGGACGGAGGACCGGATGAGCGAAGAGTTAAAGCTAATGCGCAAGTGGGGCATGTTCCGCTAAAGGAGGCGACGCCGGGGAATCCCGGCGTTAGGGGGACTAGGCCCGGGCAACGGGCGAGGTACCCACGAAAGCAGGACGAGGATTTGCAACCGGTGAAAGCAGCCCGCCGCGACGGGGGAAGCGGCGGGTTGCCTGCTTGTGTGGCCTGCCGCGGACCGGCGCCGCTGCGCCTTTCTGTTCGCGAGCGCGATAAGGGCGCCGCGTCCTGGCACCAGCTAAGGCGCAGGGAATATGCTCAACCTATGGCCCCGGCGCCCACGGGACGATCCCGTGACAGGGATCTGGGGTGGGGCGCCGAACCGCATACGGGTACCGCCAGTCGGAAGGACGCGATGGGATGACGGACAAGGGAAGCAGCAGCGCTCCGGCGGTGGGGACTGCCGCGGCGGGCGACGGCGGGCGTGCCGGGCAAGCGCTGGAGTTGGTGCAGCAAGGACGTGCGCTCTTGGAGCGGGCCCGCCTTCCCGGTGCCCAGCGGAAGTTCCAGCAAGCGGTACGGCGGTGCGCCACGTCGGTGGCCGCCCGAAGCCATCTCGCCCTCACCTACCTGCTGCAGAACGCGCACGACCGCGCCGCCGTCGAGGCCCGAGCGGCGCTACTGCTCCAGCCTGACCACCTGCTCGCGCTCTCGGTCTTGGCGCGCGCCCAAGCCGGGCTTGGCCAGGCGGGCGAGGCCCGCAAGACCGCCCGGGAGGCGTACCGGACGTTTCTGCTGCGCGGCCGCGACGGCCGTATCCAGCGGGAAGACCTGGACCATGTCGTGGCTGCGCTGGCGGCGGCCGGCGATGACCGGCGCCTGAACCAGCTGTACCGGTTGTGCGTCCGCGGCGCAGCTGGTCCATGGGATCCGTACACCCTAATCTACCTGGGCGTAGCCGCCTTCAACCTGGAACGGTGGCGGGAAGCCCGCTGGCTGTGGCGGGCCGCCGGCGGGCTGCGGCCTGAGCTTGACGATATTGTCGCCTCGTTCCTCTTTGCCGTTGATCTGGTGGAGAGCGGCCGGGTTCCCCCGCTCTCCCTCGACTACCGGATTGAGCTGGAGCTGCCCTTGGAAGCGGACGGCGACCCGCCGGGCTGCATGCGGGCCGCGGCGTTGCGAACGCTCTGGGAGGGGTTGGACGAGGAGGCGAGAGCGGCCGCCCTGGATGTGCTGAGCCAGCTGGACGACGCATGGGTCGCGGCTTTTCTCCTTCGGATCGTGCGCGACCCGGACTTGCCCGACTGGCTCAAGATGGAAGCCGGCGCCTGGCTGGTGGAGCGGGGGCTAGTCGATGAGGACGAACCCCTCGAGATGCACATCAACGGTGCCCTGCGGGAGGTCGTTATCCGCCAAAAACGTTCGGCATACTTGCCGCGGGAAGCCGCCGGGTGGTACGAGCGGGCGCTTGAAGCCCGCGATCGCGGGGACACCCAGACCGCCGAGGAAAATTACCGGCGGGTGCTGGATGTGAACCCTAGTTTTGTGCCGGCCTTGGTGAGTCTGGCCAGCATCTACCTGCGGTCGGGCCGGTGTCAGCAGGCCGAGGAGGTGCTCAACCGCGCGCTACAGGAGGAGCCGGGCGACCCCGTCATCTTGCTGCATGTCGCGGTCCTGCTGGCCGAGCAGGAGCGGCTCGGCGAGGCCCGGGAGGTCCTGAGCCGTGTGGATCGGGACAAGTTGCCCCGGGAGCTTTGGGTCGTCTACTACGGCCTTTCGGCGCAAGTGGCGCTGGAACGGGGGCGACTTGCGTCCACCAGAACGGACTCAACGGGCAAAGCAGACAGAAAGGCCGCCTGGTCGGGGCGGGCGGGCGCCCGCGCGCGTTGGCGGCCGATCCAACCGGATCTGAGCTGGAAGGACGCGCTCGCGCGGTTGACCCTGGCGCAGCTGGCCGACCTTGCGCGGCGCCTGCGCGTTCGGGCGCCGTCAAAGCTGCGCAAGGCCGAGCTCATCGATGAGGTGTGGCTGGCCCTATCCGGCCGGCTGCCGTGGGTGTGGGGGCAGCTTCGCCGGGTGGACCGGAACGCCGTCATGTGGCTCCATGAGCAGGGCGGTGTCGCGCCCTACGCGGAGCTTTGCCAGCGCTTTGGGGGTTCGACCGCCGACGCATTCGATGCGCACGCCGGCGAACCAACCGGCGTCGCCGATCGGCTGCAGTGGTGGGGGCTCGTTTTCACCGGGGTGTCCCCCGAAGGGTCTCATCCGGTGGCCGTCTTGCCGGACGAAATCCGCTCGCTGGTCGAACTGGTGTTGCCGCGCAGTTGACGCCCCTGCGCCCTTCCCGGACGGCGGGGCCGCCCTCACCGCACGGCGGCTGCGCCCGCCCCGCACTGTGGCTACGCCTTCCGCCCGGGGCGCTTAGGCCTGCCCGTACTTGTTGATCAGCTCGTTGATTTGCAAGCGAGTTTCCTGAATCACCTGGTCTCGCATGCTGGCAAACGCCCCGCCTTCGCCGGCCTTTGTCTCGATGTTGGCCACGGTGATCGCTTCCACTTCCCGCAAAAACGCGGTTATGTCCGCGCGGCTCACCTCGCCAAACTCCCCCTGCACGACCCGCTGCAGGAAGCCTTCCAGATCCGGCCCGCTCTCCATGGCCATGTCCCAATACCGCTGCATGAGCTCCTCGACCATTGTGCGCCCTCCTTCTCGGGGGATCTGTACGGTCCCGCGGGGGACACTCCTGCCTAACCAACGGGGGAGGACAATGCCGCTTGCTCCCGAATTTTGCCTGAGAATCACGCCGCGGCGCGTGCTGCGGCGGTCAGGATTGAGGGGAAGCGACCGTGGCAACCTGGGATACGGACTGGAAGCCGGTCGCCTGGGACGAGGCGCGGCGGGCGCGGGCCATTGGGCTTGCGTGCCGGCTTGACCGGCAGCTGCAGGAGGCGGCGGCGGCCGCGACCCGGGCCGAGGCGCGCCTGGCCGCAGCGCTGCGAGCCGAGGTGCGCGCGGCGGTCTTTGCCGGCCAGGGACCGGAGGACTTGTTCGACACACTGGCGGTCTTGCACGAGCAATTGGCGTATCTGCCCCGCGTGCCGTTGCCGGCCGGCATCGCCGGGCTGCTGAAGGATTTGCTCGGGCCTGCCTGGGATGGAGACGTGGTGGTGGCCGGCGTACCGCAACTGCGCTGGCCCTCGTTGGAGACTGCGCCGTCGCGGCCCGTGGCCGTCATCCCGCTGGCGGAGGCCAAAAACCCGCTCATGTGGCCGCTGGTGGCCCTGCAGGGGGCGGCCGTCGGCGGTTATGAGGGGCGGGCCGGCGCTCTTGCCGAGGCCCTTGGGGCAGCGCTCACCTTTGCCCGGGCGGAAGCGTTGTTTGCCGCTGATGCTGCGGCCGCCCGCGCCTTGTGGCAGAGGGGTGAGGAGCGCTTGCCGCGGCCGGAAGCGGGCGGCAGCGGCACCCCGTGGCAGCTGGTCAGTATGCTGGCGGACGGCGTGCTCATCAGCGGCTACCGCCGCGGGACCGAGGCTGACCCCGGGGCGCCCATTTACCAGCAGCTGGCCGTCGTCAAGGATGAACCCGCCCAGCCGGCGGAGATCCTCACGGCCGGGTGGATCTATTGGTACACCCGGGCGGCCGCCGAGCTTTTGGCCCTAGCCTCGGGCGCGGGCCAGGACGCCGGTGACCCGTGGGGACGCATGCGCGCCCTGGTAGACGGACTGGACGACCTTTTGTGCCGCTCGCTGGACGTGGCGGCGATTCACCGTTTTTACGCGGCCGAGGGGGCGATCGGGTGATCCTCAACGAACGCCAGATCTTGGAGCGGCTCCTCTCGCCCGATGCCGACAAGCGGCTCGTCATCACGCCGCTGCTCGCGCCGGAGCAGCAGTTTGGCCCAAGCTCGCTGGATGTGCGGCTCGGCCCGGATTTCAAGGTAGTGCGCACGTCTCGCCTGACCCACTTGGACCCCTTGAAGGATCCGGCGGAGATCGAAGCCGACGTCTCCCGCTACACCGAAAGCATCGTGACTCAGCCCGGCGAACCGTTCGTGCTGCACCCGGGGGAGTTTGCCCTGGCCAGTACCTTGGAGTTTATCCGCTTGCCCTACGACATCGCGGCGCGGCTTGAGGGTCGCAGCACGTGGGGCCGCCTCGGCCTTGAGGTACATGCCACGGCCGGTTTCGTGGATCCGGGATTCAGCGGGGCGCTCACCTTTGAGTTGAAAAACTCCGGCCAAGTGCCGCTGCCGCTGTACGCGGGCTTGCGCATCGCCCAGCTGTGCTTCTTCCTCTTGAGCGAACCGTCGCAGCTGCCGTACCAGGCGAAACGGTATACGAAGTACGCCGGGAGAACGGGCACCGTCGGGAGCCAGTACTTCAAGGACCCGGAGTACACCGCGCTGCGAGCCGCGGCCCGCAAGACCGCGGTCGAGCGGCAGGGGCAAGAAACAGCTGTGTCCGGGAGCTTCAAGGGTTCCGACCGCAGCGGGTGGGACAACTGATGGCTTTAGGCCCCGGGTTGCCGTGGGGCCTCTTAGCGGCGGCCGCGGTGGGCCTCGCCGCGTGGCGCTTGGGGGCGCTCACCCCGGGCGGCGCCGCGGCGGCCGCCGCCGTGGGCGGCGTCATCTTTGGCTGGGGCGGTGCCGTAGCGGCACTGCCCTTGCTGTTTTTCTTCGTCACCGGCAGCGCCTTAAGCCGCTGGCATAAGGGACGCAAGTCCGAGCAACTGGACCACGCGGACCACCAGGGCCGGCGAGCCGGCCAAGTGATGGCCAACGGGGGTGTGGCCGCCATGGCCATCGTCGCGGGGACCGTCTGGCCCGAGCCCCTGTGGTGGACCGCGTACGCCGGCGCCATCGCCGCCGCGACCGCTGATACGTGGGCGACGGAGTTCGGCGTCCTCGCCCGTCGGACCGTCCTGATCACCACCGGCGCGCCGGCCCCGCCGGGACGGTCAGGAGCGGTGTCGCTGCCCGGCACGCTGGCCGGGGTCGCCGGCGCGCTGCTGGTCGCGGCCATCTCCGCCGTGGGGCCGGGGACGGGCGCCTTGGCCGTTGCCGCAGGCCGGATTTCCGTCGCCCTCAGCGCCGCTGCGGGTGGAATCCTGGGTATGGTCGTTGACAGCATCCTTGGTGCGACTATCCAGGCCCGGTATTTCTGCCCGGCCTGCAACCGCGACGCGGAGTCTCCCGTGCACCGCTGCGGCACCCGGACCCGTTGGGCCGGCGGCTGGCCGGGCGTCAGCAACGACGTCGTGAACTTCTGTGCTACGTTGACCGGTGCCGCCGCGGCGGCGCTGGTGTGCAATCTGCTTCTCCAGGCCGCCTGAAGCTCAACAACACCCTGCCGCACCGCCGGCCGCGGCCCGCCGGGTCCAGGAACGATGACGACAGTTTCGGGATTAAGGAACGATGACGATGGCTTCGGGACTGCGGTATGACTCCTTGCCGCTAGCGCCCATCGCGGTCACGACGTAGGACACGCTGCGGCCGTTGTCCGGGCCGTCGATGTCCTCAGGCGGCGCGTCGACGAGGGTCGTCGTCCAGGCGTCGACCTCCGCGAGCAGCTCATAACGGGCCAGCGGTCCGACACGGCGATACACCCGGTACGCGACGACATCCCCTTGCGTGACGGCGTCCCACGCTAGGACGATGGCATCGCCCTCCCAGTCCGCCGTGACCGCACTCGGGGCCGGCGGGGGCTCCGCGGGTTCGGTTTCGACGACGACGGCGCCGGTGGCCGGCCGCCAGTATACGGCCACGGTCTTGCCCGGTTCGATGGCGAGCGGCATCCAGTAGCCGGCGTAGATGAGCTTGTATGTGTGGAAGCTGTCGGTGTAGAAGTCGATCTTGAAGTCATAGCTGCCGGGCGCGAGGTTGACCCGGGTCTGGAAAAGCGCCGTTCCCTCGATGCGGTCCATGTTGTACGATTCGCCCGGGCTGACGACGAGCCGCGCTTTGTACGATTCCTGCTCCAGGGAAAGGCCCCCGATGTCCACGGTCAGGTCGAGGGTTCCCGGGTACGGGCTCAGCGGCACGGTGACGGTGCTCGTCGCACCCTCGCTGACCCAGACGCTTCCGGAGCCTGAGTACAGGCCTTGACCCGCGCCGTCCCGCACGACGAGCTCAAGCTGCCAGCGGCCGACGTAGAGGTTGTCGATGGTGAGGGACACGGTGTCGCCGCTCACGGCGCGCCTTTCCTGGACCTGCAGCTTGTCCTGGGTCAGGGTGACTTCAAGCTCATAGGCCGCCGCAAGAGTCGCCATTTGCCCCATGGGCGCGACCGCGGCCGCCTTGGCGACGGAAGCTTTCGCGGCGCCGAATTCGGAAGAGGGCGCACTCGCGGCCTCCCCATGGCCTGCTGCCGTGCTCACGGGCAGCCGCGCCGTGATGGTCAGGCTGCCGGTGGCGGGCGGCGCGAGAGCCGGAAAGGGAGAACCGCATCCTGCCGTGAGGATGGCCAGCGCCGCCAGAAGCGCGATGGCCTGCCGCTTCTTCGGCACAGACGAGGTCAAGCGCATCGGTTTCGCCTCCGCATGGCGATGGGCTGGCGGGCGGTGGTGGCGCCAGTGTACCGCGCGTAAGCGGGGCGGCGCCACCCGCAAAGCGGGGGATACGGCGCTGTAGCGCGGTCGTTGACTGGCAACCCTTGGCAGACTATACTTACTGTACAGGATAGCCAGCTATTTGGCTTAGCAAATCCCCGTCCGGCCGACCGCGGCCCTACCTGGCGCGGTCTTTCCGTCCACGGTCCAAGGCCAGAGGAGTCGACTGCCACCGATGATCGCCAGCGCGCAACCGTTGGCCCGCGGCCTGCGCAAGGGCTTGCAGACTACTTGGATTCTGGCCAAGGCCGTCGTGCCCACCTACATCGTCGTCTACTTCCTCGCGAAAACGCCCGTGCTCGACATCATCGGCCGGCTGGCCGCGCCGCTGCTTCAGGTTATCGGCTTGCCGGGGGAGGCCGCGCTGCCGCTTGTGCTGGGACTGGTGATGAACCTGTACACCGCCATCGGGGCGCTGGTGCCCCTTGAGCTCGGCGTAAAGGAAGCGACCATCATCGCGGTCATCCTGAGCACCGCCCACAACCTCCCCATGGAAACCGCGGTGACGCGGCAAATCGGCGTGTCGGCGTGGTTTTCCCTGGGGATCCGGCTCGGCTTGGCCTTTGCGCTGGCCCTGATCATACACCTGGTTTGGAAGGTGTGACGCGAATGGGTATCCTGGGGGCGCTGTGGGAGGCGGTACGTGGCGCCGGGGGGACGGTGCTGTCCATCGCGATGATCGTGATCCCCCTCATGGTGGTCGTCGAATACTTGCGGGAGTGGCGGGTGTTTGACCGGCTGGCCGACCGCCTTGCCCCGGGTGTCGGGCGGCTTGGGCTCTCGGGGCAGGCTGCCTTTCCACTGGCGGCGGGAGCGGTGCTCGGCCTTTCTTATGGCAGCGGCCTCATCATCGAAAGCGCCCGGGAAGGCCGTATCACGCGCCATGAAGCCTATGTCTTGACGGCGCTGCTGGCGCCGTGCCATGCCATCTTTGAGGACACGCTCGTGTTCGTCCCGCTGGGTGTCAACCCGTTCCTGCTGCTGGGTGTGCGGGCGGCGGGCGCGTTTTTCCTGACGCTCGCGCTGATCCGCATCTGGCAGGCGATTCAAGGTCCAGGCGATCCGGGGGCGAGCCGGCGGGCGGGGAGGACAAGCCGTTGACGGAACAACTGAAGCGGTATCTTGAGGTCGCGGTGCAGGCGGCGCATGAAGCCGGCGAGATTCTCATGGCCCACCGCGGCCACGTAACCGTGCAGCGCAAAGACGGTTTCCGGGACCTTGTGACGGAAGCCGACCGGCGCGCCGAGGCGGCCATCCGGAGAAAGCTCCGGGAGGCGTTTCCGGAGCACGGGCTGCTGGGCGAGGAGGAAGGCGAGCAGGAGGGAACAAGCGGCTTTCGCTGGATCGTCGACCCGCTCGACGGCACGACCAATTTCGCCCACGGTCTGCCCCATTTCGCGGTGTCGCTGGCGCTCGAGGGCGAGGGGCAGGAGCTGCTCGTCGGCGTCGTGCACATGCCGGCGCTGGGGCAAACCTATACCGCCGTGCGGGGTGAAGGCGCGTTCTGCAACGGGCGCCGGCTCGCGGTCTCCACGGCGGAGCGGCTCGACGACTGCCTGCTGGTGACGGGTTTTCCCCATGATCTGTCGCCGGGCCGGCCGACGAACCTTGATCATATTGAAGCGTTCGTGCGCCGCACCCGCGGCGTGCGGCTTTTGGGCGCAGCCGCGGTCGACCTGGCCTACGTGGCCCAAGGCGCGCTGGACGCCTACTGGGACCTCAGCAACCACGCGTGGGACGTGGCCGCCGGGATCTTGCTCGTCCGGGAGGCGGGCGGGGTTGTGACGGACATGACGGGCGGTCCCGTGGACCTGTACAACCCGCGGGTGCTGGCCAGCAACGGGCGGGTCCACGAGCACCTGCTGGAGGTGCTGCGGGCGGGCCGCATCGACGACTGACAGGCGCGGGAGGAGCGGCACTCGGTGCAAGGCGGGCAGCTGGCAGGCCAGGCGGCCATCGTTACCGGGGCGGCCCGGGGCATCGGGCGGGCTATCGCCGTGGCGCTGGCCCGGGAAGGGGCCGCGGTGGTCGTCAACTACCGCGAGCAGGCCGAGGCGGCGGCCGGCGTGGTGCGAACCATCCGGGAGCTGGGCGCCGACGCCGTCGCGGTCCGGGCCGACGTGACCGATCCGGCGGCGGCCCGGTCGCTGGTGGCCTCGGCTATCGACCGGTGGGGCCGGCTGGACATTCTCGTCAACAACGCGGGTGTGGCCATGTACCGGCTGCTTTTGGACATGTCCGTGGACGAGTGGGACGCGGTGATGGCGGTGCACTTGCGGGGAGCGTTCAACTGCAGCCAGGCGGCGCTGCCTCATATGATTCGCGCCGGGCGCGGGCGCATCATCAACATTAGCTCGGTGTGGGGCCAAGTCGGCGCGGCCAACGAGGTGGCCTATTCGACCGCCAAGGCGGGCCTCATCGGCTTCACCCGGGCGCTGGCCAAAGAAGTCAGCCGGGCGGGTATCACCGTCAACGCCGTGGCACCGGGCGCGATCGAAACCGACATGCTGGCGGGACTGTCCGGCGAAGAGTTGGCCGAACTTGCGGATTCGATCCCCTTGGGCCGGCTCGGCAGGCCGGAGGAAGTGGCGGCCGCCGTGGTGTATCTAGCCTCACCCGCCGCGGCGTATTTGACCGGTCAGGTCATCAGCCCCAATGGCGGGATGGCGATGTAGGGCGGCCTCAGGCGTGCCGGGGCGAGGAGCCTGAGCGCACTCGGGAGGGTGATCGATGGAGAAGGCCTTTATGGACCCGGTCCACGGGATCATCCTCGTGCGGGAACAATGGCTCCTGCGGCTCATCGACACCCTTGAGTTCCAGCGCCTTCGCCGCATTCGCCAGCTGGGCGCCTCCTTTGGGACCTACCACGGGGCCGAGCATACCCGCTTTGGTCACAGCCTGGGCGCCTTCTACATCATGGAGCGCATCCTGCGCCGGTTTCACGAAGCCGTGGGCCCGGTGGACCCGGAGGCCGCGGTGCTGGCCAAGGCCGCAGCGCTCCTGCACGACGTCGGCCACGGCCCCCTGTCCCACGCCCTGGAGGGAATTCTCACCCCCGGCATCGACCACGAGGCGTGGACAACCCGCGTTCTTTTGGAGGACACCGAGATCCACCGCCGCCTACGGGAAATCGACCCCGCCTTGCCCGGCAAAGTGGCCGGCGCCATCGCCGGTCGGGCTCGCCCGGCGTGGATCAGCAGCCTCGTTTCCAGCCAGTTGGACGTCGATCGCATGGACTACCTGTTGCGGGACGCGCTCTACACGGGCGCCGACTACGGCCGGTTTCAGCTGGATCGCATTTTGCACACGGTGAGCCTCGACGGCGAACGGGTCGTCATCCGCCACAAGGGCCTGCAGGCCGCCGAGGAATACGTCCTCTCCCGCTACTTCATGTACTGGCGGGTCTACCTGCACAAGACGACCCGCGGGCAGGAAGTGCTGCTGCGGGCGATCCTAAGGCGCGCGCAAAGCCACCCGGAGGTGTCCGGGGCGGCCGGGCGGCTGGCCCGGCTTTGGCAGGGCCAGCCGTCGCTTGACGACTACCTGCGGGTCGACGACACGGACCTGTTGGTGGCTCTCAAGACGTGGGCCGATGCGGCCGACCCCGTGCTCTCGGATTTGAGCCGGCGCTTCCTTGCCCGCCGCCTCTTGAAACCCGTATTCCCGGCGCCGGTGCCCGGCCTCGCGCCTGACGCCCTGCCGATCGCGCAGGACATCGTGCAGCGTGCGGGCTTTCCGCCCGAAAGCTATTGTCTCTTTGACTCGGCCGCGAACATCCCCTACGACCCTTACGTCCACGGAGGGGCAGGGCAGCCTATTTTGGTCGCCGTGGACGGTGGACCCCCGGTGGAGATCTCGCAGCTGTCGCCGCTCATCCGGTCTTTGGCCAGCCAGCGGCTCGCGGCGGTCAACCTGTATGTGCCCGAGGAATGCCGCCCGGCCGTGCGCGCCGCCGTTGGTTCCCTGGTGAGTGAATAGACGGCAATCCGGGCACACTACGGCAGGAAATCTGGCGGCCATCGTGGAAGGAATTAGGAAGTCTCATGTCCTGCCGCGGGGTGCGCCGAAGTTTGTGGGGGATACCATGGGGTTCCACGATACCGAACAGAAGAGGGCCCGGCGACGGCTGCACCTGGTGCTGGCGGCAGGCTTGACCCTCGCCGCAGCTTTGCCGCTGCCGACCAGCGCCCAGGCCGAGGGCGGCGTGTTTCACGTCGTCAAACGCGGGGAAACGCTGTGGGAGATTAGCCGGCAGTACGGCGTCAGCGTCGACGACCTCGTCCAACTCAACGAACTGAGGGATCCGAGCCGTATCCAGGTCGGGCAGAAGCTCGTCATTCGCGAAGGCGAAGCCCGCACCCACGTGGTGCAAAAGGGCGAGACGCTAACCTCTATCGCGCGCTTGTACGGGGTGAAGGTGGAGGACCTCATCGCCCTCAACGAGCTCAAAAACCCCAACCGGCTCGCGATCGGGCAGGAACTCATTATCACCCCCCGGGTACAGCGCACGCATGTGGTGGAACCCGGTGACACGCTGTGGCACATCGCCCAGCGGTATGAGGTCAGCGTGGACGCCATCGTCTCGGCCAACGCCCTGGCCAATCCCAACGGGCTGCAGGTCGGGCAAAAGCTTGTCATTCCGGCCATCGGCGGCGGCAGCGACACGCCGGCCGTGCCGGTGGCTTCCCGCACGACGCAGCAGGTGCCGAGCCTGTCGTGGCCGGTGGATGGGCGCCTGACGTCGCAGTTCGGGCCGCGGTGGGGCCGGATGCACTACGGCGTCGACATCGCGGTGCCCACCGGCACGCCGGTGCTGGCGGCGGCGCCCGGCAAGGTGACGTACGCCGACTGGGCCGGGTCATACGGGATCCTCGTCACGATCGATCACGGCAACGGCGTGGAAACCCGCTACGCCCACAACTCCCGGGTGCTGGTCAAGGTCGGCGACGAGGTGCAGCGGGGCCAGCGCATCGCCCTGGCAGGCAGCACGGGCAACTCCACCGGACCGCACGTGCACTTTGAGGTGCTCGTGAACGGCGAGAACGAAAACCCCTTGGACTGGCTGCCGCGCCGGTAGCCGCCACCGTCAGTCGCAATTACGGTTCAAGCGCACCAGCGGGCGCCCCTCGGGGCGCCCGTTGACATACCAAAAGCCGCACCGTATATTGAATTTCGGTGCGGCTTGCCTTGTGGCGCTCAAACGCCACTCATCATCGGGAAGCAGAAGGAGGTGTGGGACGGTGCCCACCTACGAATACCGGTGCGAGCAATGCGGCAAGTTCGATTACTTCCAGGCGATCACCGACGCACCCTTGAGCACGTGTCCCACGTGCGGCCAGCCGGTGCGCCGGCTGATCAGCCGCAACGTCAACATCATTTTCAAAGGCCCCGGTTTCCACATCACCGACTACCGCAAGTCGGGCGGCTCCGGGGGATCCTCGTCGGGCGACAACGACGGCGAGGGCAGCGGCAGCAAGGCGTCAGTGGCTAACGAAGACCTGGACTAAGGCAGCGATGACTGCCAGCACCGCAAAGATCCCCAGCGTCCAGCGCAGCGCCGGATCCATCGTCGATCATCCTTCCGTCTGGTTAGGCGTTCGCGCAAAAAGGTGAGGCCCAAAGGCCTCACCTTTTAATTATACGTCGTTGTGCCTGCCTGCTCAACCAGGTTGTGACGGGCTTCATGAGCCGGCATAGAGCGGCGCCCGGTGGGCGCCGAAATCGAAAGCGGCCCTAATAGCTTCGAAAACCGTCAGGCTACTTGCTCGCAAAACGCCCGCAGCCGCTCGAGGCCGGCCCGGATCTGATTGTCGCCGGCCGCATAGGACAAGCGGATGTAGCCTTCGTAGCCAAAGGCGGACCCGGGCACGAGGGCCACGTGGGCTTCGTTGAGCAACAACATCGCCAGATCCGCCGAGTTGCGGATCAGCGTGTCGCCGTAGCGCTTGCCAAACAGGGCATCCACCCGCGGGAACAGGTAGAACGCGCCGCCCGCCTGCTGGCAGGTGACGCCGGGCAGGCTGCGCAAGCCGGCGAGCATGACGTCCCGGCGCTTGAGAAACGCGGCCACCATTTCCTTGACGGGTTCCTGGGATCCCCGCAGCGCCGCCACCGCCGCCCACTGGCTGATGGACGTCGGGTTGGAGGTGCTCTGGCTCTGCAGGTCCGTCATGGCCTGGATGAGCTCCTTGGGCCCCGCGGCGTATCCGATGCGCCAGCCGGTCATGGCATACGTCTTGGACACGCCGTTGATGACCAGCGTGCGCGCCTTCGCCTCGGGGGAGAGCGAGGCGATGCTCACGTGCTCGTGCCCGTCGTAGACGAAGGGTTCGTAGATTTCGTCCGCGATGATGAGGCACTGCGGGTGCGACAGGACAACATCCAGGAGGGCGGCCAGCTCCGCCCGGCTGTACACGGCGCCTGTCGGGTTGGAGGGGCTGTTGAGCACCAGGGCCCGGGTGCGGGGCGTCAGGTGCTCCCGCAGCTGCTCGGGAGTAAGCTTGAACCCGGTTTCTTCGGTGGTTGGGACGATGACGGGAATGCCGTCCGCCAGCCGCACCTGCTCCGCGTAGCTCACCCAATAGGGCGCGGGAATGACGACTTCGTCGCCCGGGTCAAGCAGCACCTGGAAGGCGTTGTAGAGAGCGTGCTTGCCGCCGACGGATACCACGATCTGATCCGGCCCGTACTCAAGCCCATTGGCCTGAGCCAGCTTCTCCTGGATCGCTTCTTTGAGCTCCGGGATGCCGCCGGCGGGAGTGTAGCGGGTGAAACCTTGCTCCATGGCCGCCGCGGCCGCGGCGCGAATGTGGGCCGGGGTGTCAAAGTCGGGCTCCCCGACGCTGAAGCTGATGACGTCGATGCCCTGGCGGCGCATGGCCTTGGCCTTGGCGTCCATGGCCAGCGTGGGGGACGGTTCCATGGCGGATGCCCGCTGCGACAGCCTAAGCACAACACTCGGGTTCATGATGGCGTTACCCTCCATAAGGCCAACCGCGCGGCGGCTTCAGAATGAACGGGTATCAGCCAGCGCCGCCTGCGGTTTCCAGATGCCAGTAGTATAACGCGGCGATGGTCTTCGCGTCACGGATCCGCCCGTCCCGCACCATGGCCGCCAGCTCCTTGGGCGAATACCACGCCAGCTCCTCAATGTCTTCACCGTCGTCGGGGTTCGGTGTGCCTTCCGTCAACTCCCGGGCGAGGTAGAGGTGCATCGTTTCCGAGCTGTAACCGGGCGCGGGGTAAAACACGCCCAGATGCTTCCACGACGCGGCCCGCAGGCCGGTTTCCTCCTCGAGCTCCCGCATGGCCGTCATGGCCGGGTCTTCATCGGGATTGCGGGTGCCGGCCGGCAGCTCCCACAGGTGCTCGTCCACCGCCGGCCGCAACTGCCGGATGAGGGCGATGCGCCCGCCGTGTTCGGCCAAGATGACGACCGCGCCGGGGTGCGGCAGCAGCGTGTACTCCCGCTCGACGCCTTGCACGAGAACCCGCTTGGTGGTCAGCTGAAACAGCATCGATGGTCGGTGTCTCCTTTCGGGAACACACGGCGCTCCACGCCGCCGCTTGCCGGGCCCGGGGGTTTCAGTCCTTTGCGCAAACCCGCTCCTGGGCCTGCCGGTACCGCCGGAAGGCTTCGCGCCAGTCGTCGCGGGATTGCAGGAAGCGGACGAGATGCTCGATGGCGGTAACCGTACCCGGGCTCAGGTGGTGCTCGATGCCTTCCACGTCCCGCTGCACGTCCTCTTCGTTTACGCCCAGGAGCCGCAGGAAATCCTCGAGCAGCTGGTGCCGCTCCTTGATGCGCCGGCCGAGCTCCTGCCCTTTCGCCGTCAGCACCAGGCCGCGGTACTTTTCGTAGACGAGAAATTCCTGATCATCCAGACGTTGGAGCATGCGGGTGACCGAAGACGGCTGCACGTCCAGGGACGAGGCGATGTCGCTCACCCGGGCGTACCCCTTTTCCTCCACCAGCTCGTAAATGCGCTCCAGGTAGTCTTCGATGCTCGGCGTCGGCATCCGTCTGCTCCTTTCCTTCGCCGGCGCGTTTCGTGGTCCCATGTTACCAAACGCGCCGGCGCCCCGGCAACCCGGGGGAACCCGCGGGCGATAGAGTCAAATCCGCCGCCACGGCTCGAGCACCTCTTGCGCCATGCGGCGTCCTTGCTCCGTCAGGTGCAGCCGCTGGCCGGCGGGCTCCACCGTGATGAGGCCCTGCTGCTGGGCGATGGCCGTCACCGCACGGCTCAAACGGGGCGACCACCGCAGGTGGTGCTCCAGAGCCCGGGGGACGTTTTCCATCTCGGCTTCGGCTTCGTGCTCGTGGGTGTAAAGGTGTACGAGCAGCATGCGCACGTGAGCCTGCACCCGCTGCTGCCTGAGGCGCAGGAAGCGCGCGATCAGGCCGTAACGCGGCCCGGCGAGGAAGGCGAGAGCGAGCAAGAGGCCCGTGATAGTTGCCATCATGCCGCCTATGGAGACGTCAAGGTACATCGCTGCATGGAAACCCAGCACGCTGCTCATCACCGCGATCAGGCAGCCGCCGAGGAGTACAAGCCAGAGCCGGTCGGTGAGCAAGTACGCCGCCGCGGGCGGCACGATCACGAAGGTGACGAAAAGGATGGCTCCGACCGCGTCAAACGCCCCGACCGCCGTCACGCTGGTCAAAAGCAGCAGGGCATAGAACAAAAGCCGCGGCTTTAGGCCGAGCGCGTGGGCGAGCCCCGCGTCGAAAACCGCCAGTTTGAGCTCCTTGTAGAACAACGTCACGAACAGCGCGTTTACCACGGTGATGATGCCCATCGTCAACAGCGACCGGGGCACCTCCAGGCTCCCGACCGGGACGACGTCCAGCCAAGCAAAAGCCAGTTCGCCCAGGAGCACCGCGTGTTCGTCCAGGTGCACGTCCCGGGCGTACAAGTTGATGAGCAGCACCGCCAGGGCAAACAGCGCAGGGAACACAAGCCCGATGGCCGCGTCCTGCTTGACCCGCTTGGAGGCGCCCAGGAGCTCGCTCAAATACACGGTCGCCAGTCCCGCCAGCGCGGCGCCCACCACTTGGTAAGGCGAATGCACGTCGCCGCTGATCAGATAGACCAGCACAATGCCGAGCAAGATGGAGTGGCTGATGGCGTCGGAGTACAGGCTCGCCCCCCGGAGAACGAGGAACGTGCCAAGAAGCGACGCCGAGATGCCGACGAGCGCGCCGATGGCGATAATGACGAGATCCACGTTGTCGAGAAACGCGCCCACCACCGGCTACTCCTCCCGTCCGTCGCGCCGGCCTTCGAGCAGCCGCCGCGCCGCTTCCTGCCCTGCCGGCGTCAGGTGCCAGTGGCGCCCCGTGCCGTGTTCGGGCGCGACGGGCCGCACGAGGCCTTCCTTTTCAAGCCGCACCAGCGTGGCTTGGGCATCCGCCCCGTAGACGGCGTTGATCATCCCTTGGGCGCTCGCGTAGTTCTCGTCGCCGTGGGCCCGGGCCAGCTGAAGCAGGTCCACCAGCACCCGGCCGCTCTCGACCTCCGCCCGGGTGCGCCTCCTCTGCACCGCCCGCCACACGACGCCCCTTCTTGGGGCAAGGAGCAAGGACAAGGCCGCGATGCCGGTCGCGCACAAAACGATAAGGGGACCCGTGGCAAGCCCCGGGCGCACCAGGCTCACGAGGGTTCCGGCCGCGCCGCTGGCAGCCCCAAACAGCGCGGCCAGCAGCACCATGGTTTCCAGGCGCTGAGTCCACTGGCGGGCCGCGGCCGCGGGGGCAATGATGAGGGCGACCATCAGCACGACGCCGACCATCTGCAGTCCGATGACGACCGCAAGAGCAATCATGCTGGTGAGGACGCCCTCCAAAAGCCGCACCGGCCAGCCGAGGCTGCGGGCGAAGCCGGGGTCAAAGGTGACGAGCTTGAACTCCTTCCAAAACACGAGCACGAGCCCAATGCCTACGGCGGCCACGGCCCCCATCGCCCACAGATCCGACGGCAGCATGGCGGCCGCCTGGCCAAAGAGGAACGAATCGAGGCCGGCTTGGCCCGGAAGCTGCTGGTTTTGGATGTAGGTCAGGAGCACGGTGCCGCCGGCAAAGAACGTGCTGAGCACGACGCCGACGCTCGCATCGGACTTAAGCCGGCTGTGGCGGGTGAGGAGCAGCACGCACCAGGCGGCCGCCGCGCCGACGACGAGGGCACCCAGGGCCAGAGGCCAGAGCTGCCGCGACCCGGCCACCAGAAACCCGATGCAGATGCCGGGGAGGGCGGCGTGGCTCAAGGCGTCCCCCAGGAGGCTTTGCTCACGCAAGACGGCGAAGGTGCCCAGCACCCCGCTCAGAGTGCCGAGCAGCAGGGCGCCCAGCAAGGCGTTGCGCACGGTGAAGTCCGTCAGGACGTCCCACACGGTTTCCACCGCGCCTCACCTCCCAAGGGCGGCCGCCCCGCCGTCTCCGGCCGACCGCCCGTCGCCCGGCTTTGCCTCCCCGTCGCCGTCGGTCGCCAGGGCTCCGGCCAGACCTTGCAGGAGCCGGATCTGGCCGCCGTAGGTGTGGCGGAGGTTGTCCAGGGTGTACACCTCATGCATCGGCCCCTGCGCGATGATGCGCACGTTGAGCAGGACGAGCCAGTCGAAGTACTGCGACACCGTCTGCAGGTCGTGATGAACGACGAGCACCGTCTTGCCGCGCGAGCGGAGCTCCTTGAGAAGCCCGATGATGTGCCGCTCGGTGGTCGCATCGACGCCCGCCATCGGCTCATCCATGAGATAGAGGTCGGCGTCCTGCACCAGCGCTCGCGCCAGGAAAACCCGCTGCTGCTGGCCGCCCGACAGCTGGCTGATCTGCCGGTGCGCGTAGGGAGCCATGCCCACGTGCTCCAGGGCCTCAAGCGCTTTCTGCCGCTCCGCCTTGCCCGGGCGGCGTATCCAACCGAGCTTGCCGTAGAGGCCCATCATGACCACGTCCAGCGCCGTCGTGGGGAAATCCCAGTCCACCGACGTGCGCTGCGGCACGTAGCCGATACGGCTAAGCTGCCGGTGGTGGGGCCGGCCAAAGACGTAGATGTGGCCCGCGGCTACGGGCACCATGCCCAAAATGGCCTTGATGAGCGTGCTCTTGCCGGCGCCGTTGGGGCCGACGACCGCCCCGAGAACGCCCGGCGGGATGTCGAGGTCAATATCCCACAGGACCGGCCGGTACTCGTAGCTGACGGTCAGATCCTCGATGTGGAGCGCGAGCGACGGCTCGTGTTCAACATCTACACTTGAGCCGGCACCCGCTCGGTCCCACGGCGCTTGAACAGGCTCCGAGTGCACGGTCATCACCTTTCCTCACCGGCCGGCTCCACCGGCAGCGGCACTTGAAAGCGGGCGGCCCAGTCCCCCAGCGCTGCCGGCAGGGGGAGGACGTTGCCGCCCAAAGCGTCGACGATGGTGCTGGTGTTGTGCACGAGCATGCCGATGTACGTGCCTTGCCACGTGCCGGCGGCGCCGAGGGCGTCGCTAAAGAGCTCGCCGCCGATGGCCACGTCGGTCCCCCGGGCCCGGACCGCGGCGCGCACCGCCTCGATGTTGCGCGGGTTGATGGACGATTCGACGAAGATGGCCGGCACCTGGCGCTCCACGACAAGGTCGGTGACGGCGCGGATGTCGGCGAGCCCGGCCTCGGCTTCGGTGCTGATGCCCTGGATGCCGTGCACCTCCAGGCCGTAAGCAAGGCCGTAATACGTAAACGCGTCATGGGCGGTGACCAGCAGCCGCCGGCCAGCGGGCACCGTGGCCACGCTGTCGAGGATCCACCGATGCAACGCCTCAAGCTCGGCCCGGTAGGCCTCGGCCCGCTCCGCCAGGGCCTCAGCGCAGTCCGGGGCCAGCGACGCCAGCGCGTCCCGGACGACGTCCACGGTGAGCGCCCACAAGCTGGCGTCCATCCATACGTGGGGATCGACCCCGTACTGGTCATCCGTCCGTACGAGCCGGTCTTGCGGTATCGCCGACTCGGAGACCGCCACCGTCGGCCGCCGGGCTGCCAGCCGTTCCAGCACTTCTGACAGCTGGCCTTCCAAGGACAAACCGGCGTAGAAGATCACATCGGCCGCCTGCAGGTCCCGGGCGTCCCGGGCGCTGGCGCGGTACACGTGCGGGTCGATGCCAGGTCCCATCAAGGTGGAAACCGCGACACACCCGCCGCCGACTTGGCTCACCACGTCGCCGACCATGCCGACGGTGGCGACGGCGTTGACGAGCTGGGCGCCAGCGGCCGTGTTGCCCGGAGCAGGTACAGCCGGCCATAGGTGAACGAGAGCGGCCGCCAGGGCGACGGCCGCCGCCGCCATGGTCAACCGGCGGGCGGAGCGGCTTGCACGGTGCAGTGCGCCTTGGGCTGCAGGGGGCAAGACCATAAGGGTGCATCTCCTCTCTCGAACGCTCAAGCAGGGGACCGGGGCAGCGCGAAGCGAAAGCGGCGCGCATCCCGGGTCAACCTTTGACCGCGGGAAACAAAGTTGCATGAGAGCAAATTTCTTGCCCTTGACTATACTGGATGGACCAGGCGCGTGTCAAGACCGGGAGCGGGAGGAGTTGGCCAGCGGCGCGAGCCGGGCGATCAAGCGGTCGGCGTTGAGGCTTCCGAGGAGACGGTCCCGCAGCAGGCCGCCGCCGTCGATCAGAAGAGCGGTCGGCGCGATGCGGACGCGATAGGCCGCGCTGACGGCGCCGTCCGCGTCCAGCAGAACGGGGAAGGACCAGCCGTGCTGCCGCACGAGAGGTTCGACCCGGTCCCGGGATTCCATGATGTTCACCGCCAGGACCGTGACGGCGGAGGTTTCCCCAAGGTCGCGCACGGCGGCGTCCAGCGCGGTGAGATCGTCGACGCATCCGGGACACCAGGTCGTCCAGAAGATGAGCAGTACGGGGCGGCCTTTGTACGCCGAGAGCGAGACCTGGTTTCCGGCGACGCTGGGCAGCGTGAAATCGGGCACGGAGGCATCGAGAGGCAGGGCGGCCACGGGCGCCGCCACCGGCCCCAAGCTCGTCAGCAGGTTCATCACCAGGAGGCCCGCGGCGAGCGCTATCGCTACGACGGCCAGCCAGCGCACGACGCTGCGCACACGGATGACGACATACGGGCCCAAGGGAGCACCCTCCTGTCCACGGTCCTGCTCCCGGGCGCCGCGAGACGCCCGCGCCGGATGTATATGGAAGGAACAGCGGCGAAAGACGCCTGGGGGAATCCCGAATTATTGACAGCCGCGCAGGCCAATGGTAGCATGGGGACGGCAACGGTCAGGGAAAAAACTGCATAATGCAGCGTTTCCGCTCTTATCGAGAGAGGCGGAGGGACTGGCCCGATGAAGCCCGGCAACCGGCCCGCTCCCGGGTGCGGTGCCAATTCCTGCAGGATCCATTCCTGGGAGATGAGAGTGATGGTTCACTCTGCCTTCTTCCTGTGATGGACGAAGGTTTTTTTGTTTGTGCAGGCAGGCGCCTGTAGGCCGCCGGCTGAGGCCGGCGCGCGGGCGCGTGCCGCTTCATCAGAGGACTTGGTGCTGTCCTTGGAAAGGAGCACGGGCATGACCAACATCCACCCGCAGGCCGCCGCGAATCCGGCAGAAACCCGGGGCCACCGGTACTTGTTCACTTCGGAGTCGGTAACGGAAGGCCACCCTGACAAGATCTGCGACCAAATCTCCGACGCGGTGCTCGACGCCATGCTGGCCCAGGATCCCTACTCCCGGGTGGCCTGCGAAACCGCCGTGACGACGGGCCTGGTGCTCGTGATCGGCGAGATTACGACCAAGGCGTCCGTCGACATCCCCAAGCTCGTGCGCAAAACCATTCGAGAGATCGGCTACGACCGGGCGAAGTACGGTTTCGACGCGGATACGTGCGGCGTGCTGGTGGCCCTCGACGAGCAGTCGCCCGACATCGCCATCGGCGTGAACAAAGCGCTCGAGGCCCGCGCGGGCGAGATGAGCGAGGATGAGATCGAAGCCGTGGGCGCGGGCGACCAGGGCATCATGTTCGGCTATGCGGTGGACGAGACGCCCGAGCTCATGCCGCTGCCGATTTCGCTGGCCCACAAGCTCACCCGGCGGCTTTCGGTGGTGCGTAAGGAAAAGATCCTCGAGTACCTGCGCCCCGACGGCAAGTCCCAGGTGACGGTCGAGTACGACAACGGCCGCCCCGTGCGGGTGGATACGGTGCTCATCTCCACGCAGCACCGGGAAGGCGTCGATCCCGAGCAGCTCCGCCAGGACATCATTACGCACGTCATCCGGCCCGTCATTCCGGAGGAGTGGCTGGACGGCACGCGGTTTCTCGTGAACCCGACGGGCAAGTTTGTCATCGGCGGGCCCCAGGGCGACGCGGGGCTCACCGGGCGCAAGATCATCGTGGACACATACGGCGGCGCGGCGCGGCACGGCGGCGGTGCCTTCAGCGGCAAGGATCCCACAAAGGTGGACCGTTCCGCCGCGTACGCAGCCCGTTGGGTGGCCAAGAACGTGGTGGCGGCAGGGCTCGCGAGCCGGTGCGAGGTGCAGCTCGCCTACGCCATCGGCGTGGCGCGGCCGGTTTCCATGACCGTGGAGACTTACGGCACCGCCCGGGTTCCCGAGGAAACCATCGTCAAGCTGATCCAAGAGCATTTCGACCTGCGCCCCGGGGCGATCATCCGGGACCTGGACCTGCGGCGTCCCATCTACCGCCAGGTGGCGGCCTACGGGCACTTTGGCCGCGACGACCTGGATCTTCCCTGGGAGCGGACGGACAAGGCCGAGGCGCTGCGCAAGGCCGCGGGCCTTTAATCGACGGGCGCGGCCAGGCCGCGTACTTTGGTGACAAGAGTCGGGAATGGAGGCTCTACGTTGACGATCGGGGATTGCAAAGACCGGTCCTTGGCCCCGGCCGGCAAGCAGCGCATCGAGTGGGCCGACGAGAACATGCCGGTGCTCAAGGGAATTCGCCGGGAGTGGGAGACGACCCGGCCTCTCGAGGGCGTGCGCATCGCCGCCTGCCTGCACGTGACGACGGAAACCGCCAACCTCATGCGGACGCTCAAGGCGGGCGGGGCCGAGGTGGCTTTGTGCGCATCCAATCCTTTGAGCACGCAGGACGATGTGGCGGCGGCCCTCAACGAAGTGTACGGGATTCCGACGTTCGCCATCCGGGGCGAGGATGAAGCGACCTACTACAGCCACATCCGCTCGGTGCTGGCCACGGGGCCGCAAATTACGATGGACGACGGCGCGGACCTAGTGACGACCCTGCACGGCGAGCGGTCGGACCTCTTGCCGCAGATCATCGGCGGCACCGAGGAGACGACGACGGGCGTCATCCGGCTGCGGGCCATGGAGCGCGACGGCTACCTGCGTTTCCCCGTGGTGGCCGTCAACGAAGCCCGCACGAAGCATATGTTCGACAACCGCTACGGGACGGGCCAGTCCACCATCGACGGGATCCTGCGGGCGACGAACGCGCTGATCGCGGGCACGACGTTTGTCGTGGCGGGGTACGGCTGGTGCGGCCGGGGCGTGGCCGCGCGGGCCCGGGGGATGGGCGCCGACGTCATCGTCGTGGAGGTCGACCCGCTGCGGGCCCTCGAGGCCGTCATGGACGGCTACCGCGTGATGCCGATGGAGCAGGCGGCGCCGCAGGGGCACTTCTTTGTGACGGTCACCGGAAACCGGGACGCCATCAGCGCCGACCACTTCCGCCTGATGCGGGACGGGGCCATCATCTGCAACGCCGGGCATTTCGATGTGGAGATCGCGATCCCGGCCCTTGCGGCGATGGCCCGGGAGCGGCGGACGGTGCGGCCCAACGTCGAGGAGTTTGTGCTGGAGGACGGGCGGCGCATCCGCCTGCTGGCCGAAGGACGGCTCGTCAATCTGGGCGCAGCCGAAGGCCATCCGGCCCAGGTCATGGACATGAGCTTTGCCAACCAGGCGCTGAGCGCGGCGTGGCTCGTGCAGCAGCAGGGGCGGCTTGAGCGCAAGGTGTACACGGTGCCCGAGGACATCGACCGAGAGGTCGCCCGCCGCAAGCTGGCGAGCATGGGCATCGAGCTTCAGTCCTTGACGCCGGAGCAGGAGGAGTACCTGCACAGCTGGCAGTTTGGGACATAAGAGGCTCCGCAAGTTCTGCTGCAGGCGGGGTGAACGAGGCGCCGGCGGCCGCGATGGTCGCCGGCGTTGCTGTTTTTGGTTAGCGTGAGATTGGTGGCTCGTTGTTAACGATCGCTCATTGGCAGTTCAGTATACCTGGATTATTGGCGTGGAATCGACACGTTTCGACACACCCTCTGGTCGGCCCCGTGTTACCCTCAGGCTGTCCCCTATCCGCACAGCCACCGACTCTCTTTTTCGAGGCGTTTCCTAGAGTTTCGTGACGTCACCCACAACTTCATCGCGTAGGAGGGAGCGTAAGCATGCTGCCGGCAACGGGCTGCCGCTTGCGGGCGGCCGCTTCTCGTGCCTTGTGCTTGTCCGGTGCTATCCTTGGTCTGCTTTGCGGTCTCTTGGTGATGAACGGCGTGGCCGGCGCCCAGGCGGCCAGCCACACGACGACGGTGTCGTTTACGCTGCTCGAGGCGATTGAGGTGCTCGCGTGGCCCAGCGCGGGCGTGCCGATGGTCGCCGGGCCTGATGAGGAAGCCATCAGCGGGCCTTTCATCTTCTTGGTGCGTGCCAATGCCCCATGGGGGATTCGTGTCCGGACCGACGCTGATGACGGCCGCATGCGCGAATACGATCCGAACGCAGCCGCCTACGTACCACAAGGGCACGTGCTTTCTCGGAGTGTGGAATGGTCAACGACACCGAATGGTCCGTGGTACACAACGACGGCAGCCGACGTGCCAGTCGTCTCCGGGAGGGGGCCCACGGGTGCGCAGCCCGCGGCGGTGGAGTTCTACCTGCGGCAAGTGACCACGTACGACGACGTTACCTTGCCCACGGGCCGGGAGTACCGGATCATCCTGACCTACACCGCAGGCCTCGGCTACTAGGCAGGGAGGGACAGGCGGTGGTTTTGTGCAGGCAAGTATCCGTAGTATTGGTCCTTGTCTGTGCCCTCCTGACGGCCGGCTGGCCCGCCGCGGCGCAGGTGGTCGTGCGTCCCGCCAAGATCGAGGCTCGCGTGGAGGACGGTTCGGCGTTGCCCCCGATCGAGGTGACCAACCGCGGACAAGCTCCGGTGCGCGTGGTGGTCTATACCGGCCTTGGCGGCCATGATCTGGACGGTTCGCCGGTGTACCGGGATGACGCTTGGGCCCGGAGCGAAAGCAGCCGTATCCTGCGGCCGGCGGAGGACGAACTGTACGTTGCGCCGGGGACCACCGTGCCGCTGCTCGCGACGGTGCGCGTCCCCGAAGGGTTTGCCGGTGGATTGTACCCGGTCATTTTCCTCGAGCTGCACCCCGACGGTACGCAGGACGCAGGGTCAGTTCGCGCCGTCGGCCGGGTGGCCGTCGTCACCCTGCTATCAGTGGGTGATGCTGCCCCGGACATGCAGGCCGAGACCGTACTCGTGCGCCCAGGACAGGACGCCGGCACGCTGGAGGTCGCCGTCCGCGTACGCAACGATGGCGACGTGCACGCTGTGGCCGGCGGGTCTGTGACCATCTCCGACGGCAGCGGTGTTGCCGTGGCCAAGATCCCCCTTGGCGCGGCCACCGTGCTTCCGGGTCACGCCCGGGAACTTGTCGCCCACTGGATTCCCCATGCGGCGGCCCTCGGGCCATATGTCGCTACGGTCCACCTGGAAGAGCCGTCGCCGCTGCCGCCGATCCAAGTTGCTTTCATGTTAGAGCCGGCGCCCGCTATCGCCGGGGCGGGCGGAAACCGGTGGTGACGCGCACGGCGGCCCGTCGCGGCGGTCAAGGAGACGCTCGCCCGCC
>CALFSR010000038.1 GCA_937916565.1 uncultured Bacillota bacterium | reverse complement strand
CGCGGCAGGCGCACGTCAATGACGCGCCAGCCGGCGGTCCAGAGCTCCATAGCAATGGCCACTTTGCGCTCGAGCTCCTCCCCGTCACCTAAGAGGATCCGGTCTCCGGGACGGCTCTCCATCCATAGGCCGACCTGATCGTCGTAGCCGATGACGGCCATCGCTGGCCGGGCGTCGGCAGGCACCAGCGCTGCCGCCTGCAGCGCAGCGGGCACCAGCTGGGGGGGCATGTCCAGCAGGACGGGCAAACGCTCCCGCTCGCCCTCCACGAGAGGAACCCGCGTGCCGTCGGCGGCCAGGCCAATCGCCTCCTCCTCGCCCATGGCCACTGCGACCGGATCGTACTCCGTGATCATAATCACAACGGTTCCGGGCAGCCGGCGCACAACGGCAGCGTGCTGAATCCGGGGGTGGCTCGCCAGCCGGCCGGCCACAGCCTGCAGGTCTACATAAAGAACGTTGTCGCCGGCCCGCACTTGGGCACGCTCGATGAGCGACGCGGCATCAAGGACGGCGGCGCCCTCCACGCGGACGTCCACGATCGCGAAATATGGCGACTGCAGGAACGCGTAAAGACCCACGACGCCCAGGAGAGCCAGCAGGGCCGCCCCCACGCGAAGCCGGTCGGGGTGGTCGGTCATGGGGTTCCGGTCCTTCCGTTTACCAGTGCTGTCGCGGGTTCAGTATAACGCCAGTTTTTCCCGGTAGCAATAGCAGCAAGAAGTCCGGCCGTGACACGCCCGGGCCCCGGCTGCCGCCCGTTCATGCACGCACCAAAGGGCGCTCCCTGGCCGCGGGCACATCTTCCGCCAGGCGGCGTACGTCGGCGCCGAGGGCGCGCAGCTTCTCCTCGATCGCCTCATAGCCCCGGTCCACGTGAACGACGCCTTCCACCACCGTCTCTCCCTCCGCGGCAAGGCCCGCAAGGATAAGAGCTGCGCCCGCCCGTAGGTCCAACGCTTCCACCAGGGCACCGGTCAGCCGCCGGACGCCGCGCACGATGGCCACCTGGCCGTCGACGACAATATCCGCCCCCATGCGCCGCAGCTCGTCGGCGTGCTTCATCCGGCTCGTGTAGACGGTTTCGCTGATGATGCTCGCCCCGGTGGCCACCGACAGCAAAGCCATGAACTGGGGCTGCATATCCGTGGGAAATCCGGGGTGCGGCTGGGTGCGCAGATAGACAGGGCGCGGCCTCTCCGCCGCCCGCACCCGCAGCGCGCCGGGGCCCGCCTCCTCCACGATGGCGCCGGTCTCGCGAAGCTTGGCCGTAATGGCGTCCACGTGCGCCGGCACCACCGGGTGCAACACGACGTCGCCTTGGGTCAGCGCGGCGGCCACCATGAACGTGCCCGCTTCGATGCGGTCCGGGATAGGCGTGTGCTCGGCACCGGCGAGCGCCTCCACGCCGTCGATGCGGATCGCGTCCGTCCCCGCACCTTGAATGCGTGCACCCATCTTGTTGAGGAAAACCTGCAGGTCCACAATCTCCGGCTCCCGGGCCGGGTTGCGGATCACGGTAGTCCCTCTGGCAAGACACGCGGCCATCATCAGGTTTTCCGTGGCGCCGACGCTGGGGTAGTCCAGGTGAATCTCGGCGCCCATCAACCGGTCCGCCTGCGCTTCCACAAAGCCGCGCTCCTCCGTGATGACCGCACCCATCTGCCGCAACCCCCGCAGATGAAGCTCGATGGGGCGCGGTCCAATGGCGCAGCCGCCGGGCAAGGCGACCCGCACGCGGCCAAAGCGGGCAAGCAGCGGTCCCATGACCAAGACGGACGCCCGCATGCGGCGTACCAGATGCTCGGGCGCTTCCACGCCGCCGGTACCCGTCCCGTCGATGACCAGGTCGCCGGCTTGCCGCTCGACCCGGGCTCCGAGATAGCGCATGAGGTCCGCCATCGTCTCCACGTCACGGATCGCCGGCGCCCTGCGGATAACGCACCGCTCGCTGGTCATCAGCGCCGCGGCCATCATCTTGAGGACCGCATTTTTCGCGCCCGCCACCGGGACGGTGCCGACGAGCGGCCTGCCGCCCCGGATCCATATACTTGCCAACCTACGCCACCCCGCTTTAGGCGAAACCCATCAACCCGACTTCGAGCTCCAGTTCCACGCCGAACTGCTCTTTGACCCGGGATCGCATCCGTTCGATCAACCGTCTTACGTCTTGGGCCCGCGCCTGCCCGCGATTGATGATGAAGTTCGCGTGCAGCGGCGAGACGATGGCGTCGCCTTCCACCATGCCTTTGCATCCGGCCTGGTCAAGGAGACGCCCTGCGTAATCCCCGGGTGGGTTTTTGAAGATGCTGCCCGCGTTCTTGGTGCCCAGCGGCTGGGTACGCCGGCGCCTTTCCAAGTACCCCAGCATCTTTTCCTGGATCGCCTGCGCGTCAGCGGGCCTCAGCCTCAGGTGGGCCCGGACGGCCACGAGCCCCGTCTCTTCCTGCAGCCGGCTCCTGCGGTAGCCGAACTTCATGTCCGCACCGTCAAGGGAGCGCATACGCCCGCACCTGTCCACGACCAGCACTTGCTCCACGACGTCGGCCATGCACCCATCGTGGGCTCCGGCGTTCATGACCAGGGCACCCCCCACCGTGCCAGGGATGCCGCCGGCGAATTCAAGTCCCGCGAGCCCCCTTTGCACAGCCTCCTTGGCTAGGCGGGGCAAGGGGGCGCCCGCCTCCACCGCGACCCGTTCGCCGTCCCAATCGATCCGGCTCATGCCGCGCCCGATGCGCATCACCACGCCCCGCACGCCCTCGTCGGCCACAAGGAGATTGCTGCCGCCGCCGATGACGGTCACCGGCACGCCGGCGCTGCGTGCGAGCTCCATCACGCAGGCGACGTCGTCCACGGACTCCGGGGACACAAAAATATCGGCCGGGCCGCCGATGCGAAAGCTGGTGTACCGGTGCAGCGGTTCGTGCAGGCGGACTTCGCCGCGGACGCGTGCCGCGAGGGCGCGCCCAAGCTCCCTCACACCGCCCGCCTCCTCACGCCTGCCCGCCCGCGGGCGGAGCGGGCAGCGCGAGATGCGCCACGAGCGCCGGATCAGCCTGCAAGAGCGCCAAGAACTGCTCCCCGGCCCGTCGCACGTCGCCCGCGCCCAGCGTTATGACGAGATCGCCAGGCCGCGTCGTCGCCAGCAGGTAACCCGGGATCGCCTCCTTGTCCCGCACCAGGCTCACCTTATCCCCTGCAGCCTCCCGGGTCGCAGCGAACACCCGGTCAATCGTGACGCCGGGTATGGGCCGTTCCGCGGCCGCGTATATATCGGTCAAGACGAGGCAATCCGCGTCGGCGAAGCTGTGGGCCAGTTCGTCGCCGAGAAACCGCGTGCGGGTGTAACGGTGGGGCTGGAACACTGCGACCACCCTGCGGCCAAGCTGCCGGGCGGCGGCCAGCGTCGCGCGAATCTCCGTCGGATGGTGGGCGTAATCGTCGACGACAAGGATCCCCCGCTCCTCGCCCAACACCTCAAAGCGGCGCTTCGCGCCGTGAAAGCCCGCCAACGCCTTCGCCAGCTCCGCAAAACCGATTCCGATATGCCGGCCGACCGCGATGGCCGCCAGGGCGTTCAATATGTTATGCACGCCCGGAACGGCGAGTTCCAGCTCCCCCAGGACGGTACCCCGTTCGACGACGACCGCCCGGCTCCCCATACCGTTCAGCCGCACGTCCTGGACCGTGTAGTCCGCCGGGCCGGAAAGGCCGTACGTCACCCAAGGACACGGCGGCGGCGCCAGGCTCATGGCGTTCCGGTCGTCCCGGCACAGCACCGCCAGCCCCCCGGCAGGCACTTGCGCCACGAAGTCCCGGAAGGCGTCGACGATTGCCTCGGTGGACCCGTAGTTCTCCAGGTGGTCGGCTTCGATGTTCGTGACAACAGCGATGTGCGGCCGCAGGTGAAGAAACGACCGGTCGCTCTCGTCCGCCTCGGCGACGAAGTGGGGCCCGCGGCCGAGCTTCGCGTTGCCGCCGATGTCCGCGAGGTCTCCGCCGATGGCGACGGTAGGGTCCAAGCCGGCCCGCTCAAGGGCCAGGGCAATCATGGACGTCGTCGTCGTTTTTCCGTGGGTGCCGGCCACCGCTATGCCGACGCGCGGGTTCATGAGGCGCGCAAGCATTTCGCCCCGGGCCACGATGGGAATTTCCCGCGCACGGGCAGCGGCCACCTCGGGGTTGACCGCGGGGACCGCGCTGGATACGACCACGAGGTCGGGCGCTTCACTCTCGAGATTGGAAGCGCGATGGCCTGTGTAGATCCGGGCACCGAGGGCCCGCAGCCGGTGCGTGGCGGCCGACTCGGCCAGGTCCGAGCCCGACACGGCGGCTCCTTGCGCGAGCAAGATGTGCGCCAGGGCGCTCATGCCCGCTCCGCCGATGCCGATAAAGTGGACCTTTTGCTGCGACATGCTGCGTCCCCTTTCTGCACTGCCGGGCTCATACTGGAGGGCGGGCGCAGGCGAGTACTCCATTCTATGCATGCCCAAAAACCCCTGTTCTTGGCGCCGGACAGCCCGGCCTGTCCCCCTTTTGGGTTCAGCCTTGCCGCGGCCCGTTCAGCGGCGCGCAACGGCCTCGATCAAGTCCGCGATGCGCTCCGCCGCGTCCGGCCGGGCCGTGGCGCGGCTAGCCGCGGCCATCCGGGCAAGGCGGGCCGGCTCGGCGAGAAGCTCTTGCACCCGGGCCACCAGCACGTCGGCGCTGAGTTCCCGGTCGAGCACCACCACCGCCGCTCCTGCCGCCTCCAGCGCGCGGGCGTTCGCTTCCTGATGGCCCTCGGCCGCGTACGGGTAAGGTACAAGTACCGCCGGCAGACCCCGGGCGGTGACCTCCGCAAGGGTGATGGCCCCGGCACGGCTCACCACCAGATCTGCCGCGGCATACGCCGACGGCATGTCATGGATGTACGCGACGATGTGCCAGCGGCCCGCGACCGCCCGGTCGTCACCGGCGCGCTCAAGGCGTACGCCCTTCGCCGCCATGCGCCGCTCGGCCTCGTCCACCACCGCTTCGAAGCCGGTCTTTCCCGTCTGGTGAACGATCTGCAGCCCAAGTTCGTTCAAGAGCCGGGGAGCGGCGGCCACGAGCGCCTGGTTGATGGAGCGGCCGCCTTGGCTTCCGCCAAACACCAGCAAAGTCCTCCGGTCCGGGTCTAGCCCAAAGGCCGCCAAGCCCTCCGCCCGGGAGCGGCCAGCGATGTCGCTCCGGATCGGGTTCCCCGTCACAACCGCGCGCACCCTCCGGCCGAAATACCTCTCAGCCGCGGGGTGGCCTAGGGCGACGGCGCGGGCGAAACGACCGAGCAACCGGTTGGTCAAGCCGGGATACGCGTTTTGCTCCTGCAGGACGATGGGCACCCCGCGAAGCAGCGCCGCGGCCATGGCCGGCCCGGACACGTAGCCGCCGGTCCCAACCGCCACATGGGGCCGGAACCGGCCGATGACGTGGGCCGCCTCCGCCACGCCCCGCGCCGCCGTCCACGCGGTGCGCAGCACGTCCAAGGAGAGCCGGCGCCGCAGGTAATGGGCGGGGATGCCCGCGAAGGCGAACCCTTCCCGGGGCACGATGTCGGCTTCGAGCCCGCGGGTTGTACCCACGAACAAGATGTCGGCCCGGGGATGGCGGCTCCGGAGGGTTTGGGCGATGGTGATCCCGGGATAGATGTGGCCGCCGGTGCCGCCGGCGGCGATCAGCACACGCAACTCACGCCCGGCTGCCATGGCTCGATATGTTCAGCAGCACGCCCGCCACGGCCAGAGTGACCATGAGCGACGATCCGCCGTAGCTGATAAACGGCAGCGTGATGCCCGTGGCCGGCAGCGAGCCCGTGACGACCCCGATGTTTAGGAGCGCTTGAAACACGATCATCGTTGTGAGGCCGACCCCCAGGATGCAGCCGTATGTGTCTGGCGCCCTCAGCGCCGCCCGGTAGCCGCGCCACGCGAATAGCACGAAGAGCAGCACGACGGCCGTCGTGCCGACAAACCCGAGCTCCTCGCCGAGGATGGCAAAGATGAAATCCGTGTGCTGCTCAGGCACGTACAAATACTTCTGCCGCCCTTCCCCGAGTCCAAGCCCAAACAGGCCGCCGGAGCCGATGGCGAGCAGCGATTGCACCACGTTCCACCCCGCGTCCATGCGATCGGCCCACGGATCGAGAAACGCGAGCAACCTTCGCATGCGGTACGGTTCCGAATATACAAGATACACGAGAGCGGGCGCGGCCAAAAGTCCCAGGCCCGCCAAATGAAACGGGTGCGCGCCCGCCGCGAACAGCACAACGACGGCCGTGATGGCCATCGCGACGGCCGTCCCGAAATCGGGCTCGGCGACCACCAGCAAAAATGCCGCTCCCAGCACGCCCAAGGGTACGGCGAGCCCCTGGAGCGTCGCCATCCGGCCTTTCTGCCGAGCCGCATAGTCAGCCAGGAAATTTACCAGCGCCACCTTCATGATCTCGGACGGCTGCACGTTGACCGCGCCAACGTTGATCCACCGCCGCGCACCGCCGGCTTCGCTTCCGATAAACAGCACGGCCACAAGACCCGCGAACCCGGCCAAAAGCAGTGCAACCGTGAAGAGCTTGAGCACCCGGTAGTCCATCCGCATGAGCAGCGCCATGGCGACAAGACCCGCAGCGCCGAAAAAGAGCTGCCGTTTGAAATGGTAGTACGGATCCCCGTACTGGATCAGGCCCGTGACGCTGCCCGCGCTCATGACCATGAGAAGGCCGATGGCCAAAAGGGCCACGACGGCCGCAAAGATGAGCACATCCGGTCGCCCCGGTGCCGTGCGCACCGCTCCACCTCCGGCCTGCACCGCGTCCCCATTGTATGAGCCCCGGAAGCCCCCCATAACGTCAGCGCAATCCCAAGAGCCCGGCGGCCGCAAACACCAGGCACAAGAGCCAAAACCGGGTCACGACTTGATGTTCGGCCCAGCCGACGACTTCGAAGTGGTGGTGCAGCGGGCTCATGCGAAAAATGCGCCGGCCGCCCGTCAGGCGAAAGTAGGTGACCTGCAGGATGACCGACAAGGTTTCCAGCACAAAGAGGCCGCCGACGATCACCAGCAGAAGCGGCGTACCCGTGAGAACCGCCACCGCCCCCAGCGCTCCCCCGAGGGCCAGGGCACCGGTGTCGCCCATGATCACCTGGGCCGGGTGGGCGTTGAACCAAGCAAACCCAAGGCACGCGCCACCCACCGCGGCGGCAAAGATGGCCGCCTCGGGAAACCCGAGGGTCCACGCGATGACGCCCATCGTCAGCGACGCCACCGCGGTCGCGCCGGCCGCCAGACCGTCGAGGCCGTCCGTCAGGTTTACGGCGTTGGCTGCGCCCACCAGCGTCCCCACGGAGAGCAGCATGTATAACCATGCAGGAACCGTCCACACCCCCTCGACGAAGGGGACGCGCACAAACGGTCCCGATTGGTCAAGCGCCGCCCACCCGACGACCAGCGCGATGACGACTTGCAGCACAAGCTTTTGCCGGGCCTTCAGACCGAGCGACCGGCGGGCCAGCACTTTGGAAAGATCGTCGAGGACGCCGACCGCACCGAAACCAAAAAGCGCGACCAAAAGCGGCCACGCCCCGCGCAAGTCGGGCACGAAGGCCGCCGTCGCCGCCGCCACCCCGGCGATAATCAGCAACCCGCCCATGGTCGGCGTACCGGCCTTCTTGAGGTGGGTCTTGGGTCCTTCCTGCCGGATGACCTGTCCCATCCGCAGCCGCTGCAGCCAACCGATGGTGGCTGGCCCGAGCATGACGGCAACCGCAAACGCGAAGGCCGCGGGATAAATGAGGATACTCACGCCCGCTCACCGCCCTCGGCCCGGAGCAACCGTGCGGCGACCTGCTCAAGCCGCAGGCCCCGCGACGCCTTGACCAGTACGATGTCGCCGGGGCGAACAGCCCCCATGGCCCATTCGGCCGCGGCGGCCGCGTCGGGAAGCGCCACGGCCCGCTCCGGCGGCATGCCGGCAGCGGCGGCGGCAGCGAGCACAGTGGGGGCCCACTGGCCCACGTAAGCCAATAGGTCGACCCGGGCCGCGGCGGCTCGCCGCCCCAGGTCCTGGTGGGCCTCCTCTGCGACCGGTCCAAGCTCCAGCATGTCGCCCAAGATCGCCACGCGCCGCTCGCCTCTCGCCTCGGCCAGTAGCTCCAGCGCCGAAGCCATGGAGGCTGGACTCGCGTTGTAAGCATCGTTGATGACCTGCACCCCGTCAGCCCGGCGATGAATTTCGAGCCGCATCCCGGATACGTGGCCAGCCACCGCGAGGAGTCCCTGGACCACCTCGTCCAGACGCATCCCCAAGGCCAGCCCGGCCCCGGCGGCCGCCAAGGCGTTGTAAACGTTGTGCCGGCCCGGTGCCGGCAACGCCACGCGGGCGCGCTCACCCCGCCAGTGAACGGTGAACTCGCTTCCTTCCAGGCCCCGGCTCGTCACGTCGCTCGCCCACAACTCAAGCCCGGGCTCAAGACCGTAGAGCAGGCTGCGGGCAGGCGTCCGCCGGGCCATGGCGCGCACACGGGGGTCGTCCGCATTGAGCACCGCCCAGCCGGTGCCGGGCAGCGCCTCGACGAGCTCCGCCTTGGCCGCAGCGATGGCGTCCATGCTGCCCAAAAGCTCCATATGGACCGGTCCAACGTTGGTCACGATGCCGATCTCCGGGCGGGCGACCGCGGCCAGCTGGCGGATTTGCCCGGGGCCCCGCATGGCCATTTCGAGGACCAAAACGCCCGTGCCCCGGGGCGCGCTCAAGATGGCCAGCGGCAGTCCCACTTCGTTGTTGTAGTTGCCTTGGGACTTGGCCACGGACCAGCGCCGGGTCAGAATCGCCGCCACCATATCCTTGGTCGTCGTCTTGCCGTTGCTGCCCGTCACCGCCACGACCCGGGCGCCTAGGCGCGCCCGGTACCATGCGGCCAGACGGTGGAGGGCGAGCAACGGGTCATCCACTAGCACGACGGCCGCTTCCCCGGCCTGCGGCAGCGGCCGCCCCTGCCGGATCAGGGTGGCGGCGGCTCCCCGCCCCAGGGCGTCGGCGATGAAGTCGTGCCCGTCGAAACGCTCGCCTGCCAGCGGCACGAACAGATCCCCGGGACGCAGCGTGCGGCTGTCGGTGGACACGCCGCGCACGAGCGTTCCCGGGTTTCCGCCGGCAACGTGGCCACCGGCGACGTGGGCAATTGTTTCAACCGCCAGCGGTTCCATCGCCAAACCGCTCCTTCAGCGCGTGGGCGGCTTCCTCGCGGTCGTCGAAATGAACCGTGCGGTCGTGGAAGACCTGGTACGTCTCGTGGCCTTTGCCCGCGATGAGCACGATGTCGCCCGGCCGCGCCAGGTCGATGGCTGCCCGGATGGCGTCCCGTCGCTCGACGATGACGTGGCAGCCGCCCGGAGGCGAGCCCGCCTCCAGGACGCCGGCCTCGACCTGCCGGCAGATGGCCTCCGGGTCTTCACTGCGCGGGTTGTCGGACGTGATGATTACGACATCAGCCAGGCGCGCCGCGATAGCGCCCATGACGGGCCGCTTGCCGGGGTCCCGGTCGCCGCCGCACCCAAAGACGACGATGACGCGCCCGGCGGCAAAGCCGCGGCACGTCTGCAATACGTTCTCTAAGCTGTCGGGGGTGTGCGCGTAGTCGACGAGAACTGTAAAGTCCTGCCCCCTGTCGACCCGCTCGAGCCTCCCGGGCACGCCGGGCACTTTTTCCAGCGCCCGGCGGATGGTGGCCAAGGGCACGCCCTCATGCCACCCGACAGCGACCGCCGCCAGGGAGTTGTACACGTTGAACCGGCCGGTGAGTTGCAGGTGCAGGGGCAGCATACCGGCCGGCGTGTGCGCGTCGTACGTGACCCCTGACGGGCGTACGATGGCATCGGTCGCGTACACGTCCGTGGGCCGTCCGACGCCGTAACCGATGACAGGCACCCGGCATCCGTCCGCCACGGCGGCGGCGTGCGGGTCGTCCATGTTGACGACGGCGGCTTTGCGAGACTTGCTGCCCCCCGGATCGAGCGACCGGAACAAAAGCGCCTTCGCAGCGACGTAGTCGTCGAACGATTCGTGGAAATCCAGGTGATCGCGGGTGACGTTGGTGAACACGGCCACGTCGTACTCAGTCCCCAGCGTGCGCCGGAGCGCCATCGCATGGGACGACACTTCCATGACCGCGTAGTCCATGCCCCGCTCGGCCATGTGAAACAGGAGCCGCTGCAGGTCCAACGACTCGGGTGTTGTCCGGTGCGACTCAAGCACCTCATCGCCGACCAGATGGCGAATCGTACCGATGAGGCCGACCTTGTGCCCGGCCTCCTCCAGTATCGCCTTAATCAGGTGCGTCGTCGTCGTCTTGCCGTTGGTGCCCGTAACCCCGATTAGCCGCAGGCGCCGGGACGGAAACCCGTAGAGGGCGGCCGAAAGCCGCGCCAAAGCCTCCCGCCCGTCGGGAACGAGCACCTGCACGGGCGCTCCCTCAACGGGTCTTTCAGCCACGACGCCAGCGGCTCCCCGTGCCAGGGCGTCGGCCGCAAAGTCATGGCCGTCGAAACGAAGGCCCCGCCAGCAGACGAACAGATCCCCCGGGCGCACTTCCCGGGAGTCGTAGGCAAGACCGGGGATGTCCACGGCAGGATCGCCCTGCACGACGGTGTGGTCGGGAAGATGGGCGAGCAGCGATCGTAGCTCCATTGCGACCTCCTGCGGCGTCCTTCGGTACTACGGCGCCGGTTTGAGTGTTTCCTTCCAACAGTGCCGCTATTTTTCAGCCCTCCGGTCCAAACTCCACCCGCACCCGCGTGCCCCGCAGGACGTGGTCGCCGGGAGCCGGAGCTTGCCGGCGGGCGACGCCCGCACCCGTCATCTCGAGCACCAGGCCCGCCTCAGCCAGGCGTTCCGCAGCCTCCCGCGGCGACAGTCCGATAACCGCAGGGACCGCGGTCTCGCCCTGCCAGTGCTCGGGCACTTCGTAAAACTCCAGCAGCACCTGCGTGCCCGGCGGCACGTGCGCCCCGGGCACCGGGAACTGGTCCAACACCCACGTCCCCTGACCTTCCCGCACCGGCCGCAGGCCGGCCCGGCGGAGCACGTCCTCGGCTTCGGTCACCGGCAGATTCTGCACGTTGGGTACCCGGACGACACCCTCCTCGACAGGGCCGGCGACTCCGCCCTCCGGCCGCGGGGCGACGCCCAGGTACGGTAGCGCTTCGGCTGCGATCGCGCGCCAGACGGGCGCCGCGTGCACGCCCCCGTAGGCGGGCCGGGGCTTCAGGTCAAACAGCATGACGACGCCGACGAGCCTCGGATCGTCCACCGGGGCGACGCCGAGGAAGGATGCCAGGCGCTTTTCGGTGTACACGCCGCCTTCGGCCACCTGCGCCGTACCTGTCTTGCCCCCGACCAGGTACCCGGGGATATCGGCATTGCTGCCGGAGCCGTTCACGACCGTCTCCCGCATCATGGCGAGAAAGGTCCGGGCGGTCGCCTGCGAAACGACCCGCTGCACGGGTTGGGACCGGATGCGTTCCATCTCGCCCGTCACGGGATCGATGACGCCTGCGACCAGCTGCGGGCGCATGCGCACCCCATCGTTGGCGATGGCGGCCACGGCGGAGAGCATCTGGAGCGGCGTGACCGCTATGCCCTGACCGAAACCGACGTTGGCCCACCGCAAGATTTCCCCGTGGGGCACCTGACCCGGCACCGGGATGAGACCGGTGGCCTCGCCCGGGTAGTCGACGCCGAGCCGTTCTCCAAAGCCGAACGCCTTGAGGTACGGGTAAAACCGGGCTGGGCCGAGGCGCAATCCACCGAGCTCAGCGAAAACCGGGTTGCACGAGGCCGCCACCGCTTGCGCAAACGTCAAGCTGCCGTGGCCCCCGCCGCGCCAGCAGTGAACGCGGCCGCCGCCGATCTCGATCACGCCGGCGTCATAAAACCTCTCGTCGGGGCTGACGACGCCCTCGTCCAGCGCGGCCACCGCCGTGACGATCTTAAAGATGGAGCCGGGCTCGAACTGGTCCGTAACCGCCCGGTTGCGCCGCACCGCCGCCGGGTAGTCTCCCGGCTCGTTGGGGTCAAACCCGGGATAGACGGCCAGCGCCAACACCTCACCCGTGCGCGGGTCCATCCACGCTGTCATACAAAACTCCGACAACGTGGCAATGCAGGCGCGTTCAAGCTCCCGCTCGGCCACGGCCTGGATGGCGGCGTCGATGGTCAGGACGAGCCCGTGCCCGTTTAGGGGCGGCACAAAGTCGGCCAGCCCATGGGGAATGATGCGGCCGCGCGCGTCCCGCTCCGCGAGCTCCCGCCCGGGCACGCCCCGCAGCAGCGAATCGTACTGCAGCTCGATGCCTTCAAGCCCCTGGTTGTCGATGCCAACCATCCCCAGCACGTGTGCGGCCAAGGATCCGTGGGGGTACACCCGGGCCGTCCGCTGGGCGACATACACCCCTGGAAGCGCGGCTTCGCGGACCCGCCGGGCCTCGTCCTCCGTGGCCCGGCGCTTGATCCACACTTCCGCCTGGCGCTGGCTAAGGCGCGCCAGCACCGTCTCATACGGCAGCGCCAGCAATTCGGAAAGGGCGCGGACGGTGGCGGATGGGTTGACAACCTCCGCAGGCCTGGCATAGACGGCGTCGGCGCTGACGCTGGCCGCGAGGAGCACCCCGTTTCGATCATAGATGCTCCCCCGCAGCGGGTCCGCGGGGACGCCTCTCAGGCGCTGGTCAAGGGCAAGACGCGTATAGTGTTCGTGCTCTAGGACTTGAACGTACGCCAGGCGGCTCGTCAGGAGCACGGCGGCCAAAGCGACCGCAAGGAAGATGACGACGATCCGTTGCCGCAGTACAACCGGCGACAGCCTGGGCAAGGCGATTCCCTCCCAGGGCCGCCCTCTAGCCCCCGTTCGGCACCCGGGCCGCCTTTACGTCACTGCCGCCGGCTGCCGGCCTCCGCGGCCGCGGTGAAACGTTCCAGCAGCCAGTCGCCGACCGCCGCGACGTGGGATGCGAGCGTCTCCCCGAGGGACGGCGCCCCGCCACCGGAAAGCGCGGGCCCGTCCACAGGCCCGGTCGGCGGGAGAACGACCAGCTGTGGCCGTCCGGGCTCCACCATGTTGAGCCGCGTGCGGGCCAGGGATTCCACCCGCTCGGGACTGCGGGCCCGGACCAGCTCAACCTCGAGGCGACGATGCTCATCCTGCAGCCGGGCGAGCTCCTGGTTCAGCGCCCGCAGCTGGTATCCCATTTCCATGACGTGCACCCGCTGCGCGATGAACCCCATGCCGGCAGCGAGCACCACGAGCGCGAGGACGGGAAGCAGCACGAAGGGATTCACGGCGCGGGGCGCCGGGCGAACGCCGCGCTCGGCCAGGTGGCCCGGTGTCTGCCAGTGGCGCCACGCGGAGGCATCGGGCGTCTTCAGTGCTGGTACCAATGCTATTCCTCCTCCCTCCGGCCTAGAACGAGCCGCTCGGCCGCCCGCAAACGTGCACTGCGGGCTCTGGGATTGGCCGCCACCTCGTCATGGGTCGGCGTTACGGGCTTGCGGGTCAGCACCCGCAGCCGAGCCTGCCGCCCGCAGCGGCATTCGGGCAGCTCCGGCGGGCACCGGCATCCGGCGGCCAGCTCAGCAAACGTCCGCTTGACGATCCGGTCTTCCAGCGAATGAAAACTGATGACGGCCACGCGCCCCCCGGGCAGCAGCGCGTCGATGGCAGCCGCGAGCCCTTGCTGCAAGGCGTCGAGTTCGGCGTTGACCGCGATGCGCAACGCCTGAAAGGTGCGGCGGGCCGGGTGCGGACCGCTTCGCCGGGCGGCCGCAGGAATCGCGTCCTTGACCACAGCGGCCAGCTCCCCGGTGGTGGAAAGCGGGGCTTTCTCACGCGCCCGCACGATGGCCGCCGCGATGCGCCCGGCCCAGCGCTCCTCCCCGAACTCCCGTAAGATGCGGGCGAGCTCCTGGGCGGGCCATGTGTTCACGATTTCCGCCGCCGACGTCGGTGAGCCCGGATCCATGCGCATATCCAGAGGGGCGTCGGTCCGATAAGTGAAGCCGCGCTCCGGTTCGTCCAGTTGAAACGACGACACCCCAAGGTCGAACAAAACGGCATCGACACCACCAAGGTCGAGCCCGGCCAGGATGACCCCCAGATCGCCAAAGTTGCCGTGGACCAAGGTCACGGCGTCCCCAAAGGGGGCGAGCCGGTCACGAGCGGTCGCGAGGGTGCGCGGGTCACGGTCAATGCCGATGAGCCGCCCCCCCGGCACGATGCGAGGCAAGAGGGCGCTGGCGTGGCCCCCGCCGCCCACCGTGCAGTCGACGATGACGTTTCCCGGGGCAGGGCGCAGGAGCTCGACCACTTCGTTGACCATAACCGGCACGTGACCCAAAGGTTCCACCCGGCTCCCTAGAGCCCCAAGCCCTCAAGGTTCTCGGCGATCTCGCCAAAGGACGCCTCGGACGCGGCCACGTAGCTCGCCCACCGGTCCGCCGACCAGATCTCAACCCGCGTCGAAACACCGATCACGACGGCATCCTTCTCCAGGCCTGCGTACTGCCGCAGGACGGCCGGGAGCATGATGCGGCCTTGACGGTCGAGTTCGCATTCGTACGCACCGGAGAACAAGAAACGGACAAAGGCACGGGCGTCGGCCTTGGTCAAGGGCAGGGACTTGAGCCGTGCCTCAAGGAGCTGCCACTCCGCCATGGGGTAGACGAACAAGCAGCTGTCCAGACCACGCGTGACGATAAAGCGGTCGCCAAGGCCCTCGCGAAACCGCGCAGGAATGGTGATCCGGCCCTTCTCGTCGAGCGCGTGCTGGAACTCGCCCACGAACATGGGGCTGCAGTCTCCTCCACTTTCCCCCACTTCCCCCCACCAGTAAGGGGGAGTTCGGGGGGCGCGCGCGGATTCCTCCCACGTGCCGCACTTTTTTGCAGCTCCACCGTGGCGGCTGCTAGGCCGGCGGCAGTCTCTCCCCAGGCCATCTCCGGGCCGGCACAGGACGCCCCGGCGGAGCGCTTGCGCCGCCCGTCGGGTTAGATATAATAGGTATGAATCGCCGGAAGGAAAGGGGGAAGCAAGGATGGCAAAGCCCGTGATCGACATCGATCAGGAATACCGCTACGGTTTCCGCGATCCGGAGCAGTACGTATTCAAGTCTGGCAAGGGGCTGTCCCGCCAGCTTGTTGAAGAAATCTCCGAGATGAAGGGCGAGCCCGACTGGATGCGGGAGTTTCGCCTCAAGTCGCTGGAGATCTTTATGAAGAAGCCGATGCCCAACTGGGGCGCCGACCTGTCGGCCATCGACTTCGACAACATCCACTACTACGTCCGGCCCACCGAAAAGAAGGGCCGCAGTTGGGACGAGGTGCCCGAGTACATCAAGCAGACCTTCGACCGGCTCGGCATTCCCGAGGCGGAGCGCAAGTTCTTGGCCGGGGTGACGGCCCAGTACGAGTCGGAGGTCGTCTACCACAACATCCGGGAGGATCTGGCCAAGCAGGGCGTCATCTTCTGCGACACCGACACCGCGGTGCGCGAATACCCGGATCTGGTGCGCAAGTACATCGGCACCGTCGTGCCGCCCGGCGACAACAAGTTCGCCGCCCTCAACTCGGCGGTCTGGAGCGGCGGGTCCTTCATCTACGTTCCCAAGGGAGCACGGGTGGAGATCCCGCTCCAGGCCTACTTCCGCATCAACGCGGAGAACATGGGCCAGTTTGAGCGGACGCTCATCATCGCCGACGAGGACAGCTTCGTCCACTACGTGGAAGGGTGCACGGCGCCCATCTACTCCACGGACTCGCTGCACGCGGCCGTGGTCGAGATCATCTGCCTGCCGGGCAGCCGGGTACGCTACACCACCATACAGAACTGGTCCCACAACGTGTACAATCTGGTGACCAAGCGAGCCTTTGCCTACGAAAACGCCACCATGGAGTGGGTCGACGGCAACATCGGCAGCAAGGTCACGATGAAGTACCCGGCCGTGTTCCTGATGGGCCCGGGTGCGCGAGGCGACGTGCTCTCCATCGCCTTCGCCGGGAAGGCCCAGCACCAGGATGCGGGCGCCAAGGTGGTGCACAACGCCCCGTACACGTCGTCCACCGTCACCTCCAAGTCCATTTCCAAGAACGGCGGCACCACCACGTACCGTGGACTTGTGCGGGTCAATCCTGACGCGCACCACAGCCGCTGCACGGTGAAGTGCGACGCCCTTCTGTTCGATGACCACTCCAAGGCGGAAACCATTCCGTACATGGACATCCTTAACGAGGACGTGGCCATCGAACACGAGGCAACCGTCAGCAAGGTGCGGGAGGACCAGCTCTTCTACCTCATGAGCCGCGGCCTGTCGGAGGACGAGGCGACTATGATGGTGGTACAGGGGTTCCTGGAGCCTTTCACCAAAGAGCTGCCCATGGAGTACGCTGTGGAACTGAACCGGCTCATCCAGTTGGAGATGGAAGGCTCGGTCGGCTGAGGGAGGGTCCCTCGCCGCCGGTCCATCGAGCGGAGCCGCTGTACCAAGAAGGCCGGGCGCGCACCCGGCCTTCTTCTTGCCTCCCCCGGAGGCCGTTTCGTGCGGCGCGCGTGACGTTTGTCCCAACAGATGGAACGGGGAATGGGGAAAAAAGGGAAGCGCGCCCGCCGCACAGAAAAAACTCAAAGCGATATCGCTGTGCAGCGAAAGGAGTCGGGGAGATGACGAGTTTCAAGGCTGGCCTCGAAGACATCGTCGCCCTAAGGTCAGAGATCTGCTTCATCGACGGCCAGCGGCGGCGGCTAGTCTATCGCGGCTACGACATCGGCGAATTCATCGGCAAGGCCACCTTTGAGGAAGTCGTCTACCTCCTGTGGCACGGCGAGCTGCCCACCAACGCGCAGCTTGACGGGCTCCGGGAACAGATCGCCGCGGCCCAAGATCTCCCGAGGGAACTCGTCGATTTGATTCGGACGTTCCCGCGTGATGCGGAGCCAATGGCGGTGCTGCGCACGGCTGTTTCGGCCCTCGGTGTCGTCGATCCCGAGGCAGGAGCAAGCGACCGAGAGGCCAACCTGCGCAAGGCGGTGCGCCTGCTCGCCCGCTTCCCGATGATCATCGCCTACCATGCACGCCTGCGGGAGGGCCAGGAGCCGGTGCCGCCCCGGGCTGACTTGGGACTGGCTGCCAACTTCCTCCTCATGTTGCGGGGCGACGTGCCCGAGCAGCTCGAGACCGACATTTTTGACGCCTGTCTCATCCTGCATGCGGACCACGAGCTGAACGCTTCGACCTTTACGGCCCGCGTGGTGGCTTCCACGCTGTCGGACATGTACTCCGCAATAACCGCCGCCATCGGCGCCCTCAAGGGACCGCTCCACGGCGGGGCCAACGAGCAGGTCATGCGCACGCTGCTTGAGATCGACGATCCGGACCGGGTCGAGGAGTGGCTGGGCGCGGCTTTGGAGAGCAAGAAGCGCATCATGGGCTTCGGCCACCGTGTCTACAAGACCGGCGACCCGAGGGCTGATTTTCTGCGCCGGTTCTCCCAGCAGCTCGGCGAAAAGCGCGGCGACACCCGCTGGTATGAGATGTCCCGGAAACTCGAGCAACTCATGTTCGAGCGCAAGGGCCTATACCCGAACGTGGACTTTTACTCGGCGTCCACCTACTACATGCTCGGCATCCCGACCGACCTGTTCACGCCCATCTTTGCCTTCAGCCGCGTGTCGGGCTGGTCGGCCCACGTCCTGGAGCAGTACGCCGACAACCGCCTCATCCGGCCCCGCGCCGACTACGCCGGTTCACAGGATCTGCGTTTCCGTCCGCTTGCCGAGCGCGGCTGATGCCGCGCCCGGCAGGCGGGCCTGTCCGGGCCAGCGCAAGCACTCCCCTGCCCGCGACTTGCGGCATGATAAGGAGGGGCGCTCCGTTGACCGATTTCGTGCTCGTATACGTGACGACGCCGGACGAGACGGAGGCCGCGCGCATCGGGCGCGCCGTGGTCGAACGGCGGCTTGCGGCGTGCGCCAACATCATCCCGCTCATCCGGTCCGTATACCGCTGGGAAGGCAAGATGGTGGAAGACGGCGAGGCACTGCTCTTGCTTAAGACGAGGGCAGCTGTACTGGAACAGCTCATGGCCGCGGTGCGGGAGCTGCATTCTTACTCAGTGCCCTGTATCACCGCGGTGCCGCTCGCGGGCGGCAATCCGGCCTACCTCGATTGGGTGGCGGCCGAGACCGAGGGCGGTCGTTAGCTGCGGGTGGCTCCCAAGAGATCCTTGTAGGTGTCGATGTCCATGCCGATGCCGACGCGCCGGGCGAACACGTCTGAACCTTTGTCCCGCGCACACTCCACACAGCGGCGAGTATCCGGCAAAGCCTCCAAGCGTTCACGAGGGATCGGCCTCTGGCACACGTCACAGCGCCGTTCAACCACCGTGCATCACCCCTCGGTGCTATTGCCACTCTAGGTGGGACAAACCTGACGATTCACTTCATCATATCGCGCCGCTCGGCCAAGCGTGCCCGGTCCGGCGACGGTGCCGGCCTCAAGTGCTATAATACTTCGTCTATTTCGGTGCGGGCGACGCCGCCTCCTTTCCCCCGCTGGATGGAAATGTCCCCCTGGCGAGGGCGACGAACTCGTCCACGTCGGCGGTCACCAGCGCGATCGCGTCTCGCCATGCTTCCTCCCGGGTCAAGTCCACCCCAAGGTGCGTGTGGGCAAGATCCTCGACCCGCATGCGACCCGTATCCCGCAGCAGCGCCTCACACATCGCGTCAAACCCTTCGCCGAGAGCACGGGCCCGGGCGTAGACCAGGGCGCTAAAGAGAAAGCCGAACGTGTAGGGGAAGTTGTAAAAGGGCGTCGCGGTGAGGTAAAAGTGCAGTTTGCTGGCCCAAAACAAGGGATGCCACGTCCCAAGGGCGTCCCGGTACGCGGTCCTTTGGGCGGATTCCATCAGGCTGCTGAGCTCTTGAACCGTCAACGGCCCCCGCCGGCGCGCGTCGTAAAACTCCAGCTCAAACAGGAACCGGGCGTAAATGTTCATGAGAAACGTCACGGTTCGCTGCAACCGGCTGTCAAGCAGCGCGAGCCGACGGCCCGGATCGGTCGTATTTCGCAACGCGCCGTCGGAGACGATCATCTCGGCTAAGGTGGAGGCGGTTTCCGCCAGGTTCATGGGGTACATCCGGGCCAGCGGCGGCATGTCCTTAATGACCGAGAAATGGTAAGCATGCCCGAGCTCGTGGGCGAGCGTATCCGCGGCCTGGGGCCGTCCGGCGAACGTCAGGAACACCCGGCTCTCTCCGTGCAGCGGGAAGCTCGTGCAAAAACCGCCGGCGTCCTTGCCGGGGCGGTCTTCCGCTTCGATCCAGCCATCCGCGAGCGCCCGGGCGGCGAAGTCGGCCAGGCGCCGGCTCACGCCCGCGAACTGCTCGACGATGAAGCGCCCGGCGTCATCGTAGGCCAGCCGCTCGTCGCTGCCCTTGCCGACCGGTGCCCCAAGGTCAAACCAGCCCAACTTCGCGACGCCCAGCAGCCGGGCCTTCCACTCAAGATACGGCAGCACCTTCTCCTGCCCCCGTCGCACTGCCGCCCACATGGCGTCGAGCGTCGCGCGCTCCATCCGGTTGCGGGCCAGAGGCTCCCGCAGCACCGACTCCCAGCCGCGGGCACGGTAGAGCGCCAAACGGTAGCCCGCCAGGTGGTTGAGGGCGGCGGCAAACACGTCGGCCTCCCGCTCCCACGCCTGCTCATACGCGGCGGCGACTTGGGCCCGTACGGCCGGATCCGGGTCCGAAAGCCGCTGGGCCGCCTGGCCGACGGACAGTTGCACGGTCCTCCCACCGTCGTCGAGAGGGATCCGCAGGCGCCCCGCGACGGTGTTGTACAGCTCGCCCCACCCGTGGTAGCCGTCGACGGCAAGGGCCACGGCGAGCGCCTCCCGATCCGGGGGCATCTTTTCCCGGGCCAACCGGCGCCGCTCCTCCAGAGCAAAGGCGACGGGCGCCACCCGGGGGTCGGACTCGAGCTGCGCCCACGCGTCATCCGAAAAAGCCGCCAGCTTTGCCTCAAGCCCCGCCAGAACCGTCTCGGCAGCTGCACCGAGCTGGCGGACGCGGCTTGAGAGTGTGCGTGCCCGGGCGTCAGCCGTGTCTTGAGCCGTCAGGCACCGGGCGAAGCTGCCTGCTTCCTGGAGCCGGGCCTGGATCGTTTGCCACCGGGCGATCAGCCCGGGCCAATCGCCGGGATTCTCTCCTTGCGCGGGAGCCGTGAGCGTGGCCGCCGCCTCGCGGAATCGTTCGACGTCCTGCGCCAGCTCCGCCAGAAACCGGTCAAAGGCGGCTGATGCGCTCCCGCCCGGGAAAAACCGCTCGAGGTCCCACGTCTGGGGCAACGGCTTGGCCACGGCCTCATCATCCTTTCTACTCGTAGGAGACCTTGACGCCCAGGCCCGCAAGAAGCTCGAAGTAGGCCGGGCATGTCTTGGACACACACCCGGGATCGCCGATGCGGATGCCCGGCACCCGCACCCCCAGAAGCGAGAACGCCATGGCCTGCCGGTGATCGTCGTGCGGGTCCAAGACCGCCCCGGGCTGCGGCAAGGCCGGGTGTACCGTAAAACCGTCCGCGTGCTCGTCCACCCGGACGCCGAGGCGGCGCATCTCTTGAACAAAGACGGCGATGCGGTCCGATTCGTGGCGGCGGATGTGCGGCACGCCCGTAACGGTAACCGGAGCGTCCGCGAACACGGCCACGGCACCGAGGGTCAACGCTTGGTCCGACATCGGCCGCATGTCGACGCTGATTCCTCCCGCCAGCCGTTCCGGTCCCTCCACCTCAAGAAACCCTTCGCCCCGCACGACGCGGCAGCCCATGCGCTCCAGGACGTCTACAAACCGAGCGTCGGGCTGCAGGGACCCGTAGCCGACGTTGGTAACCCGCACCCGCCCTCGGGACAGAGCGGCAGCCGCAAGAAAGTAGCATGCCGTGGACGCATCGGCCTCAAGGGTTAGTGCGCGTGCGCGGTACGGCCGGGGCCTTACCGTCATGCGACGCCACCCGCCGGCGGCCTCCACTTCCCCACCGAACTGCTGCATCATCTCGACGGTGAGACCGACGTACTCAGGCTGCACTAGGTCATCCACGACCTCGACCGTGACCGGCCCGCGGGCATACGGGGCCGCCAGGAGCAACCCGCTGGTAAACTGGCTTGACACGCGCCCGGAGATGGCCACCGTCCCCCCGTCAAGACCGGCCCGCACCCGGATGGGGAGCCGTCCGTCCGCTTCCATGTAGGTAATGTCCGTGCCCAGTTCCCGCAAGGCGGTCACAAGCGGTGAGATCGGCCGGCCTCGAAGCTGGGGACTACCGTCGAGCTCCCATTCGCCCGACGCCGCCGCGGCCACCGCCCCGGGCAAAAAGCGCGCCAGCGTCCCGGCCGATCCGACATAGAGCCGGCCGCCAGCACGCGGCCACCGCCCGCCGCACCCGTGGACGCGCACGGCCGTCCCCTCGACGGCGACGTCGACGCCGAGGGCCGTGAGAGCCTGGACGCACCAATAGCTGTCATCGCTGCGCAGGATGCCGTCGAGGTGGGAGACGCCGTCAGCCAGACCGGCGATGATGAGGGCGCGATTTGTGACGCTTTTCGAACCGGGCACGGCGATGGCCACGTCGGGCGGCCCATCCGGAGGTCCGACGACGACGGAGGGTCCCGGCGGCTCCCATGCCCACGCAGAGCGGCTCATGTCTTGAGCGTTTCACCGTCCGGCGGAAAATCCCTGGTCTTGGGCGCTGGACGGGTAGGTCTTGCGCCCGGGTCCGGCCACGCGAGCCACCCAAGGCCGGTGAAAACGAACAGCGCCCCGGCGATGGCCGTCGGGCCCATCCGTTCGCCTAGCACCAGCGTGCCTAGGACAGCCGCCGTCAAGGGCTCTGCCAACGCGAGGGTCGTCGCCGTCGAGGCCGGCACCGAGGCGAGGCCACGCCCAAAGAGAACGTACGCGGCGGCCGTGGCGACCAATCCGAGGTGCAGGGCAGCTATCGCCCCGCGGGGTTGGGACAGCCAGGTCAAGTCGGAAAGCAGCAGGACGGGCGAGAGCAGCAGTGCGCCGCCGGCGAAGCCCATGGCTACATAGGCGTCCGGTGGTACGGCTCGCAGGAGCGACTTGCCCGCCAATGTGTAGACAGCAAAGGACGCGCCAGCTCCCAGCGCCAAGAGGACTCCCGCCGCGTTAACCTGGTATCCGGCGCCCGAAAGCAACAAGGCGCAGCCCATGACGGCGAGCGCTGTCGCCCCTACCCAGCGACGTCCCGGACGTTCACCCGCTACGAGCCAGCCCAGAAGCCCGGCGCTCACGGGCGCGCTGCCGATGGCCACCAGCGTGCCAAGGGCCACGCCCGTCGCGTTGACGCCGGCGAAAAAGGTCACCTGGTACGCGGCAACGCCCGCCGCCGCGACCCAGGCGGCGGGCCGCAGCCAATCGCTCCAGCGCAGGCGCCGCTGGGCCAACACCCATAGCATTAGCGCTGCGCCGCCGATGGCCAGCCGCACGGCACCGACCGCCACCGGCGTCGCGGCCTCGGGCATTAACGCCTGGGCCGTGCCGGTCGTGCCCCACAGCACCGCCGCCAGGAGAACGAGCCCGTGCCCATGCCGGGGAGTACCTCCGGGTGTTGCCGCCATCGTGCAGACCTGCCTCGCTTGCCCGGTCTTGTGCGCAAAAAGTAAGCCGCCCTGCCCCGCTTCCGGTGCATCGCGGCTTCGCTGGTACCCCCAACGGGATTCGAACCCGTGCCGCCGCCTTGAAAGGGCGGTGTCCTAGGCCGCTAGACGATGGGGGCGTGAAAAGCGGCTTCCTGAGTTATTCTAGCGCGCCGAAAGTCCCCTGTCAAATGGTTGCCTCCGGTTTCCCCCGGGACCCGGCGTCCGCCTGCTCGGCTTGCCGCCGCTCGACAGCCCAACGAATAGCTTCGTCCGGCGTCATGCCGCCATCCCATCCCTTGTCGCGCCATACTGGAAACGCGTCGCCGGGAATAATCCGGTCGAACCCCTTCTCCAGCGTATCCTCGAGCGTCTCGCCGGGCACTTCGCGCGCTTGCGTCTCAAAGAACTCCCGCAAGCGCATGCGCACCCTTTCCGCGACCTCCTGGCTTGCGCATGCGAGGAACAGCCGGTGCGTGTCGCCCCGCAAGACCAGCGTCGTCCCGGTCAGCAAGTCGCCCGGGATGTCCTCGAGCCGATCGCCGATGAGGTTGATGAGCTTGGGAGCGACCACATAGGCCAGCTCCACGAGTTCGCTCGTGCGCTCAGTCAAGCGTCGTCACGCCCCCAACTCGCTTCCTGGATCTTGCGCGCTCGCTTCGTGGGTCTTGCGCGGTCTGGGGTGATTTGAACTGGCGTGCATGGGCGGGTAGCGCCGGTCCATACTGCAAACGGCAAGCCCACCGAGAACCGGAGTTGTCTCCCGGTGGGCCTGGCGTGGTGGGCCCAGCAGGATTCGAACCTGCAACCAACGGATTATGAGTCCGCTGCTCTGACCGTTGAGCTATGGGCCCCGTAGCTGGCTCCTCGGGCAGGACTCGAACCTGCAACCACCCGGTTAACAGCCGGGCGCTCTACCATTGAGCTACCGAGGACCGTGGGTACGGCGTGAATGCCCGGCGGGTTCACCGCACACTCATTATAGGGTTCCCCCGCCGGCCGTGTCAAACAGCCGCGGACGACCGGCCGCGTGCGGGCTCAATCGAGGAAGTCCTTGAGCTTCTTACTGCGGCTTGGATGACGCAACTTGCGCAGGGCCTTCGCCTCGATCTGGCGAATGCGCTCCCGGGTGACGCCAAACACTTGCCCGACCTCTTCAAGGGTACGGGCTCGGCCGTCGTCGAGACCAAAGCGCAGGCGCAGCACCTTCTCTTCCCGCGGCGTCAAGGTGTCCAGCACGTCCTCGAGCTGCTCCTTAAGCATCAGGTACGACGCGGCCTCAGCGGGCGCCGGCGCCTCCTGGTCCTCGATGAAGTCGCCGAGGTGGCTGTCTTCCTCCTCACCGATAGGCGTCTCCAACGAGACCGGCTCCTGGGCGATCTTGAGGATCTCCCGCACCCGATCTTCCGGCAGCCCCATGCGGTCCGCGATTTCCGCCGGGGACGGCTCCCGCCCGAGTTCCTGCAACAGCTGGCGGGAGACGCGAATCAGCTTGTTGATCGTCTCCACCATGTGCACCGGGATGCGGATGGTGCGGGCCTGATCGGCGATGGCGCGGGTTATGGCTTGCCGGATCCACCATGTCGCATAGGTGCTGAACTTAAAGCCTTTGCGGTAGTCAAACTTCTCGACCGCCTTCAGCAGGCCCAAGTTCCCTTCCTGGATCAGGTCAAGAAACAGCATGCCGCGCCCCACATAGCGCTTGGCGATGCTGACCACGAGCCGCAAGTTCGCTTCCGCGAGGCGGCGCTTGGCCTCCTCATCGCCCTTCTCAATGCGCTTGGCCAGCTCGACCTCTTCCTCGGCGGAGAGCAGCGGCACCCGCCCGATCTCCTTGAGGTACATGCGCACCGGGTCGTCGAGGCCAATGCCTTCGGGAACGCTCAAGTCAAGGCTCGCCAAATCCGGCACCATGCCGTTGCCGGTATCCTCGGCCTCATCGACGAAGGCGTCTCCCTCGCCGCCGTCGGCAACCACGTCGATGCCTTGGCTGGCCAGGCGTTCGTAGACCTCGTCGATCTGCTCGGGGGAGAGCTCGATGTCCTGCAGCACGTCCATAATCTCCCGGTAGGTCAGCGAACCGCGCTTTTTCCCTCGCTGCACCAGCTCGTTGATGCTGTCCAGCTCCGGAAGATTCGGTGTGTGCCCGTCCCGGTCCGTCACTGTGTGCTCCCCCCTTTCATCCTTGCGCTTTCACGCACGAAGCAAGTCGCTCCTTAACCTCTTATACTCCACCAACAGCCTGGCCAGCATACCGGCACCGGCGCCGTCGGCCTCGACGCCGGCGAGCTTGCGTTCGAGCACCGCAAGCCGCCGCCGGATCCGCTCTTGCCTGAGGCTGCGGCAAGCATCGTCCCATGGCACCTCGGCGAGCGCGCTTTGAGCCCACACGTCCCGCAACCATCTCGCTTCAGCCGTGTCGGGCAGTGCCACGAGCCACGCCCCGGCATCCTGGAAACCAGGCTCCCGGCTGACGAGCAGCCTCGCCGCACCGGCCACCACCGGGCTCGACCAGGCGCCGGGTTCGTCCAGCGCCAGCAGTTCCCGGGCCGGCACCCCGCCTGCCAGGATATGCCGAAGGACCACTTGTTCGGCACCCAGCAAGCGATCTCCTCCCGGTGCACGCCCGCTGCGGGATGTCTGTTCGCCTTGCCGTCTAGGAAAACCTCTATTATTATGGCGGATTTTTCCCTGTGTATGTTCGCCTGCGGGCCGCCGGCCCCGCCGGAGCAGCCGGCTCATCTCGGCCCGCACCGTCTCGGGCGACACCCCGAGCCGGTGGGCGACCATGTCCATGTAGCCTTCCTGTTCCACGGCGCTGTCGACCTCTGCAATGACCGCCAGCGCCGCCTGCACCGCCCGCGCCTTGTCCTCGATGTGCCAGTGGCTTCCGGGTGTCAGAACCTGGTTGAGCTTGTACTCCACCAGCGGCACGGCCTGCGCAATGGCCCGCTCCACCGCCGCAGCGCCGCGAGCCCGCACGAAGTCGTCGGGGTCCTGTCCGGGCGGCATCTGCATGACCGCCACCCGCAAGCCCGCCGCCCGCAAAATGTCCAACGTCCGACGGGCCGCGGCCTCGCCGGCCGCGTCGGCGTCAAAGGCGATAACAACCCGCTCGGCGATCCGGGCCAGCCCTTGAGCCTGCGCCTCGGTGAACGCCGTGCCCAGTGACGCCACAACGTTGCCGATGCCGTGCTGCACCAGGCTAATGCAGTCCATATAGCCTTCGACGACGATGATAGTGCCTGCCTGCCGAGCGCTTTCCCGGGCAAGGTGCAGACCGTAAAGCACCCGTCCCTTGCTGAACAAGGGCGTTTCCGGCGAGTTCAAGTATTTGGGGGCGCCCTGGCGATCGGCGAGCAGCCGGCCGCCGAAACCGATCACCCGGCCCGCATGGTCGCAAATGGGAAACATAAGCCGCTCGCGAAACCGGGGAAACGGTGGCCGCCCGTCACGGCCGGGAAGAAGCAGGCCCGCCTCGATGGCTGTCTCCGGGCTGACGCCGGCTTGCGCAAGAAACCGGCCGAGCAGGTCACCCGTAGGCGCGTAGCCCAGCTGAAACCGCTCGACCATCGCATTGCTCACGCCCCGCCGGGCGAGGTACTCCCGGGCAACCCGACCGGCCGGAACGCGCAGCTGTTCACGAAAAAAGGCGGCCGCCAGCCGGTTGACCTCCTGCAGCCGGCGCCGCTTTCGTTCGCGCTCGATCTCGGCCGGCGACTGGGAAAGCCGGGTCAGGTCCACCCCGGCCCGCTGGGCCAGCTGCTCGACGGCTTCGGCGAAGCTCATCCCGGTGCGTTTCATGAGGAACGCGAACACATCGCCTCCGGTCTGGCAGCCGAAGCAGTGGAAAAACTGCTTCTCCGGGCTCACTGTAAACGACGGCGTCTTTTCGGCATGAAACGGGCACAGCCCCACCAGACTCCGGCCGCTCGGCCGCAGGTGCACATACTGCCCGACGACTTCGACGATGTCGACGCGGCTGCGGATCTCTTGGACCAGTTCCTCAGGAAACCGCTGCGCCACGGTGGCCCCTCCCGAACAAGCCTTCGGCGCGCGCCGGCGCCCTTCCTCCCGCCCGCGGGTACGGACACGGGTCGCCCACGGTGGGCGACCCGCCAAGACGCGGCGTGGGCCCTCCCGCTCCGGGAGGGCCCAACGCTTGTCCCTGGCTTGTTTCGCCCTTACGCCCGCGGCGTCTCGATATTGGCTTGCGCCGCCGCAAGCCGGGCGATGGGCACCCGGTACGGCGAGCAGCTTACGTAGTCCATGCCGACCCGGTGGCAGAACTTCACCGATTCGGGGTCGCCGCCGTGCTCGCCGCAGATGCCCACCTTGAGCTGCGGGTTGGTGCTGCGGCCGCGCTGGGTGCCGATCTCCACCAACTGCCCGACGCCTGTCTGGTCCAAGGAGATAAACGGATCCTTTTCCAGGATTCCCTGCTCAAGGTAGGCCGGCAAGAACGTGGCGACGTCGTCCCGGCTAAACCCGAAGGTCATCTGGGTCAGGTCGTTGGTGCCGAACGAGAAGAACTCGGCCTCCTTGGCGATCTTGTCGGCGAGCAGGGCCGCCCGCGGTACCTCGATCATCGTGCCGACGGTATAGGGGATCGAGACGCCCTTTTCCGCCAGGACCGTCTCGGCCACCTTCCGAATGCGGCCCTTAAGGATCTTGAGCTCCTCCACGGTGCCGACCAGCGGGATCATGACCTCAGGGATGGGGTTGCCCCCCTCCGCCTTGAGCTGGGCCGCCGCCTCGAAAATCGCCTGCGCCTGCATCTCATAGATCTCCGGATACGTGATGGCCAAGCGGCAGCCGCGGTGGCCGAGCATCGGGTTGAACTCCTGCAGGCTGAGCACCTTGGCCTTGACCTCATCGGACGAGACGCCAAACTCCTGGGCGATCTCTGCGATCAGGTGATCCTCGTGGGGCAGGAACTCATGCAGCGGCGGGTCCAGCAGGCGAATCGTCACCGGAAGCCCGTCCATCGCCTTGAAGATCCCGTAGAAGTCATCCCGCTGGTACGGCAGCAGCTGCGCCAAAGCCCGGCGGCGCGCCGTCTCGTCGGGTGCGAGGATCATCTCGCGCATGGCCTTGATGCGCTCTTCGCCGAAGAACATGTGCTCCGTGCGGCACAGGCCGATGCCCTCGGCGCCGAATTCCCGCGCCCGCTTGGCATCGTCGGGCGTGTCGGCGTTGGTGCGCACCTTGAGGGCGCGGTGCTTATCCGCCCATTCCATCAGGCGGCCGAAGTATCCGGACAGTTCGGGGTCGACCAGCTTGACCTCGCCGGCGATCACCTGCCCGGTGCTGCCGTTGATGGTGATCCAGTCGCCTTCGTGGAAGACTCGCCCGTTGACCGTCAGCTGCTTCTTTTCTTCATCGACCCGCAGCTCGCTCGCGCCGGCCACGCAGCACTTGCCCATGCCGCGGGCAACGACCGCCGCGTGGGACGTCATGCCGCCCCGGGACGTCAGGATGCCGGCCGCGGCATGCATGCCGCCGATGTCCTCCGGCGACGTCTCCCGGCGCACCAGGATCACCTTTTCGTTCCTGGCGGCCCACGCTTCGGCGTCCTCGGCGGTGAACACGATGCGCCCGACGGCCGCGCCCGGCGACGCCGGCAAGCCCGTCGTCAACACGTCCAGCTTGGCCTTGGGGTCGATCTGCTTGTGCAGGAGCTGCTCCAGTTGACCGGCCGGCACACGCCTCAGGGCGGTCTTCTCGTCGATCAGACCTTCGTCCACCATCTCCACGGCGATGCGCACCGCCGCCTGCGCCGTGCGCTTGCCGGCGCGGGTCTGCAGCATGTACAGCTTGCCCTCTTGGATGGTGAACTCGATGTCCTGCATTTCCTTGTAGTGCTGCTCGAGGCGCTGGTAAATCTCCTCCAGCTGCGCATAAGCCTCGGGCATGAGCTCCTTGAGCCGCGCGATCGGCTCGGGCGTCCGGATGCCGGCGACGACGTCCTCGCCCTGGGCGTTGACGAGAAACTCCCCGTAAAACTCCTTCTCGCCCGTTGCCGGGTTGCGGGTAAACGCGACGCCGGTAGCCGACGAGTCGCCCATGTTCCCGAACACCATCGCCTGTACGTTGACGGCCGTACCCCAGTCGTTGGGGATTTCGTTGAGCTCGCGGTAGCGCACGGCCCGCGGCGTATTCCACGACTCAAACACCGCATTGATGGCCCCGTGCAGCTGCTCCCGCGGGTCGTCGGGGAACGGCTGACCTGTGCGTTCCTTGACGAGCTCCTTGTACTGGTAGGTCAGGCGCTTGAGATCCTCGGCGTCCAAATCCGTGTCGCTCGTGGCGCCCTTGGATTCCTTCATGTCGTCGATGAGCGCCTCGAACGCCTCGTGCGGGACGCCTAGCACCACGTCGCCGTACATGTGGATGAAACGCCGGTAGCTGTCCCAGGCGAAGCGGGGATTGCCCGTCCGCTCGATCAGCCCCTGCACCGTCTCATCGTTCAGGCCCAGGTTGAGAATGGTGTCCATCATACCCGGCATCGAGACCCGCGCGCCCGACCGCACGGACACGAGCAGGGGGTTTGCGGGATCGCCGAACCGGGCGCCCATCACTTCCTCCAGGCGCTTCAGGTTCGCCTCGACTTCCTCCGCCAGTCCTTCGGGCCACTTCTTCCCGAGAGCGTAGTACGCCGTGCACATCTCCGTCGTGATGGTGAAGCCCGGGGGCACCGGGATGCCCAGGAGCGTCATCTCCGCCAGATTGGCGCCCTTGCCGCCCAGGAGCTCCTTCATCGCGCCGTTGCCTTCGGCCGTCCCGCCGCCGAAGAAATACACGCGCTTCGTCATGTGACAATCGACCTCCCTTTCGATTCCGTTCGACTATGCGACGATGGCGCCCAGGTCCGCCACCCGGTGGCACAGCGCGGTCATCCGCCGCAAAAGCGCCAGCCGGTTGCGGCGCACCTCGGGCTCGGGCGCCATCACCAGCACTTCTTCAAACAACCGGTCCACGTGCGGCCGCAAGGCCGCTAGGGCCGTCAAGGCCTCCTCAAAGCGTCCATCAACGAGGCAGGCGTCCACCGCGGCCGCAGCCGCCTCCACCGCCGCATAGAGCGCCTGCTCGGCCGGGTGCAAAAGCGCGGCCGCGTCGACCGCGTCCGTATCCCCCTTCGCGGCCAGGTTGGCCGCCCGCTGGTACGCCGTGATCAAGGAATCGAACTCGCCGGTGGCGCTGAACCGGGCTAGAGCCCGCGCTCGCTGGAACGCGGCAGCCACATCGGCAAATCCTGACCGCAACACCGCCTCGACGATGTCGTGGCGCAGTCCTTCCTCCTGCATCAGTCCTCGCAGCCGCTGCTGGAAGAACTCCATGATCCGGCCGACAAGGCCCTCAGTCTCTGCCTCAAGGCGCGTGCCGTAGCCTTCCTTGGCCCGGGCAAGCGCCTGGGCCAGATCAAAACCGCGGGGAAGCCCCGCCGCGATGCGGGCCACGCCCAGGGCCTGCCGGCGCAAGCCGTAAGGGTCCTGCGACCCGGTCGGAATGAGCCCGGCGCCGAAGCAGCCGACAATGGTATCCAATTTGTCGGCAACGCTCACAAGGCTCCCGGCCAGCGTCGCCGGCAGCTCGTCCCCCGCGTGGCGCGGCAGGTAGTGCTCAAAGATGGCCTGGGCAACGCCGTCGCCCTCCCCGGACAACAGCGCGTACTCCCGCCCCATGATCCCCTGGAGCTCCGGAAACTCATACACCATCTGCGTCACCAGGTCGGCCTTTGCGAGCTCCGCCGCCCGCACCGCCGTCCGGCGCGTTTCCTCTCCGGCGCCCACCGCACCGGCCAACCACTCGGTGAGCGCCCGGACGCGCTCCATCTTCTCGTAGATACTGCCCAGCTGCTCCTGGAACACGACGTCCTTTAGACGAGGCACGTACGCATCCAGCGGCTGCCGCCGGTCCTCCTCGTAGAAGAAACGCGCGTCGGCAAGCCGCGCCGCCAAAACCTTCTCGTTGCCGCTGCGCACAAGCCCCATGTCGGTCCGGGGACCGTTGCTGACGGCGATGAACTTAGGCAGGAGCCTGCCGGCCTCATCCACCAGCGGGAAGTAGCGCTGGTGCTCCCGCATGGGCGTAATGAGCACCTCCCGCGGCAACTGCAGGTAGTCGGGGTTGAAGCCGCCGACCACCGCAGCGGGATACTCGACCAGGTTGGCCACCTCGGCCACGAGGTCGGGGTCTTCCAAAGCCCGCGCCCCCTCGGCCGCGGCCGCCTGCCGGACCTGATCCAGCACGGCTTGGCGGCGCTCCCCGGGGTCCACCAGCACGTACGCTTCCCGCAGCCGCTCTACGTAGTCCGCGGCGCCCTGCAGGGCGATGGGCGCCGGGGCGAGGAACCGGTGGCCACGGGTCACCCGATCGGCCCGCACGCCGTCGAGCTCAACCGGCAGCACCTCGCCGTCAAGCAACGCGACGAGCCAGCGGATCGGGCGCGCGAAGCGCAAGTCGCCCGTCCCCCAGCGCATGGCCTTAGGAAAGTGCAATCCGGTGACAAGGCGGGGCAACCATTCCACCAGCACCTCGGGCACGGGCCTTCCCGCTTCCCGCAGGACGGCGAACACGTAGGCGCCCTGCTCGGTTTCCCTCACCAGCAGGTCGTCCACGGCCACGCCTTGGCTGCGGGCAAATCCTTGCGCGGCCTTGGTCGGCTGGCCGCTCTCGTCAAACGCCACGGCGCGCGAGGGACCTTTGACTTCCCTCACCAGGTCCGCCTGCCGCTCGGGCAAGCCTTCCACGACCAAGGCGAGCCGGCGCGGCGTGCCGTACACCCGCACATCCCCGCACTCGATCCGCAGTTCCTTAAGCTGCGCCACCGCCGCTTCCCGCAGTTCGGGCAGCGCCTGGTCGAGAAAGCCCGCCGGCAGCTCTTCCGTACCGACCTCAACGAGCAGAGCCCGGGTCATGCGCGGGCCACCTCCTGGGCTTGGCGCAACAGCGGAAAGCCCATGCGCTCCCGCTGTGCGACGTACGCCTCGGCCACCTGGCGCGCCAGGTGGCGCACCCGGGCGATGTACTTGGTCCGCTCGGTGACGCTGATGGCGCTGCGGGCATCCAGCAAGTTGAAGACGTGGGAGCACTTGAGGACTTGATCGTACGCGGGCAGCACGAGACCGCCGCCCACAAGCCGCGCCGCCTCCCGCTCGTGGGACTCAAACAGCTGGAACAGCAACGCCGTGTCGGCAGCCTCGAAATTGTACCGGGACTGCTCGACCTCGTTTTGGTGGTACACGTCCCCGTAGCTGACGCCGTCGACCCAGACGACGTCGTAGACGTTGTCCACGCCTTGCAGGTACATGGCCAGGCGCTCCAGGCCGTAGGTGATCTCCACGCTCACCGGCTTCAAATCGATGCCGCCGCACTGCTGGAAGTACGTAAACTGGGTGATCTCCATCCCATCGAGCCACACTTCCCAGCCGAGCCCCCACGCCCCCAGCGTCGGCGACTCCCAGTCGTCCTCGACGAACCGGACGTCGTGGCGGTCGGGATCGATGCCGATGGCCCGCAGGCTGTCAAGGTAGATCTCTTGGATGTCGGCCGGTGACGGCTTCATGATGACCTGGTACTGGTAATAGTGCTGCAGGCGGTTGGGATTCTCCCCGTAACGCCCGTCGGTCGGCCGTCGGGACGGCTGCACGTACGCGGTGTTCCACGGCTCGGGGCCAAGCACCCGCAGGAACGTGGCCGGGTGCATCGTGCCCGCGCCCACCTCAATGTCGTACGGCTGGAGGATGACGCAGCCCCGGCGGGCCCAGTACGCCTCCAGCGCCATGATCATGTCTTGAAAGTTCACGCCCGAACCTCCCGCGCACCGCGCCCCGAAAGCGGGTGCCGCATCCCGTGCGGTGCCCATTCTGCGCACCGCGAGCGGGTTCTAAACAACTTCTAACAGCTCGGCCCGGCCCTGTCAATGTTTTCCGCTTTTCAACCCCGGCCTGTCTTGAGCGCCATAAGAAACGCCATCGCGTTGGCCGGTTGCCCGATGCGCGCCGCGCAAAAGCGGGGCAAGGCGGCCTCCAACGCGTCCATAGCCCCCGCTGACGGCCGCAGCACGTGAACGCGTTCGGGCTCCGCCCGCTCGAGAAACCGCAGGGCGTGCACAGCCTCATCGCCAAGGCGCACGGCCTGTGGGTCCGCGGGCCGGCACGCGTCGCACAGTAGCCCTCCGAGATCCAGGCTGAAGTACGGCGCCTTGGGCCCGCCGCAGCGGACACATCCTTCGAGCCGGGGACGGAAACCAAGCTCCGCGAGGAGCTGCAGTTCGAAGTAGCGCACGGTCAGCGCGAGATCGTTTCCCTCCGCCAGCAGACCAAGCACCGCCACGAGCAGCGGGAACAGCCCTTCGTGCCGATCGCCCGGCTCCGTGGACCGGTCCACCAGTTCCGCCGCGTAGCTCGCGTAGGCCATCCGGTCCAGATCTTCCCGCAGCGAACGGAAGGGCTGCACAATCTCGCCCTGGCTGATAGTGTCCAGGTTTTTGCCCTCAAAGAAGAGGTACCGCCCGTGCGTAAAGAGCTGAGTCGGGCCCAGCAGCCGGCTGCGAGGACGCCGGGCGCCCTTTGCCACCGCCTCCACCTTGCCCCGGGTGTGCGTGAAGAAGGTCACAATCTTATCTGCCTCGCCGAGGTTGCGCGACCGCAGCACGACGCCCTCGGCCTTATACAGTCCCACCCGGATGCCTCCCTTGCCGCCGGCCAGCCTGGTCCGGCCCGGCGGCGGACGCACGCCCCTGCCGCCCGGATTCAGCGGCGGAACAAAGAGAAAAGGAGCGTCAAGATCAGGCTGACGAGGAGCGACGTGGCCAACGGGAAGTAGAAGGTGAAGTTGCCCCGGCGTATTAGGATGTCCCCGGGCAACCGCGGGATGCCGCCCAGCCTGCCGACGACAACAAGAACGGCACCCACAGCCAGCAGGCCTAGGCCCAGGAAGATCAGCGTTCTTCCCAGACCGCTCAGCTCCACCCTTTACGCCTCCTCAAACAGTCCCCGCTGCGGAGCTCCGCCAGGGCGCGTCCGGCGCAGGTGCTGGTAAGCCAGGCCTGTTGCCTTTCGCCCTCGCGGCGTCCGCTCCAAGTACCCAAGCTGCATCAAATACGGCTCGTAGACGTCCTCGATCGTCTCCACTTCTTCGCCCGTGGCCGCGGCCAGCGTCTCCACGCCCACCGGGCCGCCGTCAAACTTGTCAATGATCGCGGCCAAAAGCGCCCGGTCGGTCCGGTCAAGACCCAGATCGTCCACGTCCAGCATAGCCAAGGCTTCCCGGGCCACCTCGCCGGTGATGACGCCGTCGGCCCGAACTTGGGCAAAATCCCGCACCCGCTTGAGCAGCCGGTTGGCTATGCGAGGCGTCCCCCGGGCCCGGCGGGCGATCTCCGCCGCGCCTTCCGGCGACAGCGCCACCCCTAGCACCCCCGCCGCCCGTTCGACGATGGCGACGAGATCCTGCTGGCTGTAGAACTCGAGCCGGAAATGGACGCCAAACCGATCCCGCAGTGGCGATGTAAGCATTCCCGCCCGCGTCGTAGCGCCGATGAGGGTAAAAGGCGGGAGCTCCAGGCGCAAGGAGCGGGCGCTGGGGCCTTTGCCGATGACGATGTCGACGGCAAAGTCCTCCATCGCCGGGTAGAGGACTTCCTCCACCATCCGGTTCAGGCGGTGGATTTCGTCGATGAAAAGCACATCCCGGGGCTCCAGGTTGGTCAAGATCGCCACCAGATCGCCCTGGCGCTCGATGGCCGGCCCGGACGTCATGCGCAGTCCGACGCCGAGCTCGTTCGCGATGACGCCCGCGAGGGTCGTCTTGCCCAGGCCCGGCGGCCCGTACAAGAGCACGTGGTCCAGGGCTTCTCCCCGCTCTTTGGCGGCCTGAATGAAGATGGCCAGGTTTTGCTTGATCTGCTCCTGGCCGATGTAGGCGGCCAGCCGGCGGGGCCGCAAGCCCGCCTCAACCTCCGCGTCCTCCGCCCGGCGACGGGCGCTGACAATCCGTTCCTCCTGCGCGCTCACCTAGCTCCCCTCTCTAGCCGGCGAGATGCCGCAGCGCCGCCCGCACCAGCCATGCGGTGTCCGCCGGCTGCCCGTCCAGCTCGCGCCGGACCGCCACCAGCGCCTGCGCGGCCTCGCTCTGGCTGTAGCCGAGGCTGACGAGGGCCGCCAGAGCGTCCACATCCGGCGTGTCGACGCCGGCGGCGGCCTCCGCTCCGGCGGTGCGGCTCAGGCGCCCTTTCAGCTCCAGGATGAGGCGCTGGGCCGTCTTGCGGCCGATCCCGGGGATGCGCGTCAGCGTCCCGACATCCTCATCCAGTACCGCCCGGCGCAGCTGCTCCGGCGGCAGCGTCGACAGGGCCGTCAGGGCGAGCCGCGGCCCCACCCCGGAAACCGCCATCATCTCCTCAAACAGGCGCAGCTCCTCCTCGCTGAGGAAACCAAAAAGGGCCAGGGCGTCCTCCCGGACGTGCGTATGCACGTGCAGCGTCACGTCGCCGCCGGCGGCCGGCAGCCGGGCCAGGACGCCGGTCGGAACCGATACCCGGTAGCCGACGCCGCCCACATCGACAATCACCCAATCGGCTCCCCGTTGCCAGAGCCGGCCCCGCAGCATGCCGATCATCCGGGCACCTCCGGCTGTACGCCCGCCTGCCACCGGCGCCGTGTCGAGAGAGTCTGCCAACACGTCAAGGCGACGGCCAGCGCGTCCGCCACGTCATCGGGGCGGGGCACCGTCGTCAGCCGCAGAAGCGTCTGGATCATATACCCGACCTGCCGCTTGTCGGCACGCCCGTGGCCCGTGACCGCCAGCTTCACTTCCAGCGGCGTGTACTCATGCACGGGGATGCCGGCCTGCGCGGCCGCGAGCAGCACAACTCCCCGGGCCTGGCCGACCGCGAGAGCGCTCCGGGTGTTCTTGTTGAAGAATACCTGCTCGACCGCGAGCACGTCCGGCGAGGCGGCCTGGATGAGTTCCCGCACCCGGGCGTGGATCAGGACGAGACGCTCCGCTTCCTGCATCCCGGCCGGCGTGCGAATCGCCCCGTGGTGCAGGGCCTGCGGATCGGCGCCGCCCTCGATGACGCCAAAGCCGGTCACCGCCGTGCCCGGATCAATGCCCAGGATTCTCACGGGAACGCCTCCCAGAGCTTACCTTGTTCCGGTTTCGCTGCCCGTTCCAACCGTTCCTGCCGAACAGCTTTGCCCCTACCCGCGGCACACCGGGACGACGGCCCTTCGCGCGAGATGCGCGGCGGCGGGGAGCGACACGTTTTCGGGGATTCGCCGGGTGCAGTCGTTTACGGGCTCCTTAGGCCTTCAAGGATCTGAAACAGCTCCGAGCTGTCCGCGTAGGGGACGCCGGCCTCTAGCTCCCGCAGTTGAAACGACGGCAACTGCGCGGCGTCGATCGACGTAGCCTCCACAAGACGCTGGCACCCGCCGGGCTCGCCGGCGAACACCGCGACCTTGCCTTCATGCAAGCCGACGTATCCGCCGTCACCCGTGGGACACGGCGGCTCATCGCTCACCTCGATGGCGCCGTTGGGCTGAGCGGGAACCGGTTCCAGCGTGGCGTGAGCCACAAGGAAGCCCGCGGCAAACGACATGCAGGCCGCGGCCAAGAGCCATCGGCGCGCTGTGCGGGACATGACGCATCCCCCCGTTGCGGGTACGTTTCCTTTCTACCCTTTCCCGCATGAGGGGGGATTTAGCCAAGGCCGGCGCGCGGGGCACGCAAGCCTCATACCTCGAGGGTCTGCAGCACTTCGTCGGGGATGTCGAAGTTAGCGTAGACTTCCTGCACGTCGTCGTGATCCTCAAGCGCGTTCAAGAGCTTCATAAGGCGCGCCGCGTCCTCAGCGCCCACCGCAACGGTGGACTTGGGCACCATGGTGAGCTCCGCGGCGGAGATGGCGTAGCCGGCTTGCGTAAGATAGTCCTTGACCTGCTCGAGGGCACCGGGCTCCGTCTGGACCGCGAAGTGGTCCTGTTCGCCCGTGACGTCGTCCGCACCCGCCTCGGCCGCAGCCAGGATCAGCGCGTCCTCGTCGGCCACCGCGCCGCGCTCGATGGTGAGCAGGCCACGCCGCTCAAACATCCACGCCACGCAGCCCGTCTCGCCCAAGTTCCCTCCGTGGCGCGAGAAGATGTTCCGCACCTCGCTGGCCGTCCGGTTGCGGTTGTCGGTCATGATCTCCATCATAATCGCGACGCCGCCCGGTCCGTAGCCCTCGTACACGATCTCTTCGTAGCTTGCGCCGTCCAGCTCGCCTGTTCCCCGCTTGATGGCGCGCTCGATGTTCTCCATCGGCATGTTGACGGCGCGCGCCTTTTCGATGATGAGGCGCAGTCTGCCGTTGGCCGCCGGATCGGGCCCGCCCTCCCGGGCGGCCACCGTGATCTGCCGCGAAAGCTTCGTGAAGACTTTGCCCCGGCGGGCGTCTTCCTTTTCCTTCTTGTGCTTGATGTTGGCCCATTTCGAATGCCCGGCCATGCGCGATCACCTCACCGACCAAAAATCGTACCACGACGCGGCTTTCGCTGCCAAGGGGCACACCCATCGCCTTCGGCAAACCCCCAAAAAACGAGCGCCCAGCCTTGGCTGGGCGCCCAAAAAAGTTTTCCGGCGCGGACCTACTCTCCCACCCGGTTGCCCGGGCAGTACCAT
>CALFSR010000037.1 GCA_937916565.1 uncultured Bacillota bacterium | reverse complement strand
CCAGCCACTGGCCGGCGAACTGCCACGGCACCGAATAGCGATTCGTCCTCACGACGACGAAGCCGTCCCGGGAAACTTTGCGCCGGCTCACGATGGATGTGTCGTATGGCGGCACCGTGATCGAACGCAACGCCGAGCGCTCTCTTTCTTGCCAGCGGACGAATGGAACTTCCCGGGTCGTGCCGTGCACCCGCACGTTGGCCACGTGATCGAGCCAGGTCCGGGCTTGGGCGTTCAGGTCCCGAAGACTGCTGAAGGAGAGACCCTGGAAGAAGTTGCCTCGGATGTAGCCCATGGGGCGCTCGACCTTGCCTTTGGTTTTTGGGCTTCTCGGACGATGGACGCGGGGCTGAAAGCGGTAGTGCTGCGCAAAGTCGAGGAATTTCGTGTTCCACTGCACCTGACCGTTCTCCCGGCGGCCGATGGCCACGGTCTTCATGTTGTCGTAGAGGATGCGCTTCGGCACGCCCTGGAAGTAGTCAAACGCATTCATGTGGCAGCGCTGCAGAACGGCTTCGTGCGTTTCCCACACAAACTCGATGTACAGCATCCGGGACCAGCTCAGCACCATGGCGAAACACCACAGGTGCCGCTGGACGCCGAACACCTGGACGCGGCCAAAGTAGCCCCAATCGACTTGGGCTTCCTCACCGGGTTCCGTTTCGTAGCGAATGGTGAACTTAGTGTGAATGTCAACCCAAAAGGGGACCACCGTGCTAACCAAAACGGGACCCATCCCGAGCACCACGCGCGTCACTGGTCCCCTGCCCCCTCGGGGGCAGGGCGTGACAATTCTGACATCAGCCAGCCAACTGCTCACGCCACCGCTGCGTCTCGCGGAATCGGTACGACTCCCCGTTGAAGACCAGGATGTGCGCCCGGTGCGTAATCCGGTCCAGCAGGGCCGTGGTCAGGGCTGCGTCGCCGAACACCTCCTCCCAGCGGGAAAACTCCAGATTGCTGGTGATGATCAAGCTCCCCGTCTCGTGCCTCTCCGCCACGAACTGGAAGAACAGCGGCGCCCCGGGTCCTAGCCGCAGATACCCCAGCTCGTCGCAGATGACCAGGTCAAACTTGGCCCAGCTCTTCAAGTATCGGTTGAGCTGGACGTCCTGCTGCGCCGCCAGAAGTTCCTGGGCCAGAGTAATGGCCCGAATGAACCGGACCCGGCAGCCCGCCTCGATGGCGGCCATGCCCAGTGCCGTCGCGATGTGCGTCTTGCCGGTGCCGCTGGGCCCCAAGCAGATGACGTTCTCCTTGGCGGCCACAAAACCGGCCTCCGCCAGGTGCAGCACCTTCGCCTTGGGCAGCTGCGGAATGGCGTCGAAATCGAACTCATGCAGCGTCTTGGGCTGCGGGAACTTGGCGGCCCGCAAACGGGCTTCCAGACTCCGCCGGTTCCGCAAGGCCAGCTCCTCCTCCAAGCAGCTCAACAGGAACGCGCTGGGTGCGACGCCCTTCTCCAGCGCCTCCCGGGCCAGCTCCCGGTGGGCGGCCCGCATTCCCGGCAACTTCAGCTGCTTGCACCGCAAGTCGATCAGCTCTTCCAGCACGGCGGTGTTGGAGTTCACGCCCCCACCCCCAGCAATGCGTCGTACCGGCGTGGGTCACCGACGGGCACCGCGGGACCGCGTGGCTCGAGGACGGACGCCTCGCGGCGGCCGTCGAGCCGATTGAGCAGCAGCTGGCGGATGCCTTCGGCGTGGCAGGTGCCTGCCGCCAGCGCTTCTTGGATCGCCTCCTGGACCAGGTCAGGGTCAAACTCCCGGTGGAGCAGCAGGACCTGCACCATTTCCCGGTACCCGCTAGGGTCCTGCTCCATGAGCCGCAGGCGCAAGGTCTGGTAAGGTTCGGGCAGCTGCCGCACCACGGCGGCGTGGGTGACCGCGTAGGGCTTGCGAGCCAGCGCCCCAAGATAGTGCTCTAAACGCAGCATCGTTTGACCCCGGCCGGCGGCTCGTGGATGCACCGCCACCTGTTTGTCCCGCCAGTAGAGCTCCAGCCGATCCGCATAGACTTCGGCCCGCACCATCTGGCCAACCAAGCGGGTGGGAACCGAGTAGCGGTTGCGCTCGTAGGTCACCAGCGACAGTTTGTTAGCCTGCAGGTAACGAACGACGCACGGTTTGAACATACCGGCAGGCACCGTCCGCAGCCGCTGTTGCTCTTCTTCCCACCGCTCCCGGCGGCGTTCGCGTTCCTGCTCACACCAGGCCAACAGCCGCTCGTTCAGCTCGTCCATGGACTCGACCTCCGGGACCGGCGTGAGGGCGTTGCGGCGCACGTACCCCACCAGATTTTCCACGCTGCCTTTCTCATGGGCCGCCCCGGGGTTGGCGAACACGCTGTCGAACACGTAGTGGGAACGCAGCGCCACGAAACGTTCGCTCAGTTCCCGGCTCTCGTGCCCCTGCAAGACCTTACGGACCACCGGCGTGAGGTTGTCGTAGACCACCTTGTTCACCACGCCGCCCAGCCACGCAAACGCCTGCACGTGACCCTCCAGGAACGCCTCCAGCTTTTCATGCAGGCTTGCCCACACAAACGCCACGCCGCTGTAGTGCAGACGCAGGCAGAACAGATGCACCACCGTGGGGACGCCGGCCAGCATCACCTTAGCCTGGCCCCAGTCTACCTGCGCCATCTCCCCGGGGTCGGAGGACAGCACAAAGAACGGCTCCAGCACGTCCATCTCCAGCTCCCGCCGGAGCTGCGCCACGACGCGGCGAATGGTCGATTCGGCCCCTTCGTAGCCGTGTTCTTCCCGCAGGCGCTGGTAAATGCGCCGGGCCGTGTGCCGCTGTTTGCGCGGCGCCGTCTGGTCCTCAATCAGCCACTGACGGATCATGTCCCGGTAGGGCCCCACCTTCGGCGCCGGCCGGGGACGGCTCA
>CALFSR010000036.1 GCA_937916565.1 uncultured Bacillota bacterium | reverse complement strand
TATCCCCGTGGCGTATTACGGGCGGCAGTTGGTGGAGCTGGTCAGCTTTCAGATGACGCCGGCCCTTCGCATGTCCATGTCCGTCCCATACTTTGGTGTCACCCTCGGGGCGGCGTTCCTGGCGCTTGAGGCTGTCCTCTTGTTCATAACCGGTGTGATTCGGTTCGTGCGCGGCGAGGCGAGCCGGGCCGACGAACCGGTGGCGCACCCCGGACCGAGGGGGGCCGAAATGTGACCATCGCCGTAATCGCCATCGTTTTTGCAGCCTTGTTGGCCCTCGGTGTTCCAATTGCGTTCACCATCGGCATGACCGCACTCTCGGGTATGCTGGCCGCGGGGCTGCCTTCGCTAGTCGTACTTCCCCAGCGCATGTTCACGGGCTTGGACAGCTTTCCCATCATGGCGATTCCCTTCTTCATCGCGGCCGGCTACGTGATGAACGAGTGCGACCTGACGGACAAGATCGTGGAGTTTTCCAAGAGTTTGGTCGGGCATATCACCGGCGGGCTGGCCCATGTCAACATTGCAGCCAGCATGTTTTTCGCGGGCATCAGCGGCTCGGCGGTGGCGGACACAGCGGCCATCGGCGGCATGTTAATCCCTGCCATGGTGCGCCAGGGGTACACCCGCGACTTTTCCGCCGCGGTTACCGCCGTGTCGTCGGTCATGGCGCCCATTATCCCGCCGAGCATTCCCGCGGTCATCCTGGCCGTCATGACGGGGGTGTCCGTAGGTGCGGTCTTTGCCGCCGGAGTGCTTCCCGGCATAGCCATCGGCGTGCTCCAGATGCTCGTGGCGTACGTGATCTCCAAGCGTGCGGGGTACCGGCCTAACAACCGCTGGCAAGGATGGGGCCATGTCTTCCGCCAGTTGCTGCAGGCCGCCCCGGCCCTCATCATGCCCTTGATCATCCTCGGAGGAGTGCTGGGCGGCGTGTTCACCGCGACCGAGGCAGGAGCAATCGCTGTTCTCTATGGGATCGTCTTTGGCCTAATCACCCGGCGGCTCAACGCCCAGCGCCTGTGGACGGTCGTCGTCAACAGCGCGATCACGTCCTCGGTGATTCTGGTGGTCATCGGCGCCGCCAACGTCCTGAACTGGGTGATCGCTACACAGCAAGTGCCGGCCATGGTGCGATCGTTCCTCGACTCGGTGGTTTCCAGCCCCGTGGTAGGGCTCGCCCTCCTCAACGTCGTCTTCTTTGTGGCGGGCATGGTGCTCGAAGGCATCGCCGCGATGATCCTGCTCGTGCCGATCTTGCTGCCGGCAGCGCAGTCGTGGGGCATCGACCCGCTCCTTTTCACCGTCATGGCCATGATCAATCTCAATATTGGCCTTGTCACGCCGCCTGTGGCACTTTGCCTCTACATGGCCGCGGACATCGCCAAACGGCGGGCTGAGACCGTATTCGTGGCGGCGCTGCCGTTTCTGGCGGTGATGATCCTGGTGCTGCTGCTCGTCACGTATGTGCCGAGTTTCACCATGTTCTTGCCCCGGTTGTTGGGATTTTGACGTACAGAAATCACGGGAGACGGGTCGAGCGATGGTGCTCGGACAAGCGCTGGGGCGGGAGCGGTGGCGCATTCGTGCGGCGACCGTTTGGACGAGCGGGGACGAGCCGCCCCGGACTGGTGTGGATGTGATCGTCGATGGCCAATACATCACGGCTATTGTTCCCCGAGCTAATACCGCCAAAGGCGAGAAGTTGCTTGATCTTGGCGGCCTCACCCTCGTACCCGGTTTCATCGACGCGCACCTGCACTTGTGGGGTGCCGGGCCTCCGTCCCCATGGGGAGGAGCTCCTTGGGCCTCTGCGTACCGGGCCGTGGCCGCTGCCCGGGATCTGCGCCGGCTGTTGGACGCCGGGTTCACCACCGTGCGATGCATGGGTGGCGCATTGGGGCCGGCACTCGCACACGCCGTGGCCGACGGGCTGATCGAGGGGCCACGCGTCGTGCCCGCGGGCGACTACATTTGCCCGCGGGCAGGCACGTGGGATCCGGTGGGCCAGCCCCTTGTCTCTGCCGAAGCGTTGGGCATATTCGCGGACGGCCCCGACGAATGCAGGCGGCGCGTGCGGGAAAGGCTGCGAAGCGGCAGCCGTGTAATTAAGATTGGGGTATCTTCGGGCACGCCCGGGCGGGATCTGGTGTATCCGTGGGCCGACGGGGCCGCCTGGGCCCACGCCAACTACAGTATCGACGAGATCCGGTCGGTGGTCGAGGAGGCACACCGGGCTGGACTCATGGTGGCAGCCCACGCCATCGGCGAGGCGGCGGTGCGTTCCGCCGTGCTCGCGGGCGTAGACACCGTCGAGCACGGCCATGGCGCGGCGCCCGGCACGTACGCTTTAATGGCGGAGCTGGGCACGATCCTCGTGCCGACGCTGGCCCTGCCCGCCATGCGGGCGCGCCTCGGTCCGGCCAGGGGTCTTGCCCCAGAAGTGGCGGGCGTGTGGCAGCGGCACCTGGACGAGCTTTTCGCAGCCGTGCGGCTGGCCATGGAGCACGGTGTGTTGATTGCCGCGGGCACCGACTTCGTGGGTCCGCCCTACACCCCGCTCGGGGAGAACGCCTGCCAGTTTGAGCTTCTCGTGGAGGCGGGCATGACGCCCGGACAGGCGTTGCAGGCGGGTACGGCCGTGGCAGCGCGGGCTGTGGGAATGGGCGGCGTGCTGGGCACGATCGAGCCGGGACGGCTCGCCGACCTCGTTGGAGTAGAGGGCCGGCCCTGGGAGGATGTGTCCGCACTGCGGCGGGTGGGGTTTGTGATGGCGGCGGGACGCCTCGTGGTGCACCGGCAGGGTAGTGGGGAAGTGTAAGCGGCCGTTGGCCGCGCGAAAAGGGGGCCCACTTGCTATGAGCCTCGAAGATGTGCTGGCACCGATCCCCCTCGGATCCTTGACGGATCAGATTTACGAGCAACTCGAGCGGGCCATCCTGGAAGGAAAGCTTACCTTCGGCGAACGCCTGGTCGAGGGGCAGCTCGCGCAGGCCTTTGGCACAAGCCGCTCTCCAATCCGAGAAGCCTTACGGCGGCTTGAAGCGGAGGGCCTTGTGCAGATCGACGCCCGGCGCAGCATTACCGTCATCAATCCGTCCCGCGAGGACATCATCGGTACGTTTGAGGTCAGGGAGGTGCTCGAGGGCATGGCGGCTCGGTTCGCCGCGATGCGGGCCACCCAGGAGGACCTCGACGCTATGGAGCAGTACCTGCGCCAGCGGCATGAGGAGGTCTCTCGCCAGGAGACGGCCGGGCAGATCATCAAAGGCGGTAAGGACTTTCACGACCTCCTGTTAGCCGCCAGCCATCACAAGCAGCTGATCGAGGCGCTGCAGGGGTTTGTCAAGATCTCCAGGTTGCTAAAGCACCGCTCCGCCGCCATCGAGGGGCGCCCGAAGGAGGCCTTGGCGGAGCATAGGGCTATCTTCGAAGCCATCCGGAGCCGCGATGGCGAGAAGGCCGAACGCCTGGCCCGGGAGCACGTGGCCAGGGTAAAAGACCGTTTCGTGCAATCCGCTTTCGGCACCTAACGCCGGCGGCGACAGACAATCTCACCCAGCGCCCGCCCAGGGCGCCATTGTTTCCGTCTGGATTCCCTCTCGAACATCCTGCTCGCTTCTTAGGGACACTTCGCCTTGGCACGCGGGCATCCGTCGGTAGCGCATAGCGGCGAAATGCGGTATCTTTTTCGGTAGGGTTACTGTGCACATGTGTGTCCGAATGACGGACGCCGAAGGGAGGGTCAGCCATGCCTGTGGGGGTGGCGTTGCCCGTCACGAATCAGGAAGGCTTCTTTGAAATCCGGCTCGAGTCCATCGGTGGGCTGGGCGCCAACGTCGCGGGCAAGATTCTGGCCGAGGCGGGTGTGCTGCACGCTGGGCTCAACGGCTCCAACTTCGCCTCGTACGGGTCAGAAAAGAAAGGGACGCCGGTGAAAAGCTTCGTGCGCTTCGCCGACGGCAATAAGGAGATCCGTAACGCGACGCCGGTCGAACGTCCCCATGTGCTTGGCATTTTCCACGAAGCCTTGGTGCGCTCGGACCGGAGCGTGCTGTCGGGATTGTACGCGGACTCGATCGTCGTGCTCAACTCCCGCAAGGATCCGGAAGCCGCCCGGGAGGAGTTTGGGATCCCGGCCCGGCGCGTCGGCACGGTGCGGGCGCTGGACATCGCCACGGAAACCGGCAGCCGCACCAACATGGCCATGCTGGGCGCCATCACCAGGGCGTGCGAGTTCCTGGCGCCCGAAGGCGTCGTCGACGCCATCAAGGCGGCGCTGGGCACCCGCTATCCTCAGCTCCTCCAGGCCAACCTGGAGGCGTTTTGGCGGGGCTATCACGAGGTAACGTGGTCCGAGCGGGAAACCGGCGACGCCGCGGCGGAACAGCCCTACGTCCGCCCGCAGCCGCTGTTCGGCTACGAGACGGCGACGCTGGGCGGCACGCTCATCCGGCCCGGCAGCACCTGGAACAAGGACATGTCCGCGTCCCGGCAGGGCACGTTGCCGGAGTTTCTGCGGGACAAGTGCATCGACTGCGCCCAGTGCGACTTGGTGTGCCCGGACTACTGCTTTGTCTGGGAAAAGGGCCAGGACAAGCGGGGCCGGCCGGCCATGGTGCTTCTGGGCATCGACTACCAGTACTGCAAGGGCTGCCTCAAGTGCGTGGAAGCGTGCCCCGTCGACGCGCTGGTGGCGATCCCCGAGGCCGACGGCTGGGCGCCTGAGCACCGGGTGCAGCAGCGGTTCTCGATTTTAGCGACTGCGGGGTGAAGCTCATGGCCTTGCGCCAGGAGGATATCAATGTAGTCGCCCGGCCTGACCAGAGGACGGGTTTCTTGAGCGGTAACGAGATGGCGGCGCTCGCGGCCAGCCAGATCAATTTCCACGTCATGGGCTACTACCCCATCACGCCGTCTACGGAAATTGCCGAGCTGCTCAGCGAGATGGCCGCCGAGGGCGAGCACAACATCGTCCTCATCCCGGGCGACGGCGAGCACGGCGCGGCCGGTATCTGCTACGGCGCGTCGACGGGCGGCGGCCGCGTCTTCAACGCGACGAGCGCCAACGGGTTGCTGTATGCTTTGGAGCAGCTGCCGGTCCAGTCGGGCACCCGGTTTCCGATGGTGCTGGACCTGGTGACCCGCTCGGTCAGCGGGCCGCTGGACATCCGCGGCGACCACTCGGACCTGTACTTTGCCATCCACACGGGCTGGATCGTGCTCTTGGCCCGGGATCCGCAGGCCGTCTACGACATGAACCTGATGGCCGTGCGCATCGGCGAAGACCCGCGGGTGCAGCTGCCGGTCATCGTGGCGTACGACGGTTTCTTCACGAGCCACCAAAAGCGCCGCGTGCAGTACTTCGCGCATCAGGAAACCGTGCAGCAGTTCATCGGTCCCGTGCCGGAGCGGGTGACCGCGCTCAACCCGCGGCAGCCCGTGACCATCGGTCCGTACATGAACGACCCGGACTTGATCAACAACAAGTACCAGCTGCACAAGGCGATGGAGGCGGCCCGCGAGGTCATCGCGGAGGTGTTTGCCGAGTACGGCGAGCTGTCGGGGCGCCACTACCCGGTCGTCGACCAGTACCGCATGGAGGACGCGGAGGTCGCGGTGCTCCTGCTCAACTCGGCCGCGGAAACCGCCAAGGACGTGGCGGACCGCCTGCGGGAGCAGGGCCTTAAGGTCGGCGTCATCAGCCCGAACGTCCTGCGTCCGTTCCCGGCGGAGGCCATCCGCCAGGCGTGCCGGAACGTCAAGGCGCTGCTCATCGGCGAGCGGGGCGACTCCTTCGGCTCGGGCGGCGGGCCGCTGACGCATGAGGTCAAGTCGGCCCTCAAGGACGACCCCGACAACAAGACGCTGGTGCTGACCCGGATTTACGGCCTGGGCGGCAAGGACTTTTACCCGGACGATGCGGAGGCGTTCTTCCGCCTCGCGCAGGAGGCCGCCGACACCGGCAAGGTGGCGGTGCCCTTTGACTACCACGGCGTGACGCCGGGTGACCCAAGCCGCGTGCCGCCGCCGGGGACGCCCGTCATCTCCCTGGAGGAAGTCACGGGCCTCGTCAGCGTGACGCAGGATCCGGAAACCGGCGAGCTTAAGGTCAAGCTGCCGCCGCCGCGGCAGCTCATGGAGCGGCCTAAGCGCATCGCGCCGGGCCACGGCGCGTGCCCGGGCTGCGGCATCTTCCCGGCCATCAACCAGTTCCTGGCGGCCCTTGAGGGCGACGTCGTCGTGCTGTACCAGACGGGCTGCGCGATGGTGGTGACGACGGGGTATCCGTTTACGGCTCACCGGATCACCTACATCCACAACCTGTTCCAGAACGGCGCGCCGACGTTGTCGGGCTTGGTGGAGATGTTCTATGAGCGCAAGCGCCGGGGCGAGATCGAGATCGGCGACGACATCACGTTTGTGATGATCACCGGCGACGGCGGCATGGACATCGGCATGGGCTCGGCCATCGGCACGGCCTTGCGCAATCACAAGATGATCATCCTCGAGTACGACAACGAGGGCTACATGAACACCGGCAGCCAGCTGTCGTACTCGACGCCCATCGGGCACCGGACGTCCACGTCGGAAGTCGGTCCCATGGGCAAGGGCAAGACGTTCCACCACAAGGACACGCCCCAGATCATGGCGGCGACCAACATCCCGTACGTGTTCACGGGCGTGGAGGCGTTCCCGCAGGATCTGATGCGCAAGGCGGCCAAGGCCCAGTGGTACGCCAAGAACGAGGGCCTCGCCTACGGCAAGGTGCTCATCGCCTGCCCGCTCAACTGGCGGAGCGAGGAGCGGCTCGGGACGGAGATCGTGGAGGCGGCGGTCAACAGCTGCTTCTTCCCGCTGTATGAGATCGAGCGGGGCGTCACCACGATCACGTACAACCCGGAGGAGAAGGGCAAGCGCATCCCGGTGGAGGAGTGGCTCAAGCTGATGGGCAAGAGCCGACACATGCTCCGGCCGGAGAACAAGGATATGCTGGAGGCGTTCGCCGCCGAGGTGGAGCGGCGCTGGCAGCGGCTCAAGGCCCGCCACGAGCACCCGCTCCTGTAAGCCCCGGGCCCCGGCGACGGAAAATATCCGTCTCGTTAACGGAGCAATGCCGCTTCGTTGACGGAAGAAGTCCGTCCCGTCAATGGAACAAAGCAGTCCCGTGAACGGAGCAAATCCGTCCCGTGAACGGAGCAACTCCGTCTCGTGAACGGAGCAACTCCGTCTCGTGAACGGAGCAACTCCGTCTCGCCAACGGAGCAAATCCGTCTCGTGAACGGAGCAAATCCGTCTCGCCAACGGAACATACGCACCTCGTTACGAAAGCGGCGCATTGCGCCGCTTTCGCTTTCGCTGCCGGTTTCGCTTGCTCGCTTCCGGTCTGACCTATTCGCCGCCGGTCTCGCTTGCTCGCTTCCGGTTTCGCTTGCTAATCGCCGGCCCTGTGTACGGACCGCCGGAATTGCCCACGAACTGCTGGTTTCGCTTGCTGTATCCCGGTTTCTCAGGTGCCCGGATCCGTAATAGCCCCCACGAACAGCAATGCTCCCGTGGCGTCGTCCCGGATAACCACGACGAACGGCCGGTCCGCCTGGAAGCGGAAGTCGTACACTGGCACGCTGGTGAGCCGGAAATCTATGGAGGTGACGGCGGCGGCCTCAGTGCCTTCCTCATCCACCTTGAGCACGGATTGGTGGATCGCGTCGCCGATGTACACGTTGGAGGCACCGGGCGCAGCGGCACCCTCGGACGCGCTCGCTGGCCCTGTGCCCTGGAGCATGCGGCTGAAGTCCGCCGCTCCCGGGTCGAAGGCGACACCCATGCCCAGCGCCCGCAGGGCGTCGTTTAGGTTGGCCTTGTAGGAGATGTCGATGCGAGGCAGGAACACCTCGCCGTGCCGCGGCGTGAACCGGCCGAACACGTTGGCCAACGTTTCGTGGTCGAGGCTTGCTGCGAACTCAAACAGGCCAACGCCCTCCGGCGGCAGGAAGACGTACATCGCCAGCCGTTTGCTCTCGCCGTAGGGCAGCCGCACGGCTTGGAAACCGCCTTCCGTACAACCGACGTCCTCCGGGTAGCGGACGTCCTCCATGTACCGGACGTCCCCCATGTACCGGACGTCCCCCATGTACCGAACGTCCCCCATGTACCGGACGTTTTCCGAGTAGGCGACGTCACCGACCTGTCCGATGCTCTCGAAGTGCCCGACGTCATCGGAGCGCCCGACGCCCTCGAAGTAGTCGAACTGGCCGTTTCGATACATCATCGGCACGATGCGGCTTTCGCCACCCATCCGGTGGAACGGCATGTCTCGGGTCAGCCGGGCGTCGAAGGGCGTCGACCAGGCGCCTTTGAAGTAGACGGCGTTGATTAGCAGCAGGACTTGGTCCTCTTCGAGCTGTTCCAGCACGCTCGGGATCAAGCCTTGCGTGGCGTCCCTCACCCAGCGGTTGATGACGTGGACGCTTTCCGCTGCTCCGAAGTCAAGGGCTGCGACGCTCGCCCGGTAATAGTGCTCGTTGTCTTCCAGAAACGCGGGGTTTGGCGTGATCCCAAGGCGATACCAAATGGAGCTGGCGATGTCGAGACGCACGTCGGTTCCGGCCAAAGCGTCCAGCAACGCAAGGTTCGCGGCGTTGATGGCGGCACGGGAAGGGCCGAGGTTGTCCCGGTTCGGGTCTGCATCCGCCCCGTGGCCGCTCGTGCCGTTCTGATGTACCAGCCGGGCCAGCTGCAGTGCCTGCGCCATGGCCCGCTCCGTCTCGCCGGCCGCGCCGTTCCACGCCATGTTCAGGGCGAGAGCAATGCTGACCGGGGAGATGAACACGTTTCTTCCAGCGGCAGCCGCGGAGCCCGAAATCGCCGCAAAGTCTGGAGCTGCCGGAGAGTCCGTGGCTGGCGCAGAGTCCGCACTTGCCGCAGAGTCCGTAGCCGCCGCAGGGTCCGTGGCCGCCGGAGAGTCTGAAGCCGCCGCAGGGTCCATGGCTGCCGCAGAGTCTGCAACTGCCGCAGCGTCCGCAGCTGTCGCGACATCCGCAGCTACCGAAGAACCTGTAGTTGCCTCGAGCGCCTGTTCCGTAAGAAGGTGTCGGAACACGAGGATGCCGAGTCGGTTGTGGGCCGCCACGAGGTCCGGGCTCACGGCGAGCGTCAACTCCTCTTCGCCCCCCGCTACTGGTTCGCTGCTTGCCGCGGGTTCCGGCAATCCCAGGTCGCTGGCACAAGCCGTCGAGATGAGCCCCACGAGGACCAGCGCGGCGACGAGGACGAGGCGCGCCGGGGTTATTGGGGCCTTTCGCATGTGGATCACTCCAATCGACGGCCCTTGCCGCCGAATGTAATTCTCATCGTATCACAAACGACGCGGCCCCGCCCTCAAGGTTACGTCAGACTGTGGCGTGGCGGTTGAGGACCCAGTTGACGTGGCTCTGACACATGTTGGCTATCGCTCGAAATATAGGCCGGCCCATCAACGGTGGAATGAGCGGAAGCACGCCGCTCAGCTTCGTTGCGACTTTGTCGTAGGAGAGTTCGATGTCGGCGATTTCGATCAGCTGGACGCCTTGTCGTAGGCAGGCGAGCGCCTTGCGGCCGTCGAGTTGCAGCCGCCGCTGCAGGTCGGTCTTGGCGTTGGCGAGGACGACAGTCTGGTAGTGCTGGCGTCCTTGGAACTCGATGGCAACCATGCGGCGGGGGTAGTAGCGGTCGAACTCGACGGCGGTGTCCCCCGGCCCTAGCGCCGTCCACTCCGGGCGAGCATTGTCGAGGAACTCCTCGTCATCCACGATGATGTCCAGCAGGGTCTTGAGCAGCTTCTCCCCGCGGTACGGCGCCATGTCGACCAGTTTCTCCATCTCCAGGGCCAACCGGCGTTCCAGCTCAAGCGGCATCCAGGGGACCCAAATCTCGGACCTCTCTCCCCGGCGCCGGAAAGAATAGACCCAGTCTCTGGCTTGAAGCTCCTTCACGCAGCGATGTACCGTCGTGTAGGGCATATCGAGGGCCTCGGCGAGACCCTTGAGCGTGGTCTTTGGATGCGCCCGCATACCCAGGTAGACGTACTTGGTGGTGCGAGCCAGGCGCGGATCCTGGAGTATCTCTCGCGGCAGGACGCGGTTTAGGGTGGCGCGCATCGGCGTCGCTTACTCCGAATCGACTTCTTCAACCCGGAATTGACCGTGCCGACTCTCGATCGGCGGCATCATCACACGCGCCGACTTCGGGTCGGCGGCAGCACTACCGCACGTGCCGACCCCGGATCGGCGGCGGCACTATCGAACGTGCCGACTCCGGCTCGGTGGCGGCACCAGTGCACGTGCCGAATCCGGATCCACGGTGGCACATTGCTCGTGCCGACGCAGGTCGGCGTCGGCTGCTTTCGAAGAGCCGGGAACCGGTGCAGGACCATTGTGCGCCGCCGCTCGACGAAATGCCTCGTACAAAGTGGACCATTTCTTGCGTGCGCCGTGCGCAGGTTTCCGTCAACGCCCGGACAAGCGCTCGTAATCCCGTGGCCGAGTGTCCGCGATCTCGTGACCAAGCGCCCGCGATCTGGTGACCAAGCGCTGGGTCTTCCGTTGCCAAGCGTAATCCCGTGGCCAAGCCTCCATAATCTCTTGTGTGGAAAATCTCTTGTGTAGGAGCGAGACCCGACGACTGTCTCATCGACGGTATTTTCCCTCGACTTCCCGGCGTCGGGCCGGGCGTTTGCACGGTTTGGTGCCGAAAAACCGGGGTCTGAGCGGGCGCGAGGCCAGTTCATTTGTCTACGACGGGCGTCCGGCGCTTGGAGACAGCCAAAATTACCATCTACGAGAGCAACACCGAGAACGAGTCCCATCAGCGAAATTCAAGCCGCGGAAATGCGCTGTTTGAGAGGGGTTAGCGTTCGCGGCGCCGGCGGGTGGTGGCCGACGTCGCTCGACGCCTGAGGACAGCGGTAGCCAGGAAACCGCCATGAGGCAGTTATGGACACAGGATGGGGCACATAAAGGAAACGGCGGAGCGGGTGGAGCCCCGCTCCGCCGTTTGCCTGCATGGAACCTCGGTGTCGCCGTCTACTTGGTCTACTTGCTCACGTAGCCCCCGTCGACCGCAAGTGCGTAGCCCGTGACGAAAGACGCCTTGGGCGAGCAGAGCCACAGCACCGCCTCGGCGATTTCCTCCGGCTTTCCGAGGCGGTTCATGGGGTGCAAGCCGGCCACCTGGGCGTAGGCCGCCTTGTCCTTGCCCAGTTGCACGCCGCGCTCCATGACCATCGGGGTCTCGATGAAGCCCGGGCAGACGGCGTTGACCCGCAGGCCGAGCTCCGCATATTCCTGCGCCGCGGCCTTGGTCAGCCCGACGACGCCGTGCTTGGCGGCAGTGTACGCCGGAGCGTTGGCAAAGCCCACAAGCCCCAGGATAGACGCGCAGTTGACGATGGCCCCGCCGCCGCGCTTCAGCATCTCGGGGATCTGGTGCTTCATGCAGCGCCAGACGCCGGTCAGGTTGATGTCGATGACCCGCCGCCAGGCTTCTTCCGGATACTCGTGCGTAGGTGCCAGCGCGCCCTCGATGCCGGCGTTGTTGAACGCATAGTCCACGCCGCCGAAGAACTCGACGGCCTTCTGCACCATCGCAGCCACCTGCTCGTCGTTGGTGACGTCCACCTGCATGAACTCAGCGGTACCGCCGGCTTCGCGAATGAGTCGGACGGTTTCTTCGCCGCCCGCCACGTTGATGTCGGCGACGAGCACCGAGGCGCCCTCCCGGGCAAAGGCCAGTGCGGTGGCGCGGCCAATCCCTGCCGAAGCTCCGGTCACGATGGCGACTTTGCCTTTGGCCCATCCATTGTTCATGGTTGCATTCCTCCTCGCTTGCTTGTAGCGTTCTTGTCGGACGTCGTGCGTGTCATGGACAGCCGTACCGGCCGTGGCTAGTGTTCCCGCCCTGGAAACCGTACCTGGTTGGTGTCCACCTGCCGTCCCTATTGTCGCCCGTATGGAAACCGGCTGGTACGGCCCATTGTCCCGCAGCGCCGGGCGCGAATGCCCTCAGTTGGCGCGGGGCGGCTGACCCTCGGGGACTGGACGCTGGTCCACCCGGCGAACCAGGTCCACCCGGCGAACCAGGTTCACCCGGCGAACCAGGTCCACCCGGCGAACCAGGTCTGCCCGGCGAACCAGGTCTGCCCGGCGAGGCAGTGGACCAGGCGAACCGGGTCTACCCCGAGAAGCAGTGGGAGCAGCGATGCAACGGACACCGAAGAGCGGTCCCCAATGAAGCACTGGGCGCCGCGAACAGGTGGAGCTGGCGAAGCAGCCGAACCGGTGGACCCGCTAAATCGATGGCCCCGCCGACTCGATGGCCCCGCCGACTCGGTGGACCCGCCGACTCGGTGGCCCCGCCGACTCGGTGGACCCGCCGACTCAGTGGCCCCGCCGACTCGGTGGCCCCGCTGAACCGGTGGACCCGCCGAATCAGTGGATGCGAAGAATCAGTGCACCCGGACGCGGGCGTCGAGGACGAGGGCGCCCTGGCCGGTTTCCATGAGGCGGACGGGGTTCAAGTCGACGGTGACGATGTCGGGGAGTTCCTCAACCATGCGGGACAGCCGCAGGAGGACGTCCGCAGCGGCTGCCACGTCGGCAGGGGGCTGGCCGCGAAAACCATCAAGCAGCCGGTAGCCCCGGATGGAGCGGATCATGTCGTGGGCGTCCCGGTCGGTGAGGGGTGTGATGCGAAACACGACGTCGCCGAGCACTTCGACGGCTGTGCCGCCTAGCCCGAAGGCGATGACGGGGCCAAACGTGGGGTCCTGGGTGACGCCGACGAAGGTGTCGACGCCGGGCGGCGCCATCTCTTGGACGAGCACGCCGGCCATGGCGTCGAGCATGCCCTGACGCTCGAGCGTATCCCGCATGAGACGCACGGCCCGGCGCACTCCCGCCGCGCCGCTAATGTTGAGGTGGACGCCGTGCCATTCGGTCTTGTGCACCAGTGTGGCCGAGGCAAGCTTGACGGCGACGGGATAGCCGAGCTCCTCCGCCGCGGCGACGGCTTCTTCCTCGTTGCAAGCGAACCGAGCCGCCGGTCGGGGTAGCCCGAAGGCTTCGAGCAGCCGGCCAACTTCCGGAGGGAGGAGCCACCCGCCTCCCCGCTGCCGGGCCTCCCGGATGACGGTCCGTCCGGCGGCTACATCGATGTCCGGCAGCGCCGGGATGGTGCCGAGCGGTGCGTCGCGCCACGCCGAGTAGCGGGCGGCGCGGGCCAGCGCGAACGCGGCCGATTCCGGGAAGCGGTAGATGGGCCGGAATCCGGGTTCGGGAGCGGCGCCCGCCGGCTGGGCGGCCGGGGGGATGGCTGCCTGGGTGGTTGCGTGGGTGGCCGGCAAGGCGGTTGGCCCGGTTGGCCCGGTGGGCGGCTCGGCTGGATGGGTGGCCGACAGGGTCGCCAGCCGGGTGGTTGGCTGGGCGCTGGAGTGGGTGGCCGGCGGGGCGGCCACCGCCAGTCGGGCGGTAGGCTGCGAGGTCATGAAGCAGCCGAGCACCGGCTTGTCCGGGGCCTTGGCCCGGGCGGCGGCTACTGCAGCCGCTACGTCAGGTACGACGGCGGCCCGGGTCGGCACGCAGATCACGATAACGGCATCACAAGCGTCGCTCTCGAGCAGGATCTCCAAGCACCGGCGGTACGTGTCCGCCGTGGCGCCGGCAATCATGTCCACGGGGTTGGCGACGCTGGCCGCAGGCGGCAGCAAGGCCCGCAGGCGCGCCTGCACGTCCGGGGGCAGCGGCGGCAGCACGAGCCCCTCGCCTTCGCACGTGTCCGCGCACAGGATCGCAGGCCCTCCGGCGTTGGTCAGGATGGCGACCCGGTTTCCCTTGGGCAGCGGCTGGTGGGCGAGCAGCGCCGCCACGTCAAACATCTCCTGGAGCGTGCGGGTGCGGATGACGCCGGACTGGCGGAACAAGGCGTCGACGACGGCGTCGTCGGTGGCCAGCGCGGCGGTGTGAGAGCCGGCGGCGCGCTGCCCGGCCGGGGTGCGCCCGCCCTTGACGGCCACAATCGGCTTGCGGCGGCCGACGCGCCGGGCCAGGCGGGCGAAGCGGCGCGGGTTTCCAAAGGACTCCAGGTAGAGCAGGATGGCCTTGGTCTGCTCGTCCTCCTCCCACCACTGGAGCAGGTCGTTGCCCGAGACGTCGGCCTTGTTGCCGATGCTGGCGAACGAAGACAGGCCGATGCCGAGCTCATGGGCGTATTCGAGCGCCGCAAGCCCCAAGGCGCCGCTCTGCGACGACATGGCCAGGTTTCCAGGCCGCACGGGCGTCACGGAGAAGGTGGCGTTCATCTGCACGTCAGGGTGGCAGTTGATGATGCCTAGGCAGTTGGGGCCGATCATGCGCATGCCCGAGCCCCGCACGAAGTCGAGCAGCCGCTTTTGCGCCTCGGCGCCTTCAGGCCCGGTTTCGGCGAAACCGGCGGTGAGGACGATGAGGGCCCGCACGCCTTTCTGGGCGCACTGGGCGGCCACTTCCATCACGGCCCGGGGCGGCACGGCGACGACGGCCAGGTCGACGGGGCCGGGGATGTCGAGCACCGACGGGTAGGCGGGCACGGACATGACAAACCGCGCCTTCGGGTTCACGGGGTAGACCGGACCCTGGTAGTGGGACGTGATGAGGTTGGCCAGCACCTGGTAGCCGACGCTGCTTGGGTCCCGGGACGCGCCGATGACCGCCACGGCGCGCGGGTGAAAGAACGGGTAGAGCGACGCCCGGGTGGCGATGCGGTCGCGTGTTTCCATCTGCCGGACGCCGGCTTCCGTGGGCGCGAGGGGGAGCTGGATGTACCATCCGTCGGCGCTCGGGCCTTGCTCGACGGTGAAACCGCTGGCGGCGAACACGCTCAGCATGTCCGTGTTCTCGCCCATGACGAAGGCTTCCAGCGCCGTGAGGCCCTGCTCGAGCGCGGCCATGGCCAGTCGCTCGAGAAGCAGCGTTCCGATGCCGCGGCCCTGGTAGGCGTCTTCGACGAGAAACGCGACTTCAGCCACGTCGGGCCGGTGGGTGTGGCTGTAGCTGCCGACGGCGACCAGTTGCTCCTGGCCTTGCGGGCCGACGGTGACGACGAGGCTTAGGCCGCTCTGTTCGTTGCCGGGGGCGATGAGGCGCCGGGCCGCTTCCGGGTCGCCGGCGGCGACACCGTGGAAGAACCGGAAGAAGCGGGCCGTGTCGGAGGTGCGCGTCAGCAGCGCCTGCACGGCCGGAAGATCGGCGGGACGAGCGCGGCGCAGGTGCGCCGGGCGCCCGTCCCGCAGAAGGATCGGACCGTCCAAGTAGGATGCTTGGGGGATGGGCAGCGGGTAACGGGCGCCCGTCACGGCCCCGTCACCTGCTCTTGACGCGTCCCCACGGCGTGCCCAGCTTGGGAAGGAGCCACCGGTCGAGGCCGTAGTAGCCGGCCACCTTCCACGCCAGCATGAGCAGGATGGAGATGGTGTACAAGAGCGGGTTGGTGCTGGCGGTTCCGGCCATCATGAAGTTGAAGTTCATGAACCCGCCAAAGAAGGCGGCGATGCCGGTGAAGGCGCCGAGGATCAGCGCGAGGCCCACCAGGATCTCGCCGAACACGACCAGCTTGGCGAACCAGGTGTAGTGGCCGCCGTCCAGCAGGAACTGGATGAAGCTGCGGTACCAGTCAAACGCGATGCGGGCGGACGGCTCGATCTGCACGGCGCTGGAGAAGAAGCCCCGCAGGGCCGCGCCCGTTTCCATCCAGGCCGGGTTGCCGAACTTGCCCCAGCCGGAGCTGAGCCATGTCCAGCCGAGATACACCCGGAGAATCGTCCACAGCCACGAGAAACGAGTTGTTGCGAACAGTTCTAGAGCGAGTTTGTTTTCCGGTACTTCGACAGTTCTTGCCATGTTTGACACCTCCTAGGCCCCGGCCGGCGACGTCGGAGCGGCCGTGGGCGGGTTACCGCCGGCGCTTGGGGGACGCCCGTTGGGGGGAGGCTCCAGCGCCGCTGTCCTTACTTTTGTTATCGCAGCCAAGGCGAAACGCCGGAAGAGACGTTTATCCCGATTTGTCCCGGGACTTCTTGCAGCAGTTGTCAGGGCAGTCTTGTCCTGGCAATTCCTGTCCAGGGCGTTCAGCCCCTGGGCGCCGCCCGCCCGGTCCACGGCCGGCCGGCCAGCTTGGCTTCGATGCGTCGCAGGCGGTGCAGGAGTTCCTCAAGCTCTCGTTCGGCCGCGCTTCGGGCGGCGGCGGCACTCAAGCCCCTCAGCGCCCGGCGGCGCTGCACGAGCTCAATGGCCCGCAACGTCCACGCCCGGGCCGCATGCAGGTCCCGCACCTTGTGTTCGTAGTACTTGGCCAGTTCCACACAAGGCCAGGTGGACCAGCTGTCCTCCCGGACCCAGTCATGAAGCACCGCGATCCGGGGATCGGGATTCGCAGGCGGTGCTGCCGCCCCAGTGACCGGGGTGGGCGGAGTCGCTGTCCCCGTGGTCGGGGTGCACGGTGCCGCTGTCCCAGTGACCGGGGTGGGCGGTGCCGATGTCCCCGTGGTCGGGGTGCACGGTGCCGCTGTCCCGGCGGCCGGAGTGCACGCTGCAGCTGCTCCGGTGGCCGGTATGGAGGCTGCCGCCGTCCCCGTCGCCCGGGTCGAAGCCCCCGGCCAGCGGCGGTACGCCACGGCCAGCATCTTGTATGCCTCCCGGCGCAAGCCGTGGGAAACGCCCCGCTGCAGCGCCTCCCGGAAGCAGGCGATGGCCTCGTCCACCTGCTCGCGATCAAGCAAGAGCCGGCCCAACGAAAGCAGTTCCACCCCGGACAGCGGCGCACCTGCCGGCCGTGCGTGAAGGGGAGCGGCAGCCGCATGGCCGAGGTAGCCCGCCATGGCCGCCATGGAAACGATGTCCAGCCGGTTGTGCTCAAAGACGCCGGCTAGAGGCCGGGCATCGCCGGTGCGCACGTAGTTGAAGTAGAGCTGTGGGATGAGCGCGCCGGGCACGTCGTCGTGGCGCTCAAGGCCGAGCACGGCCGCCTCAAGATCTCCCAGCCGGCAGCTGTCGGTGACGGGCCGCCACACCCGGCGGGCAGGATGCAGCAGGTCGAGATGGGGTAGGTACGGAAGCCGCATGCGGTTGAGGGTCGCCCGCGTTTCCAGGAGCGGCCAGTCAAAGGTGCGCCCGTTGAAGGTGATGAGCCCCTGCGCGTCTTCGAGTTCCGCCCGCACCGCGGCCAGGACGGCGGGCTCTTCGGGATAGCTCCGCATGAAATACTGGCGGACGCGAAAGCCGTCCCGGGTAAAGCGGCCTATCCCCACGAGAAACGCGTACGTCCCCGTGCCGCGGCCAAGCCCGGTCGTCTCGAGGTCGACGAAGACGGCGCCGCTCGCGTCAAACGGCACTGCTGTCCGGGACGTCGTCGCGGGCAGAAGCCGCTGCCAACCGTGCCGGGGTACTTCGAGGCACATCCCGAGGGGTACCCGGCCCTGTTCGTGGTCGAGGGGGAATGTGCGCTCAAGGCACAGGACGCTCCCGAGGGGCGTCGGCACAAGGCGCAGCTCCGCATCGCCCGCGGGCAGGGGAGCCGCAGTTGCGGGCAGGAGCTCCGCGGGCGTGGCCAACGGCTGCGCGGGCATGGCCAACGGCTCCGCGGGCGTGGCCAACGGCTGCGCGGGCATGGCGAATGGCTCAGCGGGCCTAGCCGATGGGTCAGCGGGCACGGACGACGGCTCTGCGGGCAAGGACGGCGGCTGCCCGGGCGTTGACGACGGCTCTGCGGGCAAGGACGGCGGCTTCCCGGGCGCGGACGACGGCTCCCCGGGTACAGGCGACGGCCCCCCGGGTACGGACAACGGCTCCGCCGCTGCCCTGGCCGCCGGCCGCATCAAGCGCAGGCGTTCACGCAGGTTCACGCTGATCCGGCTCCCCCGCCGCGCCGTTGAGTCCGGCCGCCGCCGGCGCAGGCGCCGCACCGGCCGGGACTGACGAAGGCGCAGGCGCCGCACTGGCCGGGACTACCGAAGGCGCAGGCGTCGCACCGGCCGGGACTGCCGGAGGCGCAGGCGCCGCACTTTCCGGGACTGCCGCCGTCCCCGCCGCCTGGCCCAAAGCCGCCCTCAGCAGCCGCACCGTCGGCGCTCGCCCGCCGGCCTCCGGACCGACGCATGCCGGGCAGCCGTCTTCACACGCGCAGCCCGTCACCTGCTGCAGACACGCATCGAGCAGCGAGGCGGAAAGGTCGTACGCCTTTTCCGCGAGCCCGATGCCGCCCGGGTACGAGTCGTACAGGTAGATGGTCGGCCGCTGCGTCTGGGGCGCCCGCATTTCGACCGTCGCCCGCAGGTCCTTAGGATCGCACATGAGAAACACCGGCGCAAGCGACTCGAGCAGGTGCGCCGTGCCGATCATCGCCGACTGGAGCTCGTCGGGCTTGAACTGGGCCGCCACCTCCGGCGGCACCTCCAGCCAGCAGGCGGCCGTGTGCATCTGGTCCTCGGGCAGGTGAATCTCGCCCCAGCCGACGTTTTCGTGGGTGTACAGCTTGATCTTCTTGAAGATGGTCGCCCGCCAGGCGGTCATAACCTCGCCGAAGCGCTTTTCCAGCGGCCCCTGCCGGTCTTCGCGGAACGTGTCCAGCACCCGGATGGTGACGGCGAGGTTGGCGTCGGTGTAGTAATCGACGTCGACCTTGTGCACGTACGCCCGGTGCTCGTCCCAGTCCAACCGGTCCACCAGGTACTGCTGTCCCTCGTGGATGTAGATGGCGTGCGTGTGCAGCATCGTCATGGCCGCGAGCCGGTCGGTTTCCCCGATGACGCGGTGCTGCGGCTCGGTGGTGTCCACGATGACGAAGTTCTCGTGGCTTGCGCTGCGCAAGCTGATCTCGTTGGCCGGGAAGCTCTCGCTCATCCAGTG
>CALFSR010000035.1 GCA_937916565.1 uncultured Bacillota bacterium | reverse complement strand
GGCCGGCTTGCCCCGCCCGCTGGTGGTTGACGCGGTGCGCGCCGCCATCGACGCCGCACGCCAGCGCGTCGCCGGCGGAGGGGGTGCCGTGGCCGCGGCGGACGTGGTGGCCGCCGCGGCCATAAGCGTGGACGCCCTCCGGCGGCGGCTCCTCACGCCCGTCATCAACGCGACCGGCGTTGTGCTCCACACCAACCTCGGCCGCGCCCCGCTCAGCGACGCGAGCATCGCCGCCGTTGGCACGGTGGCAGCCGGCTACAGCAACCTCGAGTACGAGGTTGACGCGGGCCGGCGCGGCTTTCGCCACGTCCACGGGGAGATGCTGCTCGTGCGCCTCACGGGCGCCGAGGCCGCCATGGTCGTCAACAACAACGCGGCCGCGGTGTTGCTCGCCCTCAGCGCTGTCGCCAAGGGCCGGGAGGTCGTCATCTCCCGGGGCGAGATGATCGAGATCGGCGGCGCCTTTCGGATTCCGGAGGTCATGGAGCAAAGCGGCTGCGTGCTGCGGGAGGTCGGCACCACCAACCGGACTCACCTGCGCGACTACGAGCAGGCCGTCACCGGCGCGACCGCCGCCATTCTCAAGGTGCATCCCAGCAATTACCGGGTCGTCGGTTTCACCGCGTCCGTGTCCACGCGGGAGCTGGCCGCCCTGGCCGACCGCCGCGGGCTTGTGCTGATCGAGGATCTGGGCAGCGGCGTGCTGGTGCCCACCGAGCGCTACGGCCTTGCCCACGAACCGACCGTGCAGGAGGCCGTAGCCGCGGGCGCGGACCTGGTCACCTTCAGCGGCGACAAGCTGCTGGGCGGTCCCCAGGCCGGCATCATCGTCGGCCGGCGGGAGCTTGTGGAGCGGTGCCGCCGCCACCCCCTGGCAAGGGCGGTCCGGGTCGACAAGATGACGTTGGCTGCCCTGCAGGCGACGCTGCAGCACTACTTGGACGGCGCCATCGAGGAGATCCCGGTGTACCGCATGCTTGCCCGGACCCAAAGCGAACTCATGGCTCGAGCCGAGGCGGTGCGGGCGACGGTGGCCGCCCGGCTCGGCGCCGGTGCGGAAGCCTTGGCCCGGTCCGGCGTCCAACTGGCCGTCGTTGCCACCTCCTCCACCGTGGGCGGCGGGTCGCTCCCCGGCGAAGGGCAGCCGAGCGCCGCCGTGGCGGTGCGCTTCGCCAAGGGCGCCGCGGCACGGCCGGTCACGCCGGAGGCTCTGGCCGGCGCCTTGCGGCGGCAGGATCCGCCCATCGTCGGGAGGATCGAGGAGGGCGTGCTCCTCTTGGATATGCGCGCCGTGGACCCTACGCAGGACGGGGCGCTGGCCCGGGGGCTGGTGCGGGCCCTGGAGGCGATGGCGTGTACGTCATAGGCACCGCCGGCCACATTGACCACGGCAAGAGCACCCTCATCCGCGTTCTCACGGGCATCGACCCCGACCGCCTCCGGGAAGAGCAGGCCCGGGGCATGACCATTGACCTGGGGTTTGCCTGGCTGACGCTCCCCTCCGGCCGGGAAGCCGGGATCGTCGATGTGCCCGGCCACCACCGCTTCGTCCGCAACATGCTGGCCGGCGCGGGCGGCATACGCCTCGTGCTGTTTGTGGTCGCGGCCAGCGAAGGATGGATGCCTCAGTCTCAAGAGCACTTGGAGATCCTCGACCTGCTCGGCGTCGACCGGGGCGTCGTCGTCCTCACCAAGCGGGATCTCGTGGACGACGAATGGCTCGAGCTCGTCCAGGAGGAGGTGCGGGAGCGGCTGCGCGGCACGGCGCTGGACGGCGCGCCCATTATCCCGGTCTCCGCGGCGACCGGCGAAGGCCTGGACAAACTGGTTCAAGAGATCGACGACTCCCTGGCCAGGATGTCCCCGCCGGCCGATTGCGGGCGCCCGCGCCTTTGGGTCGATCGGGTCTTTTCCATCCGCGGCGCCGGCACGGTCGTGACCGGCACCCTCGAGGGCGGGCGCCTGCGGGTGGACCAAGAGGTCGAAGTGTTGCCCGCGGGCCGGCGAGCCCGGGTGAGGGGGCTGCAGACCCACAAGCGCCCCGTGCCGGAGGCTGTACCGGGCTCCCGGGTGGCCGTCAACCTTGCCGGGATCGACACCGGCATCCTGGCGCGCGGCGCGGCCGTCTGCGCCCCCGGCCAGCACCGGCCCGTCGCCGTCATCAACGCCGCGGTGCGGCTGCTTCCCCGGCTCCAGTGGATCCCGGAAGACCTCGCGTCGCTCATGCTGTACACCGGTGCGGCGGAAATCCCGTGCCGCATCCGCTGGTTGGAGGGGGACCCGCCCATGCCCGGGCAGGAGGGCTTGGCGCAGCTATGGCTGGCCGAGCCCGTCCCGGTACAGTTCGGCGATCGTTTCGTCCTGCGGGACCCGGCCCGGCAAGAAACCGCCGGCGGCGGCCGGGTGATCGATGCGGCCGCCGAGCGGGTGCGGCTGCCCAGTCTCCGCCTGCCCGCCCGCCGGCCCGAAGCCGGTTTGCCCGGGCTGCCCCGGGAGCGGCGCCTGAACTTGGATTTGCTGCGGGCTCGCCGGGACGTCGCGCAAGGCGATCCGTCCGGGTATGGACGGTTGGTGGGCATTGCGGTCGCCGAAAGGGGGATCATCGGCCGGGACGACCTCCGGTGGGAGGTGCCCATCGCGGCCCGGGCGGCCGAGGACGCCGCCCGTGAACTGGTCGCCCGCGGCAAGGCCGTGGCGCTGCCGTCCTATGTCATCAGCAAACCCGCGTGGGATAGCTTTGCCGCGGCCGTGCGGGAGCACCTGGCCGCCTATCACCGCCGCTACCCGCTGAGGCCGGGTCCGGGCCGCGAAGCGGTGCGTACGAGCCTCGGCATACCCGCCCGCCTGTTTGACGAGGCGCTGCCTCTCCTTGCCCAGGAAGGCGCCGTGGCGGTGGAGGACGCGACCTTGCGGCTGCCCGGGCACCGGGTGCAGCTGGCACCGTCGCAGCGGGAGGCGGCCGCCCGCGTATTCGCCGCGCTGCAGGAGAGCCCCTACGCCCCACCGGTGTGGGACGAACTCGCGGCGCTCCCCGGTGTCGACGCGGAACTGCTGGGCGGCCTCGTCCACCTGGGTGAGCTGGTCAAGGTCAGCGGGGATCTTGTGTTTCCCTCGGGCGTGATGGACGACATCCGGCAACGGGTGCAGGCCTACATCATGGCGAACGGCTCCATCGACGTAGCGGCGCTGCGGGACATGCTCGGCACGAGCCGGAAGTACGCCGTGCCGCTGCTCGAATACTTCGACCAAATCGGGTTCACCCGGCGGCAGGGCGACGCGCGGGTGCTCGCTCATTGAAATCGCCGCCGGGCGGCCGCAAGGGGGGCGATGCCCCGGAGCTTCATGGGCAGGGAGAGGTCTGGCCGCTCAGCGATGGCCCGCATGGCTTCATCCAGCATGGCGGCGCGCTGGGCGTCCGAAAGGGGCCGGGGTAGCCCCTTGAGCAGCGGCCGGCGTTCCTTTTGGGCCGCGGGCGGCCGGGGGATGGCTTGAGCCGCGGGCCCACGTTGCGTGTCGCGCACGGCGTTTCGCATCGGGCGGTCTCCTCCTGAAAGCGGCCTTAAGCGTCCGCCGCCTGCTCCCGCACCCACCAGGGCGGTGTGCTCGGGCGGCTCGCTATCAGTCTAGGCGGGGGCGCGACTTTCTATTCCAAAAACACGGCGGGAACCGTGAAATCGCGCTCAAGAGGTACCAACAATATAGACGATTAGGACTTGTGGTATGGGTGTGCTGAGACCAAAGGAGTGTGCGCAGGAGCGCGGAAACTTGCCGCAAGGGTCGAAAGGGCGGGGTGGACGGACTCCATGGGTTTTCGTCGGGAAGCAGCGTACGGGTTCCTCATGGGAGCCGCGCTGGGGGGCGGCTTCCGCCTTGGGCAATGGCTCATCGAGATGGGCACCCACCGGGACTTGACGGATTGGATGCCCGTCGCCTACATCGGCCTTTTGGCCATCCTCGGCAGCGTCAGCGGCAGCCTGTGGGCGGTTCTCAAAGAGCAGGCCATCACCGACTCCCTCACAGGCCTGTACAACCGGCGCTACCTGAGCAGCGTGCTCGGACGGGAAGTGGCGCGGGTCCGGCGCACGGGCTCGGCCTTGTCGGTGCTTATCCTCGACGTCGATGACTTTAAGAGCATCAACGACCGTTTCGGCCACCACGAAGGCGACCGGGTTTTGCGCCGGGTGGCCGATGCGCTGCGCAGCGCGTGCCGCAGCACGGATCTGGTGGTTCGCTGGGGCGGGGAGGAGTTTGCCGTCATCCTGCCGGACACGGACGTTTTCGGGGCGCAGCAGGCGGCCCACCGGCTGGTCGGCGCGGTGCAAGCCAAGGCGGGGGTGTCCGTGTCCATCGGCTGGGCCACGTTTCCCGACGAAGCCGAAGAAGAACTCTTGGCCAAGGCCGACGAGCGCATGTATTACCACAAGCGCGCCAAGGGAGTCGGGCAAAGGTTGGCACCGGTCAACGGACGCCACGTGCTCTGATGGAGTGGCGGGAGTAGATGGGAATCGAACCCACCGGGGACGGCGCAGGCCGCCCCCCGACGGTTTTGAAGACCGCGGCCGGCACCAGCCGGTCAACTACTCCCTCGTGAAACCCGCACCGGAAATATTATAGCATGACAAGGAATTGACCAGCTTTTGGAAGAACGTGGGCGGCACAACGCCCACCGGCCGTGGCCGGCGGGCGGGCCGCCCTGCGTCGCGCAGGGACGAGGAGAGGAGTGGCGCACCATGGCGGTGAAGCACTCGGCGAAATTATTCCCCCACTTGTGGTACGTTGGCGACGCCGAGGAGGCGGCGCGGTTTTACGTGTCCATTTTTGCCGATTCCAGCGTCGACCGGGTGACGTACCTGCCCACGCAGACGCTGGAGGGCGAGCCCAGCACCGTGCAAATCGTGGATTTCACCCTTCTTGGCCAGCGTTTCCAGGCGATGGGCGCGGGCCCGCACCACCCGTTCAACGATGCCATCTCGTTCGTCGTCCTGTGCGAGGACCAGGCCGAGCTCGACCGGTACTGGGACGCGCTGCTCGCGGGCGGCGGCCAGGAGCAGGCGTGCGGCTGGCTCATGGACCGGTTTGGCGTCCGGTGGCAGATCATCCCCGCCATGTTTGATCGGCTGATGAGCGAGGCCACGCCGGAGCAGGCGCAGCGGGTTTCGGACGCTCTGATGCAGATGGTGAAAATCGACATCGCGGCCCTCGAAGCGGCGTTCCGCGGGTAGGGCCCGCTCGCTCGGGATTTGCTCCGAAAGTAAGGCGCGGCCGACAGGTTCGCCGGCCTCGAACCCGTACTTTTACTAGGGCTGCCTGGCATACATCCGGCCCGGCAGCCATCGACGCGCCAAATTCATGACGCCAGGACAGGGGGATCTACCGGGGTGTCTACGTCACTGCCATTGCGCCAGGAAGTACCCGTCGAACACACCTGGGATTTGACGGCGATTTACGCCACCGATGCCGACTGGGAGGCGGCTCTCGAGGCGGTCACCGCCCGGCTGCCCGAGGTGGCGGCTTTCCGGGGCCGGCTCGCCCAAGGCCCGGCCGTCGTCGCGGACTGTCTTGAAACCGTCATGGAGCTCGCCCAGGAGATCGGCAAGCTCTACACGTACGCCATGCTGAAGCACTCGGTGGATGCCGGGGATCAGGCGGCGTCCGCCCTCCAGGACCGGGCGCGGGGGCTCTACGCCCGGGCCATGGGGCTCGCCTCGTTTATGCAACCCGAGTTGCTGGCCATCGGACCTGAGACGCTCATGCGCTGGACGGACCAAGAGCCGCGCCGTGCCATCTACAAGCACTACGTGGACACGCTGGCCCGCATGCAGCCCCACGTGCGCTCCGCGGAGGTGGAGGAGCTCCTCGGCCTGCTGCAGGATCCCTTTGGCACCGCGTCCAGCATTCACGAAGTCATCTCCGACGCGGACCTTCAGTTCCGCCCGGCCAAGGACAGCCAGGGACAGGAGCACGTCGTGGCGCACGGCACCATCGACGTCCTGCTCCACAGCGGCGACCGGGAGCTGCGCCGCACGGCGTGGGAAAGCTACGCCGACGCGTACTTGCAGCTCAAGAACGGCCTGGCCAGCTGCATGGCCGCCGGGGTCAAGCAGCGGGTGTTCATGGCCCGGGCGCGCCGGCACAAGTCGTCCTTGGAAGCCGCGCTCCACGCGAATAACATACCCGTCGAAGTGTTCCACAACGTGATCGAGACGTTCCGCAAGCACTTGCCCATCTGGCACCGGTACTGGCGCGTCCGCCAGCGGGCGCTCGGCTTGGACAAGCTCCAGCCCTACGACTGCCGGGCCCGGCTGACGGAGAACGCTCCCGTCGTGCCGTACGAGCAAGCCGTCGAGTGGATCGCGGCGGGCATGGCGCCGCTGGGCGAGGAGTACGTTTCCATCCTGCGGCGGGGGTGCCTCAAGGAGCGCTGGGTGGACCGCTACCCCAACAAGGGCAAGCGCGCGGGCGCGTTTTCCGCGGCCACACCGGGTGCGTACCCGTACATCCTCATGAACTATACCAACGATCTGGGCAGCCTGAGCACGCTCGCCCACGAACTCGGGCACTCCATGCACTCCTACTACACCCACGCCAACCAGCCGTACGTGTACAGCGACTACTCCATCTTTGTGGCCGAGGTGGCGTCCAACTTCAACCAGGCGCTGGTCCGGGCGCACCTGTTTGCCACGCAGCCCGATCGGGACTTCCAGATCTCTTTGATCGAAGAGGCGATGGACAACTTCCACCGCTACTTCTTCCTCATGCCGACGTTGGCCCGTTTTGAGCTGGCCATCCACGAGCGGGTCGAAAAAGGCCAGCCGCTGACCGCCGACGGCATGATCCAGCTGCTGGCCGACTTGTTCCGCGAAGGCTACGGCGACGAGGTGGAAGTGGACACCGAGCGCGTCGGCATCACCTGGGCGCAATTCCCGACGCACCTGTATTCCAACTTCTACGTGTACCAGTACACGACCGGGATTTCGGGCGCCCACGCCCTCGCCAACAAGGTGCTGGCCGGCGAACCCGGCGCGGCGGAGGCGTACTTGAACTTCCTCAAGGCGGGCAGCTCCCTGTACCCGCTGGACGCCTTGAAGCTCGCCGGGGTGGATTTGTCCACACCGCAACCCGTCGAGGAAACCTTCGGCGTCCTCGCCGGCTTGATCGACCGGCTCGAGGGGCTTATTGACGGCCGGTAAGCGGTCCTTATCGCTCGCGGCGGGCGGGCGTCACGGCCGGTCGACCACCTGGACCCGGCTGCCGGACGCCAGCCCGCCGCGCACGTCGAGCAGCCCGTGAATCCAGACGCTGACGGATGGCTGCCCGTTGAGAAACGGATCCCGCTGATCCACGATAATGCGGAACACCCGCGCCTCCCGGCCGTTGACGAGCCCAAGGCCCGTCAGGCTCGCCCAGCCGCCTGCCACTTGCAGCTTGCCGAGCTCCACCGCGACCAGCTCGAGATCGCTGACCCAGTCCCGGATGCGCACGAAGCCCGTCGCCCGCGCCTCGTCGGGGAGCTGGCGCGCCGCGAAGTCAAAGCTGATGTCGCTCCACTGCCCCGGGCCCTGCAGTAGGAGGGCTCCCGTTCCGCTAGCCTGCACCAGGTGCGGCGGGTTCATGGGCCGGCTCGGGGCGTTGGGGTGCTTGCGCAAAGCGATCCCCGCCCGGGTGCCGGTTAGGCTTCCCCGCTCAAACGCCACTTGGCCGTTGACCAGGACGTAATGGACGCCTTCGGAGTATTGCTTGGGGTTGTCAAAGGTAGCGCGGTCGATGATGATCTTGGGATCAAACACCGTGATGTCCGCGGCCATGCCGGCGGCGATGAAGCCCCGGTCGACGAGCCCGAGCAGCGTCGCCGGCAGCCCCGTCATCTTGCGGATCGCTTCCTGCCAGCTCAAGATCCCTTGCTCCCGCACGTAGCGCCCGAGCACCCGGGGAAACGTCCCGTAGCGGCGCGGGTGCACGGTGGTGGCGGTCGTCACGCCGCCGTCCGACGCGATGGCCGCGTACGGATTGGCCAGCAGCGTCACGAGGTCCGCCTCGCTGCCGAAGTGATAGATGGTGCGCCGGTTTCCCGCCTCCAGGATGCGGATGACGGCCTCGCCGGCCGAGACGCCGCCCATTCCGGCCGCTTCGTCCGCCAAGGTGCGCCGCTGATCGGGGAAGTATACCTGATCGGGCGTGCGAACCCAGATGCGCATGTAGTCCTCGATCTCGCGGGCGATCTGCTCCCGGAGGGCCGGGTCCCGAAACCGCGCGAGCATGGCCGTGCGGCCCCCTTCCTGCACCCAAGGGGGCACGATGGCCGTGAGCGACGTGGAGCTGGCCGTGTACGGGTAGACCGAAGCCGTCGTGTACACGCCGCGCGCGTTCGCTTGCTTGATGATGCCCACCGCTTCCGCCGCCTTGCCCCACGTGTAGGGGGAGCCGACCTTCATATGGGTGATGTCCGGTGTGAGCCCCGCCCCGACGGCGATATCGATGGCCTCCGTGATCGCCGCCAGAAGACCGAAGCTCTCGTCCCGCACATGCGTCGAGTACACCGCCCGCCACGGTCTTGCCACCTCGGAAACCGCGCGCACCTCCTCGGTGGTGGCGAACACCGCCGGTGCATAAAAGAGCCCGCTGGACACCCCGAAGGCGCCGTCGGCCATCCCCCGGGCGATAATGGCCCGCATACGCTCGATATCCGCGGAGGACAAGCGGCGGTTGGCCGAGCCGGCGACCTCGCTCCAAGCGGCGTTGAAGCCGATAAAGGCGCCCACGTTGATGCCAAGGCCCCCCGCCTCCAGCCGGCTGAGCTGGGCGCCGATGTTGGTCGGACCTTCGCCGTCGGGATTTAGGATCTCGGTGGTCACGCCCTGGGACAAGGAGCTGAGCGCGCCCGGCAGGAGCGCTTCCTCGGCGTGGCTGTGCGTATCGATGAAGCCGGGAGCGACGATGAGGCCCCGGGCGTCGATGCGCCGGCGGGCAGGCGCGCTGGACAAGTCGCCGATGGAGTAAATGAAGCCGTCTTTGATGCCGACGTCCGCGACGTAGCCCACGATTCCCGAGCCGTCCACGACGGTGCCGCCGGTGATGATGATGTCAAACTCAAGGCCGGGCACTGCCGCCGCGCCGCCCGGCACCAGTCCTTTCGGGGCTTCGAGGAAACCGGTCGCCCCTTGGGCCAAAGCAGGAGCGCCGATCCCGGAAACTGCCGCCGTGAGCGCCGCTGCCCAAAGGCCCAAAAATGCCAGGAGAAGCGAAGCCGCCTTCCGTCCCCGCCGCCGGATCTGCATGCCCGGATTCATGTGAACGCCTCCTTAGCGGGGCTTTCGGGGAGCCAATGGGCCAGATCCCGCGGCAGAGAGTCCAAAGCGCCGGTGAGCGCCTGCCACAGCTCGTCCACGTGCCGGCTCGCCGTGCGGATGTTGCCGATGGCGACCCGGAGGATGTAGCCTTCGGGGACCACGGAATGGGAGATGAACTGCGCCCGCGTCCCGTTGACCCTCTCCAGCAGCGCCGCATTGAACCGGTCGGCCGCCGCCCGAATGTCGCTGCGCTCGTCGCCGCCGGCGGCTTCCCAGGCCGGGCGCCACTCGCGGGGAAACGCCCTTAGGCACACGAGGGGGTACAACGATCGCGTCACGGTTTCCAGGTCCGGATGGGCGTCGATGCGGGCCCGCAGCTCTTGGGCCAGCCGCAGCTGGTGCTCGAGGCGCGCGATGATGCCTTGCCGCCCGTACGCGCGGATGACCCACCACAGCGTCAGGCTCCGGAAGCGGCGCCCAAGCTGCAAGGAGAAGTCCATGAAGTTGACCGCGCCGTCGTCGGGCGCCGTGCGCAGGTACGGCGGCACCAGGCTGAAAGCGTCGGCCAGCGCGCCTTTGCGGCGGCAATATAGCGCGCTCACCTCTTGCGGTGTGAAGAGCACTTTGTGCGGGTTGGCCACGATGGAGTCGGCCGCGTGAAAGGTCCCCGCCTGTTCGCGCACCGCCGGCACGATGTTGTAGAAACCGCCGTAGGCCGCGTCCACGTGCAGCCACAGGCCGTGCTCCCGGCAGACCGCGGCGATGTCTTCGATAGGGTCCAGCGCGCCCGTCGACGTCGTCCCCGCCACCGCCACCACCGCTATGGGTTGGTATCCGCGGGCCTTATCGGCGGCGACGGCCTCGGCCAGCCGCCGGGGATCAAGCCGGTGCTGCTCGTCACCGGGCAGCTTCACCAGGTTGTCCAAGCCCAGCCCCAGCGCGATGACCGCCTTGTCCACGGAGCTGTGGGCGTGTTCGGAACAGTACACCCGCAACGGGGGCAAGTCCCGCCCGGCCATGCCCTTTTGGCGGATGTCAAAGCCCGCGGCTTCCCGGGCCGCCGCCAGGGCGTAAAAGGTGGCCAGCGAGGCGCCGTTGACCAGCACGCCGTCGGCGTCCGGGTCGTAGCCAATCATCTCCGCCATCCAGCGCAGCACCACTTGCTCCAAGGCACTGGCCGCCGGGGCCGTTTTCCAAAGCATGGCGTTGACGTTCAAGGCCTGCGCCAAGGCGTCGGCCAAAAAACCGGGAGCGCTGCCCGTAATGGAAAAGTAGGCGAAAAAGCGGGGGTGATTCCACAAGGTCAAATGGGGGAGGACCCGGGTCTTGGTGTCTTGGAGAATGGCCCCGAAATCCTCCGGCTCCTCCGGAAGCGGCGCCGCCAATAGCGCCTGCAGCTCCCGGGCTCCGATGTCCGGCAGCACCGGTGTTTCATCGATGCCCTCAAAGTGCTCGCGGATGAGCGCCATCACCTCGCGCCCCGCGGCCTCGATCTGCTCTGGTGTCCAGTCGCCCAAGGGGCCAGCCTTGATCTCCATACGCTTGCTCCTTCCCTGGAAACCGGCCGCTGCCCGGCGCTGGCATCCGGCACATGCGGGAGCGGTCGCAGGACGTGCCGCGCACCGGCGACGGTTCGTGGCGGGCGGTCACCATCATTATACCGGACACCGTTGCGCCGGGGCCTTGCGCTACGACTTTCGTCGTGAAACCAGGCCGGCAAAACGCTATACTGGAAGCGCCGGAAGCAAGGACGGTGATGGCCGCGTATGGGCGACAAGGCATGGGACCACGGAGGCGGTCGCCGCGTGCTGGTGGTCGACGACGAGCAAGGCATCCTCGAGCTGGTGGAGTACCATCTGCGGCGGGCCGGTTTCCAGGTCTTGTTGGCGGAAACCGGCCGGGAGGCGCTGCGTTTGGCCTTGGAAAGCCGGCCGGATGTGGTTGTCCTGGATCTGATGCTGCCGGACCTCGACGGTTTTGAGGTGTGCCGGCGCATTCGCCGGCACAGCCAGGTGCCCGTGCTCATGTTGACCGCGCGCACGGACGATGAAGACCGGACCGTCGGGCTGGAGATCGGCGCCGACGATTATGTGACGAAGCCCTTTAACCCTCGCGAGCTGGTGGCGCGGGTGCAGGCGCTTTTGCAGCGCAGCGGCGAGGATCCCGCGCAGGTCCTGGGTCAGCTCCGCTTTGGCGAGCTGGAGGTGGACGTTATTCGTCAGCGGGTGCGGTTGGGCGGCGAGGAGGTCCACCTGACGCCCACCGAGTTTGCCGTGCTGCGCGTGTTCGTGGAGCAACCGGGGCGGCTGTGGTCCCGGCAAGAGCTCCTGGCCCGCGTGTGGGGCGACGATTTCGTTGGCGACCCGCGCGTGGTGGACATGTATGTAGACTACTTGCGAGAGAAGCTGCACGACGATGAAGCCCGGCCCCGCTGGCTGGAGACGGTGAGCGATGCGGGCTACCGGTGGCGGGGTGGGCATCGTGGCTGAGCGACCGGCGTTCTCTGATGAGCTTCAGCGGGAACTCGCGGCGGTCAAGGCCCGGCTGGGCGAGCTGGAGGCCCAAGTGGTGCAGCAGCGGCGGGCTCAGCGGGTCGCGGAGGGGAGCCTCCGGGCCGTGGTGGAGGCCAGCGACAAGGTCCTGCTCGTGCTCGACCCTGATCGGCGCGTGCGCTGGAGCAGCGAACGGGCCGCGCGCCTGTTGCGGATGGACCCCGGGGCTCCCGGCAATCCGGCGTTGGATGCGCTGCTCCCCGACGGGATGCTCTTGCGGGCGGTGGGCCGCTGCCTCGCCAGTGGCCAACCCCAGCGGGTCCAGGTCCACGTGCCCCAGCGCGGCGTCGATATGGAGGCCCGGATTGTACCCGTGACCGGCGAAGGCCCCGGGTCCACGCCGGCACCCGTGGAGGCCATCGTGGTCACCTTTTCCGAAGGGGAGCTCGAGCAACGGCTGCAGCAAATGCGCCGGGAATTCGTGGCCAACGTTTCTCACGAGCTGCGCAGCCCGCTGACCTCCATCTTGGGCTACGCCCAGACGCTGCTGGAGGATCCGCCCGACACGCCCGAGCAGCGGGAACGCTTCCTCACGTTGATCGTACGGGACGCGGAGCGGATGCGCCGCTTGGTGGATGACCTGCTGAACTTGTCCCGGGTCGAATCGGGCCAAGCCCCGCCCCGCTTGGAGTGGACCAACCTGCACAATCTGGTGGGCCGAGTCCTGACGCAGCTGCGGGACCAGGCGGCCCAGGCGCAGGTGCAGCTCATCAACGAAGTGCCCTTGGATCTGCGGGCCCAATGCGATCCCGGCCAGATTGAACAAGTCCTCTACAACCTGATCACCAACGGCGTGCAATACACCCCGCAGGGCGGGCGCGTGGTGGTCGCGGGCAAGCACGGCAACGCCACCGTGACCCTGGAGGTGCGGGACACGGGGATCGGCATTCCCGCGGCCGATCTGCCCCGCATCTTCGAGCGCTTTTACCGGGTGGACAAGGCCCGGTCCCGGGCCACCGGCGGCACCGGGCTCGGCCTCTCCATCGTCAAGCACATTGTCGACGCCCACGGCGGGCGGGTTTCCGTGGAAAGTCAAGTGGAGACGGGCACCACGTTCACCGTTGAACTGCCGGTGGCTCCCGGAGCCACCCGCTAGCGGACCGGTTTCCGGATGGTGTGCAGGGACTCAGTCGACGTCCCGGAAGCGGTAACCGATGCCGTGCACGGTCTCGACGAAGCGGGGAGCGGCCGGGTCGTCACCCAGCTTTTGACGCAGGCGCTGGACGTGTACGTCCACCGTGCGGGTGGTGCCCACGTAGTCGTAGCCCCACACGTCCCGCAGCAGTTCATCCCGGGAAAAGGCCCGCCCCGGGTGGCTGGCCAGCAGGTGCAGCAGGTCAAACTCTTTGAGGGTCAGTTCCAGGGGTTCGCCGTCCAGGGCGGCCAGCCGCCGCTCCGTGTCGATGACCAGCGGCCCCCGCCGCAGGACCTCGCCCGGCCGGCTATATCCCCGGGCGCGCCGCAGGACCGCTTTGACCCGGGCCAAGAGCTCCCGGTGACCAAACGGTTTTGTGATGTAGTCGTCGGCCCCTACCTCAAGACCAAATACCCGGTCGTCTTCGGCCGTCTTGGCCGTGAGCAGGATGATGGGCACGTCATGCTGCCGCCGGATGCGCTGGCACACCGAAAACCCGTCGAGGCCCGGCAGCATCACGTCCAGCAATACCAGGTCGGGCCGCTCCTCACCCACCTTGTCCAGGGCGTCCGGCCCGTCGGCGGCCGTGGCTACGGTGAAGCCTTCCCGCTCCAGGTGGTAGGCGATGAGCTCCACGATGTGGGGCTCGTCATCGACGACGAGAATCTTCAACCTTTCCTTCCTCTCGATGAGCGGTCGCTGCCGTGGTGAGTCCAGCGCCCGGCGGGCCGTGCGCAATAAGGCTGTTTCAGCGCTTCCTCACGCTTGCCACGGCGCAATGCTTGTCGGCGCCGGCCCCGGACGCCTGCCGCCTGAGACCTCTTCGCGCCAGCGTCTTCAGTATATCACGATGCTTCTCCAGGGGCCTGCCGCAGCGTGCAACGGATCCGCGAACCTCTCGTTACAATTCCTTTACATCCCCGCAATCCGTCTGTGACCTCCCGTCGCTACGATGAAACCAGGGCAGGCACCAAAGGAAAATCCCAGCGGGCCCGCTGTGGTGTCATGCTCGGTTCCGGTGCGCATGGCCGGTTTCCGATGAAGCGAGTCACGGAAGAGAGGAGTTGTTCATCACCGATGACATTGCGGAGTGGGACGTCCCGGAGGGGGATGACCCTTGGACTGCTGTTGCTGTTGGCCGTGTCCGGCCTGCTGGCGCTGCCCGGCACCGGGTTCGCCCAGGAAGCTTTGCAGGTGGACCCAAGGCTCCCGTCTTACCAGCCCGTGAGCGGCGTGGAAGGCACGGTCATCAGCGTTGGCTCTGACACCCTCAACAACCTGATGGCCCTTTGGAGCGAAGGTTTCCGCAGCTACTATCCCCACGTTCAGATCGAAATCGAAGGCAAAGGTTCCAGCACCGCACCGCCGGCCCTGATCGCGGGGACGGCGCAGTTCGGCCCGATGTCTCGCGAGATGAAGGCATCGGAGCTCGACCAGTTTGAAGCCCGCTACGGTTATCCCCCCACGCAGATGAGGGTGGCCTTGGACGCCCTGGCGGTCTATGTCCACCGTGACAACCCCATCCAAGGGCTCACCCTCGCCCAAGTGGATGCCATCTTTTCGAAGAGCCGGGCGTGCGGGCACCCCGAGAACGTCACCACCTGGGATCAGGTGGGGTTGACGGGGTCGTTCGCCGGCCGCCCCATCAGCCTGTACGGCCGCAACTCGGCTTCGGGCACCTACGGGTTCTTTAAGGAAAACGCCCTGTGCGGCGGCGACTACAAGGACGAGGTCAAGGAGCAGCCGGGTTCTGCTGCGGTGGTGCAGGGCGTGACGGTGGACGTGTACGGCATCGGCTACAGCAGCATCGGCTACCGTACGTCGGGTGTGCGGGCGGTGCCCCTGGCTTTTGCCGATGGTGAAGCGCCGGCGGAGCCGACGCTGGAGAACGTCATCGCCGGCGACTACCCGCTGGGCCGCTTCCTTTACATCTACATCAACAAGACGCCGGAACAGCCGTTGTCGCCGGTGGTGCGGGAGTTCTTGCGGTACGTGTTCTCCCGGGAAGGCCAGGAGGCGGTCATCCGGGACGGGTACTTGCCGCTGCCCCTTGAGGTCATCGAGGCCGAGCTGGCCAAGTTGGAGGATTGAGGACCACCGGTGCCGGTCGGCGGAGGATGGTTGAGAGCTGAGGTTGAGCGACGTGGTTGAGTTGCGCACGCAAGAGGCACGGTCCGGCCGGGCGGCTGCTATCGCCGTCCGGCGCCGGCGTTGGGACCGGTGGGCCCGTGGGGTGGTCATGGCCGGAGGCATGGCCATCCTGCTGGCCATGGCCGGCATGCTCGTCTTTATCGTGGCACAGGCGGCGCCGTTATGGCGCGCGGCGCGCACGGAACACCTGGGCACGGTGGCCGTCGGAGCGGCCGCAGCAGCGGCCACCGGGGACTTTGCCGGCGCCGTGGGCGCACCGCCAGGAGGCGGCTTGGCGGCCGTCGCGCTGGATGAGTACCAGGAGCACGTGGTCATGGTCTACGTTGACGGCCGGGTCGACGTGGTGCGGCTGGCGGACGGCGCCGTGGCGGCCAGCTGGACGGTGTGGCCGACAGCGCCCGCGGTGCCCGGCGGCGGGCCGCGGGTCATGGCGGCGGACCTGCATCCCGAGCGGGATTTGTGGACGCTGGCCTTGAGCGACGGCCGCATCGTGCCCGTCGAAGTGACCTTTGCCGTCACGTATCCCGGGGGCCAGCGGCAGATCACCCCGTCGGTCCGGGCGCTGGAGGCCGTGGAGCTGGTGAGCGGGCCCCCGCCGCCTTCCGTCGAGGCGTCGGGTGGGGAGCCGTTACGCCGCGAGTCGGAACCGGCCGGGCCCGCGTCCGCCACCGGGCTGGTCGCGGCGGTCTTTCGGCCCTTGCCCGACGGGTGGGTCGCCGCCGGGCTGACGGCGGACCAGCGGGTCGTGCTGCGGGTCGAGGAACAGTCCCGGAGCCTCCTGGGTCCCGCCCGGGCCCGGGAGACGACCGTGGAGCTTACCGGTGGCCTTGAGGGGCGGCGTCCGACGGCCCTGACCGTGGATCCGGCGGGACAATACCTGCTGGTGGGCGACGCCGATGGGGGCATCACCGCCTGGAACTTGCGCCGCCGCATGACACCCGAGCTCATCGGCCGGGTGCCCGCGGGTGACGCTCCCGTGAGCCGCCTGGCCTTCCTCCTGGGCGGACGCTCCCTCGTGGCCGCGACCGGGGACGGGCGGGTGACCCGTTGGCTGCCCGTAGCGGACCCCGATGTTCCCGGTGGACGCCGGTTTCAGCTGGTCAACGAGTTCCAGCGCCACGAGGCGCCTGTTGTGGCCATCGGCGTTTCCCGGCGCACCAAAGGGTTTGCCACCATGGACGCGTCAGGTGGCTGGGCTGTACACCACGCCACCACCGGGCGGACGCAGCTCGTACGCCGGACCGATCTCGACGCGGTGACGGCTGCAGCCCTGGCGCCCCGGGGCGATGGAATTGTCCTGGTGGGCCCCGGCGGCGAGTTGGACCGGTGGACCATCGACAATCCCCACCCCGAAGTCACCCTGGGCACGCTGTTTGGCAAAGTGTGGTACGAAGGCTACGACGAGCCGGCCTACGTTTGGCAGTCGTCGGGCGGCAGCGACGCCTTTGAGCCCAAGCTGAGCCTGACGCCGCTGCTCTTTGGCACCCTCAAGGGCACGCTGTACGCACTGCTGCTGGCGGTTCCCGTGGCCGTCATGGGCGCGATCTACACCGCCCACTTCATGGAGCCCCGCTGGCGCGCCATCGTGAAACCGGTGGTGGAGCTCATGGCCGGCCTGCCCAGCGTCGTGCTGGGGATGCT
>CALFSR010000034.1 GCA_937916565.1 uncultured Bacillota bacterium | reverse complement strand
GATGGCCTCCTGGATCACCCCCACTACACCCGCCCGGCCGTTTTCCGAGGGATGGCGGTGCCTGACGTATTGCTGAGCGGGCACCATGCGGAGATACGGCGCTGGCGCAGGCGGGAGGCGCTCCGCCGCACGTGGCTGCGGCGGCCGGATTTGTTGGCGGCGGCCCGGCTGACGGATGAGGACCGGCGTTGGCTGGCCGAGTTGGAAGCGGAGGCTTCCCGGGCAGGCGACGGGCCGGAGCAGGGCGGCGGGGTCGGGGGCTAGGCCTGGGCGTTGTCGCCCCACCCGAGCCGTGATAGAATACTCGAGCCGCCGGGCGGCGGCCAAAGCTTGTGACGAGGATCGCAGCCCAAGGTCAGGAATGATGAGTGGGTTGGCCGTGGATATGATTCGTGAGCTGGAGCAGGAACAGCTGCGGCATGACTTGCCGGATTTCCATCCCGGCGATACGGTGCGGGTGCACGTCAAGGTCGTGGAAGGGAATCGGGAGCGCGTCCAGGTGTTTGAAGGCACGGTCCTGCGCCGCGCCGGCGGGGGCCTGAGCGAGACGTTCACGGTGCGCAAGGTTTCCCAAGGCGTGGGCGTGGAGCGCACGTTCCCGCTGCACTCGCCGCGCATCGACAAGATCGAGGTCGTCCGCCGCGGTGACGTGCGCCGGGCTCGGCTGTACTACCTGCGCGAGCGTGCCGGCAAGGCGGCCCGGATCAAGGAGAAGCGCGCCTAAAGGGAGAGCGAGGCCCCGGTGATGGCCACCGGCGGGGACATGGCGGCCGGAAAATCGCGGGTCCGGGAGTATGTGGAGGCCCTGATCATCGCGGGTGCCCTGGCCGCGTTCATCATCACGTTTGTCGCCCAGTCGTACCTTGTTCAGGGCAGTTCCATGGAACCGACCCTGGTGGACGGGCAACGGCTTTTGGTCGACAAGCTTACCTATCGGCTGCGGGAACCGCGGCGGGGGGAGATCATTGTGTTCCACTACCCCGCGGATCCGCGGCGCAAGTTCATCAAGCGGGTCATCGGCGTGCCCGGGGATGAGGTGCTCATCGCCGGGCAACGGCTCATTCTCAATGGCAAGCCCGTGCAGGAGCCTTACGTACTCGGGCCCATGCGGGGCGTGTTTGGGCCGGTGACCGTTCCCGACGGGCACGTGTTTGTGCTTGGGGACAACCGAAACAACTCCGACGACAGCCGCTATCCCGACGTCGGTCCGGTCCCCCTGGACCTCGTCGTAGGACTTGCCCGCTTGGCCTACTGGCCGCCGAGCCGGTTTGGCATCGTGCGGCCGCCGGAGGTGCTCGCCGCGTTGGACTAGGCCCGGGTGGCCGGGACGGAGGCGTGGACGGTGGAGCTGCTCCTGCACTGGTATCCGGGGCATATGGCCAAGGCGACCCGCGAGCTCAAGGCCCGCCTGCGGCTGGTGGACGCCGTCTTGGAAGTTATCGACGCGCGGTTCCCCGAAAGCAGCCGCCACCCGGCGCCGTTCGCTGCGGAGCGGCCGCTTACGCGCGTCATCTTGCTGGGCCGGGCGGACCTGGCGGATCCTGAGCTGACCAAAGCGTGGATCCGCCACTTCCACGGGCAAGGATTGCCCGCGGTCGCCGCGGACCTGCGGCGGACGAACTGGGTCACACAAGTGCGCCGGCTGCTGGCACCAAAGCCGGGTCTTGCGCAGTCCCCCCTGCCGGCCCGGCCGGCGCCAGGAGGCGGCGTCTCCGGTCGGCGCTCGGTGCGGGCCATGGTGGTAGGCCTGCCCAACGTGGGCAAGTCCACAGCCATCAACGCCCTAGTAGGGCGGGCCAAGGCCGGCACGGGCGCCCGCGCGGGCGTCACCCGCAGGGTGCAGTGGCTGGCGGCCGGGGACGGGCTCGAGCTTCTCGACAGTCCGGGCCTCCTGTGGCCGGAGGCTATCCGTGGGCAGCGTGCCCTGTGGCTCGCGGCAGCCGGCCTCGTTCCCGACGACGCCTTTGACGCGCAGGCCGTGGCCGGGCTGTTCCTCACCGAGCTCGCCCGATGCTGCCCGGAGCGCCTAGCTGCCCGTTACCGCCTTGAGTTGCCGGCCACCGCCCGGCCGGTCGCCGAGGACGACCATGACGACCAGCCAACGAGTATTCTCGCCGCTGTTGCCCTGCGCACGGGCTGCCGGCTGCCCGGGGGCAGGCTCGACCTGGATCGGGCCGCCGCCATCGTCCTGCAGGATTTCCGCGCCGGCAGGCTCGGCCGGATGACCCTCGAGGAGCCGCCTGGAGGATGACGGGGGTGCAGGCGAGGACTAGGGGTGAGCCGCTGGTCGCGGGAGTCGACGAGGCCGGGCGGGGGCCTTGGGCCGGGCCGGTCGTTGCCGCAGCCGTCATCTTAGGCAGCACGGTTCCCGACGGAGTGGCGGATTCCAAGCTGCTCACGGCCGCGCGCCGCGAAGCGCTCTATGAGCAGATACTCGCCAGCGCGGTCGCCGTCGCCTGGCGGGCGGTCTCTCCCCGGCGCATCGACGCTACCAACGTCCTGGAGGCGAGCCTGCGCGCCATGCGCGAAGCGGTTCACGCGCTCCCGGTCGGACCGGAGCACGTGCTCGTGGACGGCCCGTGGCCGGTGCCGGGTCTGTCGGTGCCCCAGGAGCCCGTGGTGAGCGGCGACCGGCTTTGCCCGGCCATCGCGGCTGCGAGCATCGTGGCTAAGGTCGTACGGGACCGCATGATGGCCACGTGGGACCGGGTATATCCCGGGTACGGTTTTGCCGCGCACAAAGGGTACGGCACGCGCCTGCACCGGGATGCCCTGGCTCGTCTCGGTCCATGCCCGCTGCACCGCATGAGTTTTGCACCCGTCCGGGCAGCGGCAGCACCCCGGCTGCCCCTGGAGATGTCGCCTAATTCGCACTGGGATGTCCGGCCTGAGGCGAACATTTCATCCGCCGACGGCAGGAACGTCGGTACGCCCGTCTAATGGTCTGAATCATGCGGTTCGTTCCGATGACGCAAGTGCGTCCAGGCGCTCGCCTGGCGCGGACGATTTACCGGGACGACGGTTCCGTCTTCGTGCGCTCCGGCAAGATCCTGACGGCCTTTGAGATCCGGCGCCTGGCGGATTTGGGGTTCCCAGGCGTCTACGTTGCGGATCCGGGCGAGGAGGATTGGCCGGTCCCGGCTCTCATCTCCGAGGCCACGCGGGCCGCAGCCGTGTCGCGCCTGTGGCACGCGTTTCGCGACCTCCAGCAAGGGCGAGCGCTGGACGTGGGGTCTTTGTACGATGTCGTCGATTCGATCGTGGACGAGATTTTGGCCGATCCCCGCGCCCTCATCGGCCTAGCGGACGTCCGCACGCACGATACGTACACCTTCGGGCATTCGGTGGAAGTGTGCGTCCTTTGCGTCGCCCTCGGCCGGGAGCTGGGCCTAGCCCCGGAGCGGCTGCGGGCGCTCGGGCTCGGCGCGCTCCTGCACGACATCGGCAAGATCGGCATCCCCGCCGACATCTTGCGCAAGCCAGGGCGGCTGACGGCGGCGGAATGGCGTGTCATCCAGACACATCCGCGCCTTGGGTTCGACATCCTGCGGCGTTACCACGAGGTGCCCATTCCGGCTGCCCATGTAGCATACAAACACCACGAGCGTCTCGACGGCAGCGGATATCCCCGTGGGCTCAAGGAAGAGGGAATTCACCTGTACGGGAAGATTTCGGCCGTCGCGGACACGTTCGACGCCATGCGTTCGAGCCGGGTGTACCGGCCCAGCATCCCGGTCCACCAGGTGCTCGCGTTTTTTCAGCGGAGCCGCGGCGTCCAGTTTGCCCGGGACGTCGTCGACAGTCTTCTCCGGGTCGTTGCCCCGTATCCCATCGGGACCGCGGTGCGGCTGACCACCGGTGAGGTGGGCGTCGTCGCGGGGCTGTTGCCGGGAGAACCTTACCGGCCCATCGTGCGGATCATGGCCGACGGGAGCGGGCGGAAGCTGGACACGGTTCGGTACAGGGACCTTTGCCGCGAACGAGACGTCGCCATCGGCGGCGTGCTGGCCGGACTCGAATGGGCGGCGGAGCATGCGCCCGGCTGCCGGTT
>CALFSR010000033.1 GCA_937916565.1 uncultured Bacillota bacterium | reverse complement strand
GCCTCCGGTGGCCGCGCAGCGGCCCTAGCCGCGAGCGCCCGTTAACGGCCGAGCGCAAACGAGGCGGCCGGAAGCGTTGACGGAGCCATCATCTCCTTCCCGGCGCCGGCCGCGTACACCCGGTAGTCGAGCCACGGGAACAAGTTGTCCCGGCGCTCGAGGTCCTCAAGCCATCCCTCGTCGACGGCACCCCGGCGGATCTGGTCATATAGACGGTTGAACCGGCCGATGTGGTCCTTGGTCCGGCGGACGGCGTACTCGACCATCGTCCCGGTTTTCATGATGAACGCCCAGTCGCTGCTCTGGGCCAGCAGAAGCTCCCGAGCCGCCTGGTTGAGGGCGCGTGCGGTGAGCGGGTCGGGGAATGGGTGGCTGGCCGCCAGCTCCACCATGCGCTCGGCAGCCGTGTGCAGGTGGAGGTAGATCCAGTCGTTGGCCCCGTTCAGCCATACCTCGCTGTAGCCGTTGTAGCCCCAGCTCGACATGGACGGCTGGGCGGCCTGGCAGCGGGGATACGCGGCCAAATACTCCGACGGCGTCGTCAAGGCGATTGTTTCCTGGTCATAAGCGATCTTGCGCACGAGAAAGTCGAGCCATAAGGGGCCTTCAAACCACCAGTGGCCAAACAGCTCGGCGTCGTACGGCGCGACGACGATCGGCGGCCGGTCCATGTGGGCCCGCAAGTATTCGACCTGTTTCTCCCGGTTGAACATGAAGTTGCCCGCGTGGACGGCCGCTTTTTCCCGGGCCCGGTCGGGGTCATAGGGCTGCTTGTCGTGGGTAGGGCCCGTGATGCGGTAGTACTTGATCCCGGTATGGCTGCGCACGCCCGCCTTGAGCCACGGCCGTACGTACTCAAAGTCCAGATCCCAGCCGATGTCCCGGTAAAAGTCGCGATAGTCCCAATCGCCCGGGTATCCTTCGGTGGCGCTCCACACCTGCTTCGAAGACTCAGGGTCCCTGGCGAAGGCGGCGACGCCCGAGCCGGGGCAGTAGACCGGGGCGTACGGGCCGTAGCGGGGCCGCGGCCGCGCGTGCAGCACGGCGTGGGTTTCCGCAACAAACCAGCGGATGCCGCAGCGGGCGAGCAGTTGGTCGTCGGGTGGGCTGTAGCCGCACTCAGGCAGCCAAAAGCCCAGAGGCTGCCTGCCGAAGGCGCGCCGGTAAGCCTCGACGCCGACCTCGATCTGGGCCCGCACGGCGTCCTGATTTGGATGCATGAGCGGGAGGAACCCGTGGGTAGCCGCCGAGGCGATGATCTCCAGGCGCCCGGTTTCCTGAAACCGGCGCAAAGCTCCTATGAGGTCCGCTCCATATTCGTCCACAAACACGCGCCGGGCCCGAACGAACCGTTCACGGTACATGCGGGCGAGCCGGTGAAACGCCGGCTGCGTGGACGTGCGGGCGAGCTCCTGGTCGGCCAAGGCGATGAGGCTGTCCAGGTGGCGCACGCAGCGTGACCGCAGCAGCTCGTCCTGGAGCATGGCGGCCAAAGTCGGCGTGACCGACATGGTCAGTTTCCACGGAACCCGGTCCCGCTCCCAGCCGGCGAACACGTCCAGCAGGGGCAGGTAACACTCGGTGACCGCCTCAAAGAGCCAGTCTTCCTCAAGAAACGTCTCGTACTCCGGGTGCCGGACGAACGGGAGATGCGCGTGGAGCACGAGGGCCAGATAACCTTGGGGCTCAGCCACAGCAATGCCTCCGTCAGTAGGTCTCACGGGTGACGACCGGGGTGGCGAACCGCCGCTGGCCGCCGGGGAAGCGGGCCTCGACCGGCAGGACGAGCGTGCCTTCGGGCAGGGCGCAACGGAAGCCGAACGACCCGTCGGACCGCACGGTCACCGGTTGGCCGTTGATAGACACCCGGGCAGCCCCGTCGCTCACGCGTCCGTAGACGATAAGCTCGGTGTCGATCACAAGGGCCGCGTCAACGGGCGCTCGCCCGTGCCTCGCGGCAGGCTCACCCCAGCTGGCCTGGCCCCAGGAAGAGGGGGAGCTGACGGCGTCGTCGCGCGAAAGGGCGAGACGTGCCCAAAGCCCGGGGCTTGTGGCGCCCGCCGGTCCGCCCGCCAGCCGGCCGTAAATCGCGTGGATGGTCAGCCACTCGCCGGCCTCCTGCGGGCACACCGTTCCCGGCGGCGTGTGCACCGTGGGTGAACGGGCGATGGGTACGAAAGCGGATCCGCTGCGGGCGCCGATGACCGCGGCGACGGCCCTTCCAGGCCCGTCGAGGTGGACGTACCAGCGATCGGCTCCCGCAACCGTGTACTCCCGCACGCATTCGTCCACGCCCGGAGTGCCGCGGCCGAGCGTCGCCCGTGCGGACTCGTGCGGGCGGTCCCGCACTTGCAGCACAAGCCGCGGCGGCTCGCCTCCCGGGGGGAGCCGGCGGACCGCCGCCTCCCAGCCGCCGGCCGTGACTTCCCAAAACGCGAAGACGCAACGCGGGTCGCGCACCAAAAGGCCCAGCCGCTCCACGCCGTACCCGGCCGGCAGTTCGTATCGACCGTCCACCGTGCCCGCCATAGCGCCGGCCGCGCCGTGGGGCGGGCGGTGAATTGTCTCTTGCGCGTCAACGGATGCCCATGGTGTTGAGTCCAACGGCTTCCGCCCCCTTGACCGTGAGTAGGATGTGCCCGGCGGGCGGAATCTATGAAGACGGAGGGGTGAGAATGCCGCGGCCATTGGTGGTGGGCAACGGGCGGCTGCTCGTGGGTTTTGACGGGAGTTACACCATGCGGGACTTGTACTACCCGCACGTGGGGCTGCTCAACCAGCTGTGCGGGCACAAAAACCCGCTGGGGGTCTGGGTTGACGGCCGGTTCAGCTGGATCGACGGGCCTGCGTGGCAGGGTACGCTGGCCTACGAGGAGGATACCCTCGTCACCGCGGTAAGCCTGGTCAACCCGGAGCTTGGCCTGCGGATCGTGGCCCACGACGCTGTGCACGTGCGCCGCGACGTGTACCTAAAGCGCGTGGAGGTGCACAACCTCGCACCGGCCGCCCGGGAAGTGCGAGTGTTTTTTCCCTACGATCTCTGCATCGACCAGTCGGACATCGGCGACACGGCGCTCTACGACCCGAGCACCGACGGCGTGATGCACTACAAGCGGGACAAATGCTTCATGATTTCCGGTCACGTGCCGGACGCGCCCCTCGGCCAGCAGGGCATCTACCAGTACGCCACGGGCACTAAGCGCTTTGCGGGCGCCGAAGGCACTTGGCGCGACGCCGAAGACGGCCGCCTGGAAGGCAATCCGATCGCTCAAGGGTCGGTCGATTCGGTCATCAGTTTTCGCCTGCGCTTGCCTGCCGGCGGCAAGCAGGTAATCCACCACTGGATCGCGGCCGGCAGCAGCTTTGAATCGGTGCGCCGGCTGCACGCCGAGATACGGGAACGGGGTTTGCCCGCTATGCTCGAGGAAACCCGGGCGTACTGGAGGGCGTGGGTCAACAAGAGGGAGCGGGACTGGGCCGACTTAAGCCGCGAAGCCGTCGACCTGTTTAAGCGCAGCCTCTTGATTGTGCGCACCCAGATCGATCACGGCGGCGCGATCCTCGCCGCCAACGACACCGACATCCTGCAGTTCAACCGCGATCATTACAGCTACATGTGGCCGCGCGACGGGGCCCTCGTGGCCCACGCCCTGGACCGGGCCGGCTACACGGAGCTCACCCGCACCTTTTACCGCTTCTGCGCCGAGGTGCTGGCACCGGGCGGCTTTTTTTGGCACAAGTACCACCCGGACCGTTCGGTCGGCTCAAGCTGGCATCCATGGGTCATTAACGGAGAGGTGCAACTGCCGATCCAGGAAGACGAGACCGCCCTCGTCCTGTGGGCCCTGGGCAAGTTCTTTGACCAGGAACGGGACCTCGAGTTCATCGAGTCCCTCTACGAGCCTCTAATCAAGCCTGCGGGCGATTTTCTGGCGCAATACCGGGACGCGGACACGGGGCTCCCCATGGACAGCTATGACCTGTGGGAGGAGCGCCGCGGCGTGTTTACGTTCACCGCCGCGTCCGTCTGCGGCGGGCTAGCCGCCGCGGCCCGCTTCGCAGAGCTTCTCGGGGAAACCGGCCGTTCCCGGCGGTGGCGGGCGGCTGCCAGCGAAGTGCGGGCCGCCATCGCTCGCCACCTCTACTCGACCGAGGAAGACCGGTTTCTACGGGGGTTCATCCAGCGCAGCGACGGGGGGCTCGTGCCGGACCCGACGCCGGAAAGCAGCGTCGCGGGACTGTTTCTGTTCGGCGTGCTGCCCGCGGGCGATCCGCGCATCGAGAAAACGATGACGGCAATCCGCGACGCCCTGTGGGTCAAGACGCCCGTCGGCGGCATCGCCCGCTACGCCCGGGACTACTACTTTTGCCGCAGCGACGACTTCCAGCGTATTCCGGGAAACCCCTGGATCGTGTGCACCCTGTGGCTGGCCCAATGGTACATCGCCACGGCCCGCAGCCGCTGGGACCTGCGGAAAGCGGTGGAGCTGTTCGACTGGGTCGTGGAGCGGGCGATGCCCAGCGGGGTGCTGGCCGAGCAATACCACCCGGAGGACGGCCATCCCTTGTCGGTGGCGCCGCTTACCTGGTCCCACGCGACGTATGTATGGGCCGTCGTCGACTACCTGGAGCGCTACGCGGCCATGCGGGAGCGGGAGGTCTGGGCCCACGCCTGGCACGTCCGCTCCTGAGGAAGGCGGTCCGAGAGGAAACCGGCGGGCGCGCCCCGAAGTCCCCACGGGGTGATGCACCGCAATGTCCCACCCTCGCCAACGGGTCGGCGCCGCGGCTTGCGCGGCCGTCCTCCTCATCCTTTGGGCGGTCGCCGTGGCCGGGCCGGCCTTCGCGGCGCGCGAGCTTCCCGAGGTTTACCGGCAAGAAGGTTTCCTGATGCAAGTGCTGCTTGCGGCCGCCGCGGGAAACGTCACCGGGGCCGGCCGCACGGAGCTTGTCCTGTCGGGCCGCAACTACGAAACCCAGGAAAATTACGTTTTCCTCCTGCGCTGGAACGGCGGCGGGTTCGCCGTCATCTGGAAAAGCCCTAATCTGTATGAACCCGCCAGCCACCTCGCTGTCGCGGTCGGCGATTTCACCGGCTTGGGGCGGGACCAGATCGCCGTCCTCACCCGCACCCGCTGGCGGATCTACGCCTGGCAGGACGGGCGCATGCAGCTCATCCACGAGGAAGCCGGGTGGGGGGCGCCGGAAGAGGTCGGGGTCGTGCGCCATCCGGACCATCCCCTTGACCTGATTGCCATCAGCCGCCAGCACAGCGTCATAAACGACGTCCCGCAAAAGGGTGTGGAGCTGGTCGGCTGGCGGAGCGGCCGCTTCCGGCTCCTATGGGAGACGCCGACCATCGGCCGAGTGCGGGCCATTACCGGGGGCGACCTGACCGGCGACGGCGCGTGGGAGGTCATCGTCGAAGCCGGCGTGGGCAACACGCCTGGCACGGTCGAGGTCTGGCAGTGGGATGAGGGGGGCTACGTCGCCCTGAACCGGGAAGAGCTGCGGCCGGCGGCCGTTTTCGCCCTGGCGACGGCCCCCTCCGGGCGCGAGCACTGGCTCGCGGTGGCCGACGATAGGGGCCGCGCCGGTCTTTACCGGTTTCGGAACGGCTTTGAGCTGGTGGCGGAGAGCGACCGGACGCTGGGATGGGCCATTGCGTCGGTCGCCGCCGGCGATTTTTTCGGCGACGGGGGGCTGCAGCTGGTGGTGATCGGCTATCCGAGCCGGCTGCACGTGCTGCGGCTGGGGGAGAGCCCATGAGCGGTTCGCCTGCCCGGCCGCGAGTCATCGGCAACGGGCGCATCGTGACCGACGGGCACGTCGTGGACGACGGGCTTGTGGTCATCGCGGACGGCCGAATCGCCTACGCTGGGCCGGCCCGATCCGCAGGGCAGGCGTTGGACACCGCTCGCGCCGCGGATGAGATCGACGCCCGGGGCGGCTTTATTTGCCCCGGCTTTATCGACGCTCACATCCACGGGGGCGGGGGCGCCGATGTCATGGACGCGACCGGGGACGCCCTTGTGCGTATCGCGGTCGCCCACGCCGCCCACGGCACCACGGGTTTCGTCGCCACGACGATGAGCGCGCCCCGGGAGCAACTTCTCGAAGCGGCCCACGCCGTGCGCCGGGTGCACGGTGCACCGACCGGCGGCGCCCGGGTGCTCGGGCTGCACCTGGAAGGCCCCTACATCAACCCCCGGCGCGCCGGCGCCCACAACCCAGAGCACTTGCGACCGCCGGACGTGCGGGAGCTTGCCGCTGTGGCCCGCATCGCCGGTCCGTCGCTGCGCACGGTGACGCTGGCGCCGGAGCTGCCCGGAGCCCGGGGGGCCATCGAGTGGCTGCGCCGGCGGGGCGTTCAGGTGTCGATCGGCCATACCGCCGCCACGTACGAGGAAGCGCTGGCCGCCGTCGACGCCGGCGCCCGGTGCGCGACCCACCTGTTCAACGCGATGGCCGGTTTCCACCACCGGTCGCCGGGCTGCGCCGCGGCTCTGCTCGTCGATGAGCGGGTGCGCGTGGAACTGGTGGCGGACGGCGTCCATGTCCACCCCGGCGCGTTGCGCCTCGCGTTCAGGTGCAAGGCAGCACCCGGTGCGATGCTCGTCACCGATTGCATGCGGGCCTTGGGATGTCCCGACGGGGAGTACCTGCTGGGCGACGTGCCCGTCGTGGTCCATGGCGGCCAGGCGCGGCTGCGGGGCGACCCCGGCGCTTTAGCGGGGAGCCTGCTGACCATGGACCAGGCGGTGCGGGTCATGGTGGAGCGGGCGGAGGTGCCGCTTGCCGATGCGGTGCGCATGGCGACGCAGACGCCGGCCGAGGCCCTCGGGATCGCGGGCCGGTTCGGGCGGCTCGCGCCGGGCTACGAGGCGGACGTGGTCGTCCTGGAGGAGGACTTGACCGTTTCCATCACGATGGTGGCGGGGGAGATCGTGTTTTGGCGCTGAACGTGATCGTTGTGCCTGACTACGAGCAGATGAGCCTGCACGCCGCGGCGCTAGTCGCCGGGGAGATCAAGGCGCGCGGGCGGATCGTGATCGGACTGCCGACGGGCAACACGCCCAAGGGGATGTACCAGGAGCTGGTGCGCATGCACCGGGCCGGGGAGCTTGACTTTGCGGGCGTCACCACCTTCAACATCGACGAGTACCGGGGGCTTCCGCCGGACCACCCGATGAGCTTCGCCCGCTATATGCGCATGCACCTGCTCGACCACGTCAATGTTCCGGACAGCCAAGCCCACTGGCCCCGGTCGACGGGCGATGCGCAGGAAGCATGCCGTGACTATGAGGAGCGCATCCGGAGCGCCGGCGGGCTGGACCTGGCGGTGCTGGGCATCGGGGGCAACGGGCACATCGGCTTCAATGAACCGGGCACACCGTTTGATTCGGAGACGCACGTGGTGGAGCTGACCGAGGAGACCCGACTGGCCAACTGCCGCGGCTATGGGTTCGCGGACCTGGAGGAAGTGCCCAAGCTTGCCATCACCATGGGCATACGCACCATCGTCGCCGCCCGCCGGGTGCTGCTTCTGGCTTCGGGCCGGGAAAAGGCGGACGCCGTAGCCAAAACCGTCGCCGGGCCCGTGACGGAGGCGGTGCCCGCCTCCATCCTGCAGCGGCATCCGGACGCCACGCTCATCGTGGACGAGGAGGCCGCCTTTGCCCTTTCCCGCCGGCAGGCGTAGAATGAAGTCAAGACGGTCCCGGCGGGGGCGAGGGCGCTGGAATTGACGCGAGCGCCGGCTTTCGCGGGGGCGCTGGGGGCGGCGGCGGTGGAACAGGTGCGATTCGTCATCATCACGGGGCTGTCGGGTGCCGGCAAGAGCGAGGCCATGCACGCCTTTGAAGACATGGGCTACTTTTGCGTGGACAACCTGCCCCCGGCCCTTATCCCAAAGTTTGCGGAGCTATGCGCGAAGTCCGGCGGCCAGGTCAACCAGGTCGCGCTCGTCATCGACATCCGGGGCGGGCAGTTCTTCGCGAATCTTTTCGACGCCTTGGCCGAGCTGGAAGCGGTTGGTTTCCAGTATAAGATCCTGTTCCTGGAGGCTTCCGACGAGGCGCTGGTCCGCAGGTTCAAGGCGACCCGCCGGCGCCATCCCCTTTCGCCGGAGGGTGGCATCCTCGAAGGCATCCACGAGGAGCGCCGCCGCCTGCAGGAGCTCAAAGGGCGCGCCCACCACATCGTCGATACGAGCCACCTTACGCCCCGGGAGCTCAAGGAGACCATCGCCCACCTCCTGGGCCAGGACGGGACCGACGGTATCGCGGTGACGATCCTGTCCTTCGGCTTCAAGCACGGCGTGCCCATCGACGCGGACCTCGTGTTTGACGTCCGTTTTCTGCCCAACCCGTATTGGGTCGAGGATTTGGCTGCCGCCGACGGGTGCGATCCGGCGGTCGAGGAGTACGTGTTCAAATGGCCCGTGACTCAGCGGTTCATGGAGAAGCTGTTTGATCTGTTGGACTTTCTGATGCCTCAATACACCCGGGAAACCAAGAGCCATCTGCTCATCGGGATCGGCTGCACCGGCGGCCGGCACCGCTCCGTGGCGGTGGCGCGGCGCCTCGGCGAGTTCCTCCAAAGCCGCGGCTACCGGGTGGCGGTGCAGCACCGGGACCTTTGCCACTGACCTAGGCGGAGGGGGGGACGCAGGTGGACGCCTGGAAGTGGCTGTATCCCGGCATGGGAGTCAAGCGCTGGTTGCTTCTTCTTGCCGCCGGCGTCCTATTGGTGAGCGCCGGCTTTATCCTCATCGTCGACGTCGACCCCCTCGGTGCCGTCGGGCGGGGCATCGCCCGCTGGATCGGCGAGACGGCTCGCCTCTTTCCGCAAGCTCCGGGGACCGCGGTAGGCCTGATGGTCCTTGCGGCGGGCATTGTGCTCATCGTCGTCGGCTTGCGGCAAATGCTGCGGTCGCTCTTGGCGGTAGTGCTTCCCGACACCGTCGACAGCCTGGCCAGCCTCGTCTACCGGCGACAGGCGCTGCGGAGGGGCCCGCGCATCGTCGCCGTCGGCGGCGGTACCGGCCTTTCCACGCTGCTGCGGGGCGTCAAGGGCTTGACCAGCAACATCACCGCCATCGTAACCGTGGCGGACGACGGCGGCAGCTCCGGGCGGCTCCGGGAAGAGATGGGCGTGCCGCCCCCGGGCGATCTGCGCAACACCCTCGTTGCCCTGGCCGACACCGAGCCGCTCATGGAGCGGCTGTTCCAGTACCGCTTCCAGGCGGGGGAGGGGCTTAAGGGCCACAGCTTCGGAAACCTCTTTATCGCCGCCATGACCGAGATCACCGGCGATTTCGAGCAGGCGGTGCGGGCGTCCAGCAAGGTGCTGGCCGTGCGCGGCCAGGTGCTGCCGGCCACGGTCCAGCCGGTGGCCCTCGCGGCCGAGTACGAAGACGGGTCGCGGCTTGTGGGCGAAAGCCGCCTGCCCCAAAAGGGCAAGCGCATTCGCCGGGTTTCCCTGGAACCGGCGGACGTGCGGCCGGTGCCGGAGGCCATCCGTGCCATCCTGGAGGCCGACGTCATCATTTTGGGCCCGGGGAGCCTGTACACCAGCATCCTGCCGAACTTGCTCGTGCCAGGCATCGCCGACGCCATCCGGCGGTCCAGGGCGATGCGGGTCTATGTTTGCAACGTGATGACCCAGCCCGGGGAAACCGACGGCTACCGCGCCTCCGACCACGTGCAGGCTTTGCTGGACCACGCCGGGCCGGGCATCATCGACTACGTCGTCCTCAACGGCGGCCGGGTGCCGCCGGGCCTCGCGGAGAAGTACCGCCGGGAAGGGCAGTTCCCGGTGGCGGCGGACTTGCCGGCGCTCCAAGCCTTGGGGGTTGTCCCGGTCACTCGCGCCCTTATCAGCCATGCCGACATGGCCCGCCACGAGCCCGAGCGGCTTGCCGCCGCGGTGCGGGACCTTTGGGAAACCCACCGCGCCGCGCAAGGCCAGCCGGCACGGGCGTGGATGGCTCGGCTCTTGCCCGCGTGGGCCCGGCGAAACGGAGGTTGACAAGGAATGGTCTTTGCGGCCCGGCTGCGGGAAGAACTGGCCCGCGTGATGCCCCGGCGCCGCTGCTGCCGCCAGGCCGAACTAGCGGCTCTTGTGGCCCTCGAGGGGCGGATTGACGGCGGGCAGGTCGTGGTGCACGCCGCCACCGCCGCCGTGGCCCGCAAGCTCTTTACCCTGGGCAAGCAGGTGTGGGGCGGTGCGCCCCGCGTGGAGCGGGATTCCAGGGGGCGCCGCGGCCGGTACGTGGTAGAGTTTGTCCCGCCTTCCCCCGACGCGGCGGGTGACGCCGGCACCGCCGCCGCCTTGGGCGATTTGCCGTCCACGGCTCCGCCGGACCGGGACTGCTGCCGCCGGGCCTACATGCGGGCGATGCTGCTCGCGCGCGGCTCGGTGTCCGACCCCGAGGCGGGGTATCATCTCGAAGTCGCCCTGGACACCGACGGGCAAGCCCATGAGCTGCGGCGGGTCCTGGAGCATTACGGCGTGCGGTCGGGCCTCGTCCACCGCAAAGGACGGCCGGTGGTTTACATCAAGGACGCGGACGACATCGGCGAAGTGCTGCGACTCACCGGCGGCCACCGGACCTTGCTGGCCTTCGAAGACTTCCGGGTGCTCAAGGAGATGCGCAACCGCATCAACCGCCTCGTCAACGCCGAGGCGGCCAACGTGGAGAAGGCGGTTTCCGCCGGGATGCGCCAGATCGAGGACATCCGCTTCCTCGAAGAGCGCTTGGGCCTGGGCAGCCTTCCCCCGTCCCTGGCGCAGGTGGCGCGGCTGCGCCTTGAGCACCCGGAGGCAAGCCTGGCGGACTTAGGCGAGCTTCTCCAGCCACCCATCAGCAAGTCGGCCGTCAACCACCGGATGCGCCGCCTCGCTGCGCTCGCGGACGAGCTGCGGAGGAATCGCACGCCCGGCGGTGGAAAATAAAACTGGTTGGACAAGCGATCCATCGTCAAGGGGTAAGTGGAGAAGGGAGAGCTGTCACATGGCCGTACGCGTAGCGATCAACGGGTTTGGGCGCATCGGGCGCCTTGTGTTCCGCAGCGCCCTGCGCGACCCGGACATCGAGTTTGTGGCGATCAATGACCTGTCCGACGCGCCGACGCTGGCGCACTTGCTGAAGTACGACTCGGTGCACGGCCGCCTCGATGAGGAGGTGCGGGCCGAGGGCGATTCCATCTTCGTCGGCGACCGGCGGGTGCGCCTGCTGGCCGAGCGCAACCCGGGCGACCTGCCCTGGGCCGAGCTGGGCGTCGAGTACGTCGTCGAGTCCACGGGGCTGTTTACGGCCCGGGAAAAGGCCGCGCTGCACCTTGAGGCCGGCGCCCGTAAGGTGATCATCTCGGCACCTGCCAAGAACGAAGACATCACCATCGTAATGGGCGTTAACCACGAGCAGTACGACCCGGAGAAGCACCATGTGGTCTCCAACGCGTCGTGCACCACCAACTGCCTCGCGCCCATGGCCAAGGTCCTGGACGACAACTTCGGCATCAAGCGGGGCTGGATGACGACAATCCACTCCTACACCAACGACCAGCGGATCCTCGACTTGATCCACAAGGATCTGCGCCGGGCCCGGGCGGCGGCCATGAACATCGTGCCGACGACGACCGGTGCGGCCAAGGCCGTCGGCCTGGTGCTGCCTCACCTTAAGGGCAAGCTGGACGGTTTCGCCGTGCGCGTCCCGACGCCGGACGTGTCGCTGGTGGATCTCGTGGCCGAACTGGACAAGACCACGACCCCCGAGGAGATCAACGCCGCGTTCCGCAAGGCGGCTGAGGGCCCCATGAAGGGCATCCTCGGCATTACCGACGAGCCGCTGGTGTCGTCCGACTTCCTGCGGGACTCCCGGTCGTCCATCGTCGACGGGTCCCTGACCAAAGTCATGGAAGGCAACCTGGCCAAGGTCGTCTCCTGGTACGACAACGAGTGGGGCTACTCGCAGCGGGTCGTGGACCTGATCAAGTACATGCGCGGGCGGGAGTAGCGCCATGATGGCCAAGCTTGGAGTCGCCGACCTGGACGTCAAGGGCAAGCGCGTCCTGGTCCGGGTCGATTTCAACGTGCCGATGCAGGATGGGGCGATTACCGACGACAGCCGCATCCGAGCCGCCATCCCCACGATTGAGCACTTGCGCACGCGCGGCGCCCGGGTCATCCTCGTCAGCCACCTGGGCCGGCCCAAAGGCAAGGTCGTCGACTCGATGCGCCTTGACCCCGTGGCCCGGCGGTTGTCGGAGCTTTTGGGAGCGACGGTGCACAAGGCCGGCGATTGCGTCGGCCCCGCCGTACAGGCGCAGGTGGCGGCCCTGGCCGACGGTGATGTGCTGCTTCTAGAGAATGTGCGGTTTTACCCCGGCGAGGAGAAGAACGATCCGGAGTTCGCCCGGGAGCTGGCGGCGCTCGCGGATTTGTACGTCAACGACGCTTTCGGCACTGCCCACCGGGCCCATGCCTCCACGGAGGGCGTGGCGCGCCTTTTGCCCGCGGCTGCCGGTTTCCTCATGCAAAAGGAGATCGAGGTCATGGGCCGCGCCCTGAGCGACCCGGAACGGCCGTTCCTCGCCCTCTTGGGCGGTGCCAAGGTGAGCGACAAGATCGGGGTCATTCAAAACCTGCTGACCAAGGTGGACGCCATCGCCATCGGCGGCGGCATGGCCTACACGTTCCTGAAGGCCGAGGGGTTGGATGTCGGCCGCTCGTTGCTGGAGGAGGAACGGGTGCCTTTGGCCGCGGACCTCATCCGCCAGGCCAAAGAGCGCGGCGTCGAGCTTTTGCTGCCGGTGGACGTGGTCGTCGCGGATCGGTTCGCGGCGGACGCGGAGCGCAAAGTTGTACCCGTTGACGCGATCCCCTCGGACTGGCAGGGACTCGACATCGGGCCAAAGACCCGGGAGCTGTTCGCGCAGGCTGTGCGCAGGGCCAAGACAATCGTTTGGAACGGCCCCATGGGCGTCTTTGAGTGGGACGCGTTCGCCGAAGGAACGCTGGCCGTTGCCCGGGCGATGGCCGAAGCCGAGGCGACTACCATCGTCGGCGGCGGCGACTCCGTGGCGGCGGTGGAAAAGGCCGGCGTCGCCGGGCGGATTACCCACATCTCGACCGGCGGGGGCGCGTCGCTCGAGTTCCTGGAAGGGCTTGAGCTGCCCGGAGTGGCGGCCCTTTGGGACAAACCGAGCGCGCCGCCAGAGCGATAGCGCCCGCGGCCGCAGCCTTTGGCAACGGAGGGAAGACGATGCGCACGCCGCTCATCGCGGCCAACTGGAAGATGTACAAGACGACGGCGGAGGCCGCCCTGTACGGCCGCGACCTGCTCGCGCTCATCGCGGAGCGCCAGGTCGCCCTGTCCACCGGTGAACCCGGTGCAGCCGGCGGGGTGAGTGTCGCGGTCTGCCCGCCCTTCACGGCGCTTGCCGCGCTAGGGCCGGTGCTCGCAGGCAGTCCGGTCGCGCTCGGGGCGCAGAACATGCATTGGGAGGCGGCCGGCGCGTACACGGGCGAGATCGCCGCGTCCATGCTGCTGGACCTAGGGTGCCGCTACGTGATCCTCGGGCACTCCGAGCGCCGGCACATCATGGGCGAAACCGACGAGCAGGTGCGCCGCAAGGTGCAGGCCGCGTCCGCCGCCGGGCTGGTGCCCATCGTCTGCGTCGGAGAGCGCATCGAGGAACGGCGGGCCGGCGAAACCGAGGACGTGGTGGCTGGCCAGGTCAAGGCCGCCTTTGACGGCTTGGACTCGGAGGCGGCGGCGAAGGCCGTCATCGCCTATGAACCCGTGTGGGCTATCGGCACCGGCGAGCATGCCACGCCGGAGGAGGCGAACCGGGTCATCGGGCTCATCCGTGATACGCTCGCGGCGTCCATCGGCGCCGCGGCCGCGGCGGCCGTGCGGATCCTCTACGGCGGGAGCGTTAAGCCCGACAACATCGGGCCTTTCATGGCGCAGCCGGAGATCGACGGCGCCTTGGTCGGCGGCGCCAGCCTCGATGCAAGGAGCTTCGTCGACATCATTCAGCAAGCGGAGGTCAGCGCTGCATGACTCTGATCGAGACCGTCAAAGCCCGGGAGATTCTCGACTCACGCGGCAACCCCACCGTTGAGGTGGAGGTGCACCTGATGGACGGCAGCGTTGGCCGGGCCGCGGTGCCGTCGGGCGCCTCCACGGGCGCCTTTGAGGCGGTTGAGCTGCGCGACGGCGACAAAGGCCGCTATCTCGGGCGCGGCGTTCAGAAGGCCGTCGAAAACGTGCGGGACAAGATCGCGCCCGAGGTCGTCGGCATGGACGCTCTCGAGCAGGTCGAGATCGACCGGCTCATGGTCGAGCTGGACGGCACGCCCAACAAGGGGAACCTGGGCGCCAACGCGATCTTGGGCGTGTCGCTCGCGGTCGCGAAGGCTGCGGCTGCGTCGGCCGGCCTGCCGCTTTATCGCTACGTCGGCGGCGCGGCCGCCCGCGACCTCCCCGTGCCGCTCATGAACATCTTGAACGGCGGGAAGCACGCGGACAACAACGTCGATATCCAGGAGTTCATGATCATGCCGGTCGGGGCGAACTCTTTCGCCGAAGGCCTGCGCATGGGCACCGAGGTGTTCCATGCCCTCAAGGCCGTCCTGCGGAAGAAAGGCCTCGGCACCGGCGTGGGCGACGAGGGCGGCTTCGCCCCGGACCTGCCCTCCAACCGAGCCGCGCTGGACGTGATCGTGGCCGCGATCGAACAGGCCGGACTCCGCCCCGGTGAAGACGTGGTGCTGGCCCTCGACGTGGCCTCGACGGAGCTGTTCCGGGACGGCGTCTACCATTTCAGCGGCGAGGGAGTCCAGCGGGACGCGGCGGGCATGGTCGCCTTTTACCAGGATCTCGTGGGCAGCTACCCCATCGTGTCCATCGAGGACCCGCTGAGCGAGGACGACTGGGAAGGCTGGGCGGTCATCACCCGCGAGCTGGGCGGCAAGGTGCAGCTGGTGGGCGATGATCTGTTCGTGACCAATCCGGCGCGCCTTGAACGCGGCATCGAGCTGGGCGTCGCCAACTCCATCCTGGTCAAGGTCAACCAAATCGGCACCCTCACCGAAACGCTGGAGGCGGTGGACATGGCGCATCGGGCCGGCTATACGGCCATCATGTCGCATCGATCCGGCGAGACCGAGGACACGACCATCGCGGACTTGGCGGTGGCGGTCAACTGCGGCCAGATCAAGACCGGTGCCCCGAGCCGCACGGACCGGGTGGCCAAGTACAACCAGCTGCTGCGAATCGAGGAGGAGCTCGGGGCCGCGGCCCGCTACCGAGGCCGCGGCGTGCTCCGGCAGCGCCGTTAGCCGAGAGCCGGCTGCCGCCGGCGCCTGGCCGGTCCGTACGTTGGGCCCGCCTGCGCCGGCGGTTCCTTTCATTTGGTGGCGGGTCCGCTTTCTGGCCGTCTTGGCGGGGACCTTGACAGTTTGCTGGATCAAGGTTGTAAAGTCGAATAAGCTCATGCTAGAATGAACGCTGTGTGCACAGCTTGCTGACGGGAGGTGGGGCTGTTGGCGTCTTCTTGATGATCCTCCAGTTGCTGGTTTCCATTGGACTCATCGCCGTCGTGCTCATGCAAAAGAGCAAGGGCGAGGGGCTGGGCGCCATCGGCGGCAGCGCGCAGATGTTCTTTGATCAGGCGCGCGGCATCGACCGTGTCCTGGAGAAGGCGACGACGTACCTGGCCATCGCGTTTATGGTGCTGTCGATTATCATCAGCGTGTGGGCTTAAGCGGATTGCTTTTAGGCATTTTGGCGTGAGCGTGGGGAGGAGACGCCGATGGATGTGACGGCAACCGGCGCGTACCTAGGCCTCGCAGGCGGGGCCTTGGCGCTCCTGATGGCCTACCTTCTGTTCGGCAGGGTGAGCCGGCAAGACGCGGGCACTGACCGCATGAAGGAGATCGCGGCGGCGATTCACGAGGGGGCTCTGGCGTTTTTGCGGCGCGAGTACCGGACGCTGGCGGTGTTCGTCGTCGCCCTGGCTGCGGTCATCTACATCGCCGGTACGGTGCGGGGGACGGGAGACATGCCGCCCGCGACCGCGGTGGCGTTCCTGGTGGGTGCCATCTGCTCGGCGGCGGCCGGCTTCATTGGCATGCAGGCGGCCACCAAGGCCAACGTCCGCACCGCCAACGCCGCCCGGACCAGCGGTATGGCCAGGGCGCTGCAGGTTGCCTTTTCCGGCGGCGCCATCATGGGCATGTCGGTGGTCGGCCTCGGCTTGGCCGGCCTGTCCTTGATCGTCCTCATATTTGCGGATACGTCCGACCCGACCACGTTCAACATTGTTAACGGCTTTGCCCTCGGTGCAAGCTCCATCGCCCTGTTCGCGCGCGTCGGCGGCGGGATTTACACCAAGGCGGCCGACGTCGGCGCAGACCTCGTGGGCAAGGTGGAGGCCGGCATTCCGGAGGACGATCCCCGCAACCCCGCGGTTATCGCGGATAACGTGGGTGACAACGTCGGTGACGTGGCGGGCATGGGCGCAGACCTCTTTGAGTCTTATGTCGGGTCCATCATCGCCACGATGGTTGTCGGCTCGTCTTTGTACGTGGGCGGCGTCGTGTCTTCTCCGGCTATCGTCGCCTTGCCGCTGGTCGTTGCCGCCGTCGGGATCGTGGCGTCGGTGGTCGCGACGTTTTTCGTGCGAGGCGAGGGCAATCCGGCCGGGGCTTTGCGCATGGGCACTTTCGCGGCCGGCATTCTTTGCTTGGTCGGCACGTATCTTGCCTGTACGATGCTGTTGCCCGTGGGCGGTTTCGCCGTCTTTGTGGCGGTGGCGGCGGGCCTCGTGGTGGGCATTGTCATCGGCCAGTTGACGGAGTATTACACGTCCGCCGATTACAGGCCGACCCAGCAAATCGCCGAGAGCTCCGTAACCGGGACGGCCACGAACATCATCTCCGGCCTGGGCGTCGGCATGATGAGCACGGCGCTGCCGATTCTGATGATCGTTCTCGGCGTCGGCGTCGCGTACTTCGTCTCCGAGGCGGCGGTTCCGGGCATGGGACTGTACGGTATCGCCCTGGCGGCCGTCGGGATGCTGGCGACCGCCGGCATCACGGTTTCGGTGGACGCGTACGGTCCTATCGCGGACAATGCCGGCGGCATCGCGGAGATGTCGCACCTGGAGCCCAAGGTGCGCCAGATCACGGACAGCCTCGACTCGGTGGGGAACACGACTGCCGCTGTTGCGAAAGGTTTCGCCATCGGCTCGGCGGCTTTGACGGCGCTGGCGCTCTTTTCGGCGTACTCTCAGGCCGCGAACATCAGTGCCATCGACTTGCTGCAGCCTGAGGTGATTATCGGCCTGTTCATCGGCGGCATGTTGCCGTTCCTGTTCGCGTCGATGGCGATGAACGCCGTCGGCCGGGCGGCGTTCCAGATGATCAGCGAGGTGCGGCGCCAGTTCCGTGAGATAAAGGGTCTCATGGAGGGGAAGGCGAGGCCCGACTACGCCCGGGCGGTCGAGATCAGCACCGGTGCGGCGCTGAAGGAAATGATTGTCCCCGGTCTCATGGCCGTCGTCGTTCCAATCCTGGTCGGCATCATCCTGGGCAAGCTGGCGCTAGGCGGCTTGCTGGCTGGGGCGCTCATCAGCGGCGTGCTCCTGGCCATCATGATGGCCAACTCGGGCGGCGCATGGGACAACGCCAAGAAGTACATCGAGAGCGGCCAGCACGGGGGCAAGGGTAGCCCGGCGCACGCCGCGGCCGTCGTCGGCGACACGGTGGGCGACCCCTTCAAGGACACCGCCGGCCCGTCGCTGAACATCCTGATCAAGCTGATGGCCATCGTGTCGCTGGTGTTCGCGCCCCTGTTCGGAGCGGGCTTGTTCAGCTAGGCTCGCCAGGCCGAGCGCAGGGAGTGAACCCGGGGCCGCGGCGCACGCGGCCCCGTTTCGTTGACACCCCGGGGCGGGGTGCTATAATGGACTAGGCACGAGGTGGTATCCGGTGGCGCCGGAAAGGGCCGTTGTGACGAATCGCAAGGCCCGGCATGAATATCATATCCTGGAAACCTTGGAAGCCGGCCTCGTGCTGACAGGTACCGAAGTCAAGTCGCTCCGGCTGGGCAGGGCCAACCTCAACGACGCGTTTGCCCGGGTGGAGCGCGGCGAGGTTTACCTGTACAACATGCACATCAGCCCGTACGAGTACGGAAACCGGTTCAACCATGAACCGGTCCGGGTGCGCAAGCTGATGTTGCATAAGGACGAGATCCGGCGCCTGGTGGGGAAAACCCGGGAGCAGGGCCTCACTCTCATCCCGCTGAGGGTGTACTTCAGCGACCGCGGGTGGGCCAAGGTGGAACTGGCTCTCGCCCGGGGCAAGAAGAAGTGGGATAAGCGGGAAGACATCGCCCGACGGGAAGCCCAGCGGGAAGCCGCGCGGGCGGTCAAGCGGGCAAGGTGAATCTCTCCATTATGGGGGCGAGTAGGCTCGACGTGGCGAGTGGGGATAGGAGATAAGCGGGTCGAGGTCCCACCAGCTCGTTAAACGGTGGACGGCCAATAAGTGCCAAGCATGAACCTGCTCTTGCGGCTGCTGCGTAACTAAACCGTACTGCCGCACGCCGCGGACGCCGTGCCTGCAAGGCGGCCGCCGGTGTCATACGCTGCAGGCTTGCCCCTGACCGCTGCCCTTAGGGCAGGGGGACACCCCTTAGGGCTGGCCTGCCGGAAATCCTGCCTGTGGGAGGTCCGGCGGGCGAGACGCAAACGCAGGCTGCGCCCGGAGAAACTCCTGTCACTGCCGTTGCGGACCCGGCGTGCGACTCGCCGGCGCCTCCACCAGCAACCTCTCGCGGCCACCGCCTGAGACAGTTCCGGCGGTGGCCGCTCTCGCGTGCTTGCGCCTTATCCCCGGGAGGGCGCACGCCGTTGCCGGTTTCAGCAGGAAAAGGACGATTGGGATGGGAAATTCCGGGATACTGCAGTAAGGTTTTTCGACGCCCGTGCCGAAAGCGTGAGCAGGAGGCGGATCGGATGGCGCGGGGCTGGCGCCGGAGCGCCCTGTGGCTGTTGGGATGCCTGGCGGTCCTTGTATATGCCTGCCCCGGCTGGGCGCAGGTCAAGCTGGTGCTGGACGGGCGCCAGCTTCCAGCGGGCGGCGTGCTGACCTTGATCGGGACCGGGCTCGGCGTCTCGGCGGCGTTTATGTCCGAGGAACTCGGAATCGAGGTCGACGACAGCGCCTGGCCCGCCGTGCCCCTGCGGGCCGGGGGCCGGTCGGCGCGTATCGAGGCGGG
>CALFSR010000032.1 GCA_937916565.1 uncultured Bacillota bacterium | reverse complement strand
ACGCCCCGGAAACCCTACCGCGAGGACAAAATGAAGGAAGGTGGTCCGGGCATGGAAACGCTTCTCGTTGCGGCAACCGCCGTCGGTCTCGCGAGCCTCGTCTGCGGCCTCATTGGGCTCGCCGCCGGACGGTTGGATCCGCTGGTGATTAGCACGCGCCCGCGGGCGGCCGTGCTGGCCGCCGCTGGACTGGCGCTCCTATTCACCGGGTCCGCCCCACCCATCAAGGCCGGTCCGCTGCGGCACAGTCTGCCCGACACGCGACCTCCGGTTCCCGTTCGTGCCGCGCTGCTCTCGGCGGAAGCGGCGGCCGTGCCAAAAGCATCGGGTTTCGCTCCGTTTCCCGAGCAGGCGGAGGCCCTCTCGACCTGGGCGGAGCAACTCCTGTCCGCTTACGAGGACGCCGAAAAGGCGCTCCACGCGGTGCCGGCCGTGCTCGACGGCTTGCGGTCGAGCCGGGTCGACCGCTTCACGGCCTGGGTACACCTCGGCCGCTACTCCCAGGACATCAAGCAGGCGCATCTCGCGCTGCACGACTTAACGCCGCCCGGCATCCTTGACCTTGCCCACCAAAAACAGCTCCAGGTCGCCCTGGACAGTTTCCACTACAGCCTTGCCAGCAAACGAGCCGCTGTCAGCGCGCTCCAGGTTTACGCGCGCACGCTCCGTCCTGAGCAACTGGCCACCGCCCGGGCCCACCTCGCGGATGGGGAAGCTCACCTGGCCCGCGGTTTGGCCGGCCTCGCGCAGGTCAAGGCAGAGCTGGGGTTGGCCGCTAACTCGCCCGCACCTGCATTCGCAACTGGTCCGCCAGCTGGGCGATGATCATGGAATTGGTGGGGAAGCGCCCCTTCTTGGTCCGGATGGACTGGCCCGTCAGCTGCTCGAGGAATGCCCGGTTGCCGTTTTCCCAGCAGGCGATCAGGGCATTGCGGATCGCGGCCTCCACGCCGCCCGGCGTAGCGTTGTACTTGCTGGCAAGGCGCGGGTACACTTCCTTGCTCAAGCTGCCGCCCACCAGGTCCGAGCCTTCCACGGCCATGAGCACCGCGTCCCGGAGGTACTGGTAGCCTTTGAAGTGGGCCGGCATGCCCATCTCATGCAACAGCCGCGTCACCATCGCCTCCAAGTTGGCCATGCGGGCCATTCCCGGCCGGGTTTGCGGCATGGGGGTCTTGGGGGCCTCAACCTCGTGCGAAGACGCGAACTGCCGGATCCTTTCGGCCAACAGTTGCAGGTCGAAGGGCTTCAGCAGGAAATAGTCGGCGCCGAGTTCCGTGAAACGCTTGGCGATGTCCTCGCGGGCCAAGGCGGTGAGGACGATGATGCGGGGACGACGTTCCAGTTTCAGGTCGGGCAGCCGCTCCAGCACAGCCATGCCGTCGAGCCGCGGCATGGTGATGTCGAGGATGACGACATCAGGCCGGGTCCGGGCGATGAGCTCCAGGGCCTCCTCCCCGTCATAGGCGCATCCGACGACCTCCATGTCCGGCAGCCCGTTGAGAAACTCGCTCAACGACGCGCACAACGGCATGTTGTTGTCGGCAATGAGCACCTTGATCACGTCGTTCCCTCCTTGGTGCGAAGTGATGAGTAAAATCAGAGTTATTTCTTCGAGGCGCCCCGTCAAATCCCTTGTTGTCGATTCATCTTTTGCAGCCGGGCGACGTAGAAGCCGTCCGTGCCGTGCCGGTGGGGATACAGATACCCACCTGGTCCGTCCGCCGGAACGAACGGCGTCCCCAACTCGACGGAAGCGAAGTCATCGCGCCCGGCGAGGAACGCCTGCACGACCCCCGTCGTCTCCTCCGGCTCCGTGGTGCAGGTGCTGTAAACAAGAGTTCCCCCCGGTCGCGTCAGCGTGGCCGCCGCCGCCAGCAGCTCCCCCTGCAGCCGGGCTAGGCCGGCCAGCTCCGAAGGCGACTTGCGCCAGCGCAAGTCGGGCCGGCGCCGGAGCACTCCAAGCCCCGAACAAGGGGCATCCACGAGGACTCGATCGGCTGCGGCGAGCCGCCCAGCCATCTCCCGGCCGTCGCCGGCCTCCGCGGTGATAATGTGGATGCCAAGGCGGTGCGCCGCCTGCTGGACCAGCCGCAGCTTGCCGGGGTGAACGTCGACCGCCACCACAGCACCCCGGTTGCCCATCAACTCAGCGATGTGGGTCGTTTTTCCGCCCGGGGCGGCGCACAGATCGATGACCCGTTCGCCCGGCTGCGGATCCAAGACGTGCACGACCAGTTGCGCGCCTTCGTCCTGCACGGTGAACAACCCTTCGCGAAAGAGCGGGTTATCCCCCACCGAGCCCATACCCTTGACCCGCAGGGCCTGTGGCGCCAGCCCACCGGCTTCGACCTCAGCACCTAGCTCCCGAAGGCGGGCTCGGAGCACCTCCCGCGTCGTCTTAAGAATGTTGGCGCGCACATGCAGAGCCGGCGATTGGTTGTTGGCCGCACACAAAGCCTCCGCCTCCCCGGGGCCGAATCGCTCGATCCAGCGGGCCACGAGCCACTCGGGGTGGGAGGTCTTCACGACCAACGCCCCAACGGGGTCCTCGGACATGTCCGGCCATGGCCAATCCCCGCTTTCCATGCGCCGGCTCAACTGACGGCAGACGCCATTGACGAAGGCTGCAACACCGGGGTGATATCGGGCCTTCGCCAGTTCGACGGCCGCGTGGGCCGCAACCGGCACGGGCACCGAGGAGAGGAAGCGCATCTCGTACGCGGCGACACGCAAGATGCTGCGGACGCCCGGATCAAGGGCGTCGATGGAGCGGCGGCTGCACAGGCCGATCATCCAGTCCAACGTGCCGCGCCAGCGAAGGACACCGTAGACGATTTCGGTAATATAGGCGCGCACCTGGGATGAACCGCCCCGCCGCGCGAGCTCGGCGTCCAAGGCCAATCCAGCGTACGCCGCACGCTCTTCGATGGCGACCAGGATGTCCACGGCGGCTTGCCGTGCGTCCATTTTGTCCCTGAGGCCGGTCCGCTGGCGCAAGGGCGGCTCGTCCCCTTTCGACGGTGGTGGATGGATGGAAAGAGGCGGCCGCCCAGCGGCCGCCCCGTATTCGTTGGACTGAACCTAGCGGCTGCCCAGGCTCTAGTCCCGAGAGTTGCGCAGCACCAGCAGGCGGAGCAGGTTCATCAAGGCGACCGCCACGGCGGCTACGTAGGTCAAGGCGGCGGCGTTGAGCACGGCCTTGGCCTTGGGCACCTCATCAGTGTCCAAATACCCTCCGGCCGCCAGCAATCGCATAGCCCGTCCGCTCGCGTCGTACTCGACCGGCAGCGTAATCACCTGGAACGCCAGGGCGGCGATAAAGAGCCAGATCCCGATGTTGAGCAGCGGCTCGGCGCCGAAGATCAAGCCCAGGAAAAACAGCGGAAACGCCATCTGCGACCCGATGGCCGCGACCGGAAACAACCCGTTGCGTACCGTCAGCGGCACGTAGTTGCCGGCGTGCTGGAGCGCATGGCCGGTTTCGTGGGCCGCAACCGCCAGCGCCGCGATGGAAGTGCCGTGATACACCTCCGGCGACAGGCGCATGGTGCGGGTGCGGGGATCGTAGTGGTCCGACAAGGTACCCCTCACAAGCTCCACGGGCACATCCCGCAATCCCGCGTGATCTAGCAGTTCCCGGGCTACTTGAGCACCCGTCCGGTAAGCCCGCGCCGGGACACGGCTGTAGCGCGAAAAGGTTGAATGCACCTTCTGCTGGGCGTACAACGCAAGGATCAAGGCGGGAATCAGCAGGATGAACGTCGGATCGTAGAACGGAAAAAACACTCGCCTATCGCCTCCTTTCAGGTTGCGGTGGTCTTTACATCTTGATCATGGCGCAAAGGTGCAGGAAAGTCAATCCGTGCCGTCCGGACTCGCAGATGGGAAGCCGAGCAGCTCGCCCACCCGCAGGCGGTAGCCGTTGACGTAGTCGCGCCCGCCCATCGGCCCCTTGCCGGGCGGCTGCACCCGGCGCACGAGCACCGTGCCGAGCCCGGCTTGCACGACGAAGCCCTCCTCCTCCACAGCGACCACCTGGCCGGGTTGGGCGCCGGCCGACTCCTCGCGGGACTCAGCCTGCAGCACTTTTAGTATACGTCCGGCATGGAACGTGTAGGCGCCGGGCCACGGCGCGTACGCCCGCACCTGATTGCGGATATGGGAGGAAGGCAGGGTCCAGTCGATGACCGCCCGGGAGCGGTCGACCTTCGGGGCATATGTGGCTTGCGCCCCATCCTGCGGGCGGCGAGGCGCCTGCCCGGCCGCGAGCAGCGCCAGCGTCTCCACAAGCAGCGCTGCACCGGCGGAGGCCAGCTTGTCGTGCAAGGTGCCGGCGTCATCTTCGGGCGTGATCGGAATGCTGCGCTCGAGGATGATGTCCCCTGTGTCAAGCCCTTCATCCATGAACATCGTGGTCACGCCCGTCACCGGGTCGCCCGCCAGCAGCGCGGCTTGGATGGGCGCCGCGCCCCGCCAGCGGGGCAAAAGGGAGGCATGTACGTTGACGCAGCCCAAAGGCGGCAAATCGAGAACGGCCTTGGGCAAGATCTGGCCATAGGCGACGACGCAGATCACGTCCGGCGCCAAGGCCTGCAAAGCCATCAAGGCGTCCGGGTCCCGCAGCCTCAGGGGTTGATAGACGGGGATGCCGCTGGCCGCCGCCGCCTGTTTCACCGGGGACGGAGCGAGCTTGTGCCCGCGTCCCCTTGGCCGGTCGGGCTGGGTGAAAACCGCGACCACGCGGTGCCCGGCCGACATGATGGCCTGGAGCGAAGGCACGGCAAAGTCGGGCGTGCCCATAAAGACCACGCGTAGGCCGCTCATGGGGCGTTCCCGCCCGCCTCGCCCCCCGGGCCGACCGCCGGCTCCCCCTCGTCGCGGGCCGGCTCCTTCGGCCGCTCGATGGGGCTCCCCTTATCGGTGATGAGAACTCCGTCCAAGTGATCGATCTCATGCTGCAGGGCGCGAGCCAGCAGGCCTTCGGCCTTGATGCGGACCGTGCGGCCCCGTTCGTCCCAGCCCTCCACCTCCACCTGGGCCGCCCGCTCGACGTAGACGTTGACATTGGGAATGCTGAGACACCCTTCCACGTCCACCTCCGAACCCTGGGCGGCGACAAGACGCGGGTTAACCAGGGCGACAAGGCCGTTACCGTCGTCGACCACGATGACCCGCTCCGACACCCCCACCTGGGGAGCGGCAAGTCCCGCTCCGTTGGCCGCGTACATGGTATCGGCCATATCCCGGATCAATTTCTGAATGCGCTTGGTGACCCGCTCCACGGGCCGCGCCTTTTGACGCAGCACCGGGTCGGGCACCAATACGATGTCGAGCACTGCCATCGTCCAACGGCCCCCTTATAGCAACGACATGGGATTTACGTCGATGGCCACCGTCACGTCCCGCCGGCCCAGGGCGTGGCGCCACAGCTCCCGGGCGGCGGCGGCCACTTGGCGCGGTCCGTCGCCGTCCCCTTTGATCAAGACGTGCCACCGCTCCCGCCCCCGCAGGCGCGCGAGGGGAGCCGGCGCCGGTCCGGCCACGGTCACATCCGCCCCTGCGGCGCACTCGCGGACGGCCTGCGCGGCGATGCGGGCCGCCTCGGGAGCACCCGCTGCGGCACTGACCAGAACCCGCACCAGCGAAGCAAAAGGCGGGTATCCTCCTCCTCGGCGATAGGCGGCCTCCCGGCGGTAAAACCCGTCATCATCATAGTCGCGCGCCGCTGCAATGCTGTAGTGGTCCGGCTGGTACGTCTGGACGATGACCCGGCCGGGGTCCACCCCGCGCCCGGCGCGGCCTCCGACCTGCGTCAGCAGCTGGTAGGTGCGCTCCGCGGCGCGAAAGTCCGGCACGTGCAGCGTGCTGTCGGCGGCCACGACGCCCACCAGCGTCACGTTGGGAAAGTCAAGGCCCTTGGCGACCATCTGGGTGCCGACGATGACGTCCACCTCGCCCCGGCGCACCGCCTCGTACAAGGCCGCGTGCGCCCCTTTCCGCACAGTTGTATCGAGGTCCATCCGCCGCACCCGGGCCCTCGGGAACAGTTCCTGCACCAGCGCCTCCACCCGCTGGGTTCCCGCGCCGAATGGTCTCAAGTACGGGCCGGAACACTGGGGACACCGGGACGGCAGCGGGTGCATCCCGTCGCAATAGTGGCACCGCAGGTGCTCCGCGGGCGCCGCATGGTACGTGAGGCTCACAGCGCAGTCAGCGCAGCGCACCACATGCCCGCACTCGCGGCAAAGGAGGAACTGGGCATGGCCGCGCCGGTTCAAAAACAGCACCGCCTGCCGGCCCCGGGACAAGCACTCGGCCAGCGCCTCGGTCAGCCGGGCGCTGAAGATGGTGCGGTTGCCGGCCACCATCTCCGCCCGCATGTCGACGACTTCGACCGGCGGCAGTTCCCGCCCGTCCACGCGCCGCCTGAGGCGCACGAGCCTAAGCTCTCCGCGTCGTGCCTGGACGTAGCTTTCCAGGGACGGCGTGGCGCTGCCCAGCACGCACAGGGCGCCGGCCCGCCGGGCTCGCTCCAGCGCCACCTCTCGTGCGTGGTAGCGGGGGCTTTCCTCTTGCTTATAGGAAGTCTCGTGCTCCTCGTCGACAATGACCAGCCCCAAGTCCGGGACCGGCGCGAAGACGGCCGACCGGGCGCCCACAACAATCGGCGCCCGCCCGTGCGCTACCCGCTCCCACTGATCAAACCGTTCCCCAGCTCCAAGACCGCTGTGCAGCACGGCAACTTGCCCCGGGAACCGGGCCGCAAAGCGGGCGAACGTCTGCGGCGTGAGGGAGATCTCGGGCACAAGAACCAGCGCCCCCCGGCCGGCGGCCACCGCGTCGGCCACGAGGCGCAGGTAGATCTCCGTCTTGCCGCTGCCCGTCACCCCCTGCAGCAGGACAGGCCGCCTGTCGCCCTCCCGCTGGCCGGCCCGGATGGCCGTCAAGGCCAGTTCCTGCTCGGAAGTGAGCGGCAGCGGGTCAGCTGCTTCGGCCACGCGGGGCGGAGCGGGCGCCCGTTCGACCCGCACTGGAGCGGCTGCGATCAACCCCCTCTCCGCCAGGGCATGTAGGGAACTGGCCGGCGCTCCCGTCCGGCGGCGTATATCCACAGCGGGCAATGGAGCGGGATCCCCTGCCTCAGCCGCCTGCAAGAGGAGCGACACCACCGCCGCCTGCTTCGGTGCGCGGGCGACGAGCTCCGCCACGGCCGCACGCGCGTCGGCCGCGCCCACCGCGAGCCGCCAACCGGGGACGATCCGGGCCCGGACCGGGTCCACCCCCGCGGCGCCGGGCGGCGCTAAGCAACGGAGGGCCTCCACCCGCAGGCACAGCCAGCGTTCGCACAGCCATTCGGCCAGCGAGACGCCATTCGCGTCAAAGAACGGATCCTCGCTGCGGATGGCAAGGAGCGGCTTGAGCTGGCGCGCCGACGTTTCAGTAGTGAAGCCGACGACGTACCCCTCGACCCGCCGGCCTCCAAAGGGGACGAGAACCCGCTGCCCGACCCGCACCCGTGCGGCGAGTCCAGCCGGCACTTGATAGTGAAAAACCCGGTCCACACCGGGAACCGGGACGTCGACGATCACCTCGGCGATGGGACCGGTCGGGTCACTTGATGCCGGCTTTGGTCCGCTCAAACTCCAGCTTGTCCTCCCCAATCTCCCACAGCGCGATGGTCACCGGCTTGTCGGAAGACACGTCGGCAAGACGCGGCGCACCCTCAAGCAACTGCCGCGCGCGCTTGGCGGCCGCCACCACCAGCGTGTAGCGGCTGTCCACCTTCTCCCGCAGCAGGTCGATGGACGGCTGGTTCATGATCATGCCCCTTCACCCTCCTCTCGAAAGCCCGCGACCAGGGCACCGTACCCGCTGCGCTCGACGCGGCACCGCTCCGCGACGATGATCGCCCGCAGCTCGTCGCAGGCCCGCTCGAGATCATCGTTGACGATCACGTAATCGTAATCGGCCACGGCCGCCAGTTCCTGACGCGCCCAGGAAAGGCGCTCGGCGATGGCGGCCTCCGAATCTTTCGCCCTGCCGTAAATGCGCCGGCGCAGCTCGTCCAAGCTCGGCGGCAGCAAAAAGACGAGCACGGCTTCGGGCAGGGCCCGGCGGATTTGAGCCGCTCCCTGGATATCGATGTCCAGGATGACCGTCAAGCCTTTGTCGAGGCACTCTTCGATATAGCGGCGGGGAGTGCCGTAGCGCCGGCCGACGAACTCCGCCCACTCCAGGAGCTCCCCTCGCTCCACCATGGCGTCGAACTCCTCGTCCGACAGGAAAAAGTAGTCACGGCCGTGCACCTCCCCGGCGCGGGGCGGCCGTGTGGTGGCGGAGACGGAATACTGCAGCCCCTCTACCCGGGGCAGCACCGCACTGAGCAGAGTGTTTTTGCCCACGCCGGAAGGTCCGCTCAGGACTACTAGAAACCCTCGCCGCCCGTTGGCTACCGTGTTCATGGCGCGCCCGTCAAGAAACCCCCGCCGCGGCGTCGAGCCTCTCCCGCTGGTTCAGGCGCTGCGCCACGGTCTCCGGCTGAACGGCCGACAAAATCACATAGGCTGTGTCCGTGATGATCACGGCGCGAGTCCGGCGCCCGTACGTCGCGTCGATCAGCGTTCCCTTGTCTCTCGCCTCCTGAACGAGGCGCTTGATGGGCGCCGACTCCGGACCCACGATGGCGACGATCCGGTGGGCGGCGACCACGTTGCCGAATCCGATGTTGATCAGCCTGGTGTCCACTGCACTCTCCCCTACCCGGTCCTTACAGCCTCAAAAGACCCGGGCGCCTGCGCCGCATTCCGGCGCTCCCCGCACCCTTGGGCGCCCGGCCAGGGGCTTAGGCGCGGCCCGTATCCCCGAACCGCTCCAGCAGAGCCTCTCGCTGGCGCGCGCCAAGGCCTTGGACCCGGCGGTTGGCGTGGATTCCGATGTCCTTCATGACCCGGTTGGTGGTTACCTTGCCGACCTGCGGGAGCGACTGGAGCAAGTACGCCACCCGCATCTTCTGAACCACCTCGTCGTCCTCCCGGGCGAGCACGTCGCGCAGGCTGATGGCCCCCCGCTTCAAATCCTGCCGCAGCCGCGCCCGCCGGCTGCGCATCTCCTGTGCCTTGGCTAGGGCCTTCCGCTTTTCCTCCGGGGTCAACTTGGGCAGAGCCACCCCCCGCCACCTCCTGCTACTCGATATTCTGTACCTGTTCCCGGATCTTTTCCAGCTCGGCCTTGGCCTCGATCACCCACTGGGCGATCTGGGCGTCGCTGGCCTTGGAGCCGATGGTGTTCCACTCGCGATTCAACTCTTGCAGCAGGAAATCCAGCTTGCGGCCGGCGGGCGACGGCTCGTCCACCAGCTCCCGCAGCTGACGCAGGTGGCTTTCGACGCGAGCCAGTTCCTCACTCACGTCGCACCGGTCCGCGATGATCGCCACTTCCTGCGCGATCCTCTGGGGATCGACCCCTTGCGGCACAAGCTCGCCGAGGCGCTGCTCCAGGCGGGCCTTGGCTTCCTGCACGACCACCGGCGAACGCTGGCGCACCAAAGCGGCCAAGCCCTCGAGCCGCTGGGCGCGGGCCATAATATCGACGGCCAAGGCTTGTCCCTCGCGCGTCCGCATAGCCACGACGCTGGCCAGCGCCTGGCCGAGGGCCTCGCGCACCACGTCCCACCAGCCCTCAAGGTCCGGCTCAGGCTCCTCTACCTGGAGCACATCCGGGACAGCCAGCACATGGGACAAGGTGACGGGTTCGGGCGACTCCAGCACGTCGCGGGCCTCCTCCAAGGCCGCCCGCAGGGCGAGGACGAGCCCGCGATCAATCTTGACCCTTCGGTCTGCGCCGCCGTGTTCCTCTACCGCTACCGCGATCTCGATACGTCCCCGGTGGATCCGGTCCTGGACGGCGCCGCGCACCCGCTCCTCGAGCCCGCCGAGGCCGCGCGGCAACCGCACCACCAGGTCGAGAAACCGGTGGTTGACGGAACGCACCTCGACCGTCGCCGCCCGACCCCCCAAGGAGGCTGCCGCCCGGCCGTAGCCTGTCATGCTTCGCAGCAAAGCGTGCCCAAACCCCCTGGGCGCATTTGCACCCATTGTAACCTATTGCCAACAGCGTTGTAAACTACGCCCGGGACGCGGAAACCCAGCGTCTGAGCACCCGCCGCGCCCCCCGCAGCACCCCCTCGACCAAAAGGAACCAGCCGGAAAAGGCCAGCACAATGCCCCAGTCGGCCGCTCCCAGCGGCACGACGGCGAATACCCGGTTCAGCAGCGGCACGTAGAGCACCGCCAGGTGCATCGCCAGAGACGTGGCGACGGCGGCTACAAGGTGCGGGTTGCGGGTGATGCCGATGTCAAACACGCTGTGGTGTTCCGACTGGCACTGGAAAGCGTAGATGAGCTGGGCTACCACGAGCGTGGTGAATGCCAGCGTACGTGCCCGAATCTCGCCCCCCGGCTCCCGCAGCGCAAGAACGAAAATCGCCAGCGTGCAGGCCGCGATGAGCAGACCCCGGCCGAGGATCATCCCGTGCAGCCCGCGGCTGAACACGCCCTCCCGCGGCGATCGCGGCGGCCGGCGCATGATGTCGTCGTCCGGACGGGTCATCCCCAGGGCAATTGCCGGCAAGCCGTCGGTGACCAGGTTCACCCACAAGAGCATCAGCGGCGACAGCGGCAGGGGCAGAGCGGCCATGGCCGCCCCAAACATCGTCAGCACCTCCCCCACATTGCACCCGAGGAGGTACCGGATGAACCGGCGGATATTGTCGTAAATGCCGCGCCCTTCCTCGACCGCGGCCACAATCGTGGCGTAGTTGTCGTCCGCCAGCACCATGTCCGCCGCATCCCGCGTGACGTCGGTGCCCGTCTGGCCCATGGCCACGCCGATGTCCGCTTCCTTGAGGGCGGGTGCGTCGTTGACCCCGTCCCCGGTCATGGCCACTACCTCGCCTTGGCGCCGGAGAGCCCGGACGATCTGCAACTTGTGCTCGGGTGAAACCCGGGCGAACACCGTTACCTTGCGCACCGCCTCCTCAAGCTGCGTCGCCGACCACCGGTCCAAGTCACTCCCGGTGGCAACTTCCGACATGTCGCGGACAATGTTCAGCTCTTTGGCGATCGCGAACGCGGTATCGGCGTGGTCGCCCGTGATGACGATCGTGCGGATTCCCGCCTCCCGGGCGGTGCGCAGCGCAGCCCTCACCTCCGGCCGGGGCGGATCGATCATACCGATAAGCCCTGCAAATACCAGCCGCTGCTCCCAGCCGTCGTCGAGCTGGCGCGGCAACGGACCGGCAGGCCGTTCCGCGTAGGCGACCGCGAGCACCCGCAACGCCTGGCGGGCCATCCCCTCCACGGCCGCCATGACGGCCCGCCGATCTTCGGCCCTAAGCGGCTCGAGGAGCCCTTCGCGGTAGATGCGGTCGCAGCGGGGCAGGAGCATTTCCGGCGCGCCCTTGCACATGAGCACCAGGCGGCCTCCGTCCCGCACTAGCACGCTCATGCGCTTCCTTTCCCCGTCAAACGGGATTTCTCCCGCCACGTCCCGGTTCGGCGTGATGCCGGCTTTGGCCGCGGCCACGACGAGGGCCGCTTCCGTCGGGTCGCCAAAGGCCTGCCACCCACCGCCATCGGGCTTGCGTTGCAACCGGGCATGGTTGCAGGTGGCCGCGATGCGTAAGGCCATCCTGAGATCCGAGTCTTGCGCCGGATCGACCCTCGTGCCGGCTGCAAAGAATTCTCCCTGGGGCGTGTATCCGGTGCCGGTCACTTCCACATCCCGGCCCGCAAGCCAGAGCCGGGTCACCGTCATCTCGTTTCGGGTCAGCGTGCCCGTCTTGTCGGAACAGATCACCGTCGCGCACCCCAGCGTCTCCACCGCCGGCAGGCGGCGGACGATGGCGTTGCGCCGGAGCATGCGCTGCACGCCCAGGGCGAGGGCGATGGTGACCACCGCGGGCAATCCTTCGGGGATGGCAGCCACCGCCAAGCTGACGGCGGTCAAAAACATGCGGTAAACCGGCAGTCCATGGAGAACGCCGGCCGCGAACACGACCGCGACCACCGCGAACGCGGCCAGTACGAGCACGCGGCCCAGCTGCTCGAGCCGCGCCTGGAGAGGCGTCTGCTGCGGCTCGGCCTGCTGGATCATACCTGCGATTTGCCCAATCTGCGTCTGCATCCCGGTGGCGGTCACCACGAACGAGCCGCGGCCGCGGGTGACCGTAGTGCCCATAAACACCATGTTGACCCGGTCCGCGAGGCTGGTGCCGGCCGGGAGCACGGCGGAATCGTCCTTGGCCACCGGCGCCGACTCGCCTGTGAGGAGCGACTCGTCGACGGCCAGCGCGTGGCCTTCCAGGAGACGCCCGTCGGCGGGCACGCGATCACCGTCGGCAAGCAGCACCACGTCGCCGGGTACAAGTTCGGCGGCGGGGATGACGTGTTCGAGCCCGCCGCGGATGACCCGGGCTGTAGGAGCGGCAAGCCTTCGCAGTGCGGCCAAGGAGCGCTCGGCCCGGAACTCCTGCAGAAACCCGAGGATGCCGTTGAGGAGGACGATGACGAAAATCGCAGCGGCGTCAAGAAGCTCGCCCAGGGCGCCCGAGATGAGGGCCGCACCCAAGAGGACGAGAACCATGAGGTCCTGGAACTGTTTCAGGAGAATGGCAAGAGGAGAGGCGCCTTCCTGCTCCGGAAGGCGGTTGGGCCCGAAACGGGCAAGCCGCTTAGTGGCTTCGGCGTCTGACAGCCCTCGCCCGGCGTGCGTGCCGGCACGGCGCACCGCGTCTTGGGCCGAGAGCTGGTGCCAAAGGGGTTCGGCCATCGGGAGCCCCCCTCGGGGGAAAAGAAGTGCCGCCTGCACGCAGGCAGCACTTCATGCATATTTCCCCCGGGGGCGAATCATGTGTCGCCGTGGGCCGCCTCCAGCGTCCCGAGGCGCAGAAGCGCCTCGTCGTTGGCCGGATCGAGCTGGATGACCATCCGGTACTCGTGCTCGGCCTCGGCAATACGGCCGAGCAGTTCGTACACGATACCTAGCTCGAGCCGGACCTCCGGCAGGCGGCTGTTGAGCCGCTGGGCGTACTGCAAGTGCTCCAGGGCCTCCTCAAGGCGCCCGCTGGCCCGCAGCAGCCGGCCAAGACGGATGCGGGCATCCAGCAGGTCCGGCGCATGGGAAACCGCCGCGGCGTACATGTCCACAGCGCCGTCTTCGCCCTTAACCTGCTGCACGCGGCCGAGACCGTAGTAGGCCCAGCCCGCTCCGTCGGCATGCGCCAGCGCCGCGGAATACTCCTGCGCGGCCTCGTCCAGGCGCCCTTGGGCGAAGTAAATGTCACCCATGAGCACCCGCAGTGCGCCGAGGTCCGGGTCCCGCTCGAGCACTGCCTCGTACTGGGCAAGCGCCTGCTCCCACTGGCCCTGGGCATGGTGGCTCAAGGCGAGCAGCACCCGGGCCTCCGTCCAGCCGGGGGCGAGCCGAACCGCCTGCTGGAGATGTTCCTGGCCTTCCCGGGCCCATCCGAGGGCCACGAACCGCAGCCCGGTTTCCAGCCGGACAACCGCGCTGTCCACCTGACCGTAACCGATGTCACCGGCCCACGCCACAACGAACAGCGCTGCCGCCAGTACCGCTGCCAATACCCGCATGCCAGGCCCCCCTTGATCCGATCGTATTTTCGCCGCCCGCAGCTCGCCTCCTGCAGTGCGAGCACTCGCCCCCAACGCCGCCAACCCGTGTGGTACAATGGTCCCCGGACACCGCCGACCCCTCCTGCGGAGGAATGACCATGCCTTTCGACGGCCTCTTTGCGGCCGCCGTCGCCGCCGAACTTCAATCGATCTTGACTGCGGCCCGCATCCACAAGATTCATCAGCCCGACGCCCGGACCTTGGTGCTCGCCTGCCGCATGCCCGGCTGCAATCACCGGCTCCTCATCAGCACCGACCCGCAGCACGCCCGGATGCACCTCACCGATGCCGCGCCCCCAAACCCCACGCACCCGCCCGCCTTTTGCATGCTCCTGCGCAAGCATCTCGAGCCGGCCCGAATCCTCAACGTCTCGCAAGTGGGGCTCGACCGGATCATCCATCTCACCTGCGAGACGATCGACTCAAGCGGCCGGCGCGTGCGGCTCGTCCTCATCGTCGAGCTCACCGGTCGCCACAGCAACGTGATCCTCGTGGAAGAAGGGACCGGGCGTATCCTTGACGCGATGCACCGCTCCGCGACGGGCGCCGGCCCACGGCGGCAGCTCGTGCCCGGCGAGATCTATGAGCCGCCGCCGCTGCCAAAAAAGCGCGATCCTCGCGCGGCCCAAAGACCGGACGTCGCCCGCCTGCTCGCCCTGCAGCCCGGCCCTCAGAAGGTCGCCCGGACCATCGCCGAGCTGTACGACGGGTTTGGACCGTTCGCGGTGCGGGAGGTTCTCGCCCGCTCGGGCGTCGATCCGGACTGCACCCACGGAGAGATGACCGCCCGGGCGCTTGAGCGCGTCGCTGACACCGTGGTCACCCTCGCCGGGGCGGTGGCCGCGGGCCGGTTTGAGCCCGTGCTCATCGTGGATGACAGCGGGAAACCCACCGACTTCTGGGCGTTCCGGCCGGTGCACGTCCAAGGAAGCGTCCGCGCGTGCGCCAGTGCCAGCGAAGCGGCGGCAACGTATTTCGACCACCGCCTGCAGGTCGTCGCGATCGACCGGGAAAAGCAGCGTCTCGGTCGTGCGACGGCAGCGGCCATCGAGCGGCTGGTGCGCAAAGTCGAGAACTTGCGCCACGATCTTGCCAACGCCGAGCGGGCCGACGAGTACCGCCTCTTTGGGGAGCTTCTCACCGCGCACTTGCACGAGCTCAAGCGCGGGCCGTCAGCGACGGTAGCCAACTACCATGCGGGGGGCGCGCCGGTCACCATCCCGCTTGACCCGGCGCTCGAGCCTGCCGAGAACGCCCAGCGGTACTTCAAGCGCTACGCGAAAGCCCGCTCGGCCCAGGAAGCCGTGCGGGCTCAGTTGGACGCCGCCCTGGTTGAGCTCGCGTACCTGGAGCAGGTCGCGCTGCACATCGAAATGGCCGACGAAGCTGGGGCACTGGCGGAGATCGCGACGGAACTCGCGGGCGCCGGCGTGCTGCCTAAGCCCAAGCTGCAGGCTCCCGGCGCCCGGCGCGGTGAACCGGCGTCTTCTCACGGCCCTGAGCCGACCCGGGCCAAGCCACCGGCCAGCGGGAGCGCCGCGGGACCCCTCGTCGCCCGCACCCGCCGGGGCGCGCGGGTACTGATCGGCCGCAGCAACCGGGAAAACGACCGGCTCACCCTCAAGACCGCGCGGCCGGACGACATTTGGCTGCATGTCAAGGACCTGCCGGGCGCCCACGTCATTTTGCAGGTGGACGGGGAGCCGCTCGAAGACGATGTGGCGGACGCGGCGCAGCTCGCCGCCTACTTTAGCAAAGCCCGGCTCTCCAGCAACGTGGCCGTGGACTGGACGCGGGTGCGACACGTGCGCAAACCAAGGGGCGCCCGCCCGGGGATGGTCATCTATGACCACCATCGCACGGTCTACGTGTCACCCGAGGAGGAAACCGTCAAGGCGCTGTTCGCGATGTCCCGCCGGTAGTGCATGCCGTCGAAGTGGATATGCCCCACGGCCCGGTACGCGCGCTCCCGCGCCGCCGCCAGCCCTGCGCCCAGGGCGGTGACGGCCAGTACCCTTCCGCCGCTGGTCGCCCAGGCGTCGCCGTCCCTGCGAGTCGCCGCATGGAACACGAGGACGCCGGGCTCGGCGGACGCCGCCTCAAGGCCCCGAATCGGCCGGCCGGTCTCATACGTGCCCGGGTAGCCTGCGGACGCCATCACGACGCACACCGCCGCCTCGTCACGCCACTTCAGCTCCACCTCGTGCAAGCGGCCGCGCGTCAGCGCGTCAAACACGGTCAGCCAATCGGTAGCCAGGCGAGGCACGACCACCTGGGCCTCCGGGTCACCAAAGCGGCAGTTGAACTCGACGACCTTAGGTCCTTGGTCCGTGAGCATGAGACCGGCGTACAGCACGCCCCGGTAGGGGCGGCCTTCGGCGGCCAGCGCCCGCACGGTGGGCACGAGAATCTCGTCCCGGATACGCTCAACGAGCGCCGGCGTCACCCCGGGCACGGGGGAAAAGGCGCCCATGCCGCCGGTGTTGGGGCCGGTGTCGCCGTCCCCCACTCGCTTGTGGTCCCGGGCTGGTGCCAGGGGCACCACCGTGTGCCCGTCGGTGAGAGCCAGCACGCTCAACTCCCGGCCGGGCAAAAATTCTTCGATGATGACCCGTTCGCCGGCCTCGCCGTAAACCCGTTCCTCCATCACGGCCCGGATGGCCGCGTCGGCGGTTTCCCAGTCCCAAGCCACCGTCACGCCCTTGCCCGCGGCAAGCCCGTCGGCCTTGATGACCACGGGCAGCGGCTGCCGGCGGGCGTAGGCGCGGGCCTCCCCGGGGTCTGAGAACACCCGGTAAGCGGCCGTCGGGATGCCCCACCGGGCCATCAGGTCCTTTGCAAAGACCTTGCTCCCCTCGATGAGGGCTGCATCCCGCGAGGGCCCGACCAAGCGCAAACCGCGCGCCGCGAAGGCGTCCGCAATGCCGGCGACCAGCGGCACCTCCGGCCCCACGACCGTGAGATCGATCCCGTTCTCCGCCGCCCACTCGGCCAGGTCAGCGGCGCCCCCGCGAGCCACCTGCACGCACTCGGCGACCGCGGCGATGCCGGAGTTGCCCGGGGCGCAGTAAAGCCGCTCCAGGTGGGGGCTTTTCGCGAGCGCCCAGGCGAGGGCATGCTCCCGGGCGCCTTGGCCGACAATGAGTACCCGCATGTTCATCCTCCTCCGTGCCAGCGGGCGGGCTCAATGCCGGAAGTGCCGCCTGCCGGTGAACACCATGGCGATGCCCGCCGCGTCCGCGGCCGCGATGGAGTCGGCATCCCGCCGCGATCCACCCGGCTGGACGATGGCCGTAATGCCCGCTTGGGCGGCCGTTTCCACCACGTCCGCGAACGGGAAAAACGCCTCGGACGCGAGCACCGCCCCCCGCGCCCGCTCTCCAGCCTGCTCCAGGGCAAGCCGTGCGGCCGTGACGCGGTTCATCTGGCCTGCGCCGACCCCGATGGCGACCCAATCCCGCGCGAGCACGATGGCATTGGACTTGACATACTTGACGACCTTCCACGCGAATTCGAGTTGCGCCCACTCCTCGGGGCTAGGCGCCCGCCGGGTAACGACCCGCTCCACCGCCGGGTCGAGACGCTCAGGGCGCCAGTCGGCCTCCTGCACCAAAATCCCGCCGCCCACGCTCCTTACGTCAAAGTACCTCCGCGGCGGCGCCCACGGCTGCACCCGCAAGAGGCGCAGGTTGGGCCGGCCGGCCAAGATCGCTCGAGCCTCCGGATCGAAGTCGGGCGCGATGATCACCTCTAGAAATAGTTCCCGCATGGCCGCGGCCGCCGCCGCGTCAACGGTCCGGTTCGCGGCCACGATGCCGCCGAAAATGGAAACCGGATCCGCATCCCGAGCGCGGGCAAAGGCTTCCGCCACCGTATCCCCCAGGGCGAGGCCGCACGGGTTTGTGTGCTTGACCGCGGCCACGGCCGGCCGGTCAAACTCCCGCACCATCTCCAGCGCGGCGTGGGCGTCCTGGATATTGTTATAGGAAAGCTCCTTACCCTGCAGCTGCTCGGCCGCGGCGATGGTGCCCGCGGCCGGCGGAGTCTCGACGTAAAACGCGGCGGCCTGGTGCTGGTTCTCACCGTATCGAAGCGCCTGCGTCCGCACGAGCCGCACCTGCCACACCGCGGGGAAATCGGTGCGGCCCCCGTCCGGCGTTCCCTCCCCGGCGGCGCCGTCGTCCCCTGCGGCCGGCCCACCGACCTCTCGGGCCAAAAGCTGGCCCTCCAGATACGCCGCTATGGCGGCGTCATAGGCAGCGGTGTGGGCAAACGCCTCCTGCGCCAGGGTGCGGCGGAGGAGGACAGCCGCATCGGCTTCCTGGTCAGTGTCCGCGGCCAACGCATCCAGCACCGCCTGATAGCGCTCCGGGTTGACCACGACCCAGACGTAGGCGTGATTTTTGGCGGCCGCCCGCACCATAGCGGGGCCCCCGATGTCGATCTGCTCGACGGCTTCCTCCAGCGTGCATCCGGGGCGCCGGATAGTCTCCACAAACGGATACAAGTTCACGGCCACCACGTCAAAGGGCGCCATACCGTGCTCCGCGAGGGCGGCCATGTGATCCGCCCGGTCCCGCCGGGCCAAGATGCCGCCGTGGACGCTGGGGTGCAGCGTCTTGACGCGCCCGTCCAAAATCTCGGGAAACCCGGTCACCGCGCTCACGGGCGTGACGGGCACGTGCTCCTGGAGGACGGCAGCGGTGCCCCCGGTCGACACGATCTCGAAACCGAGGGCCGCAAGACCCCTGGCAAACTCGACCACGCCCCGCTTGTCCGACACGCTGATCAGGGCTCGCCGCCCCGTAATGGCCTGCACATTTTTCGCCTCCTGTCCGCTACGCCAATGGGTCAAGGATGCGCACCCGCCGGCCTTCCACCCGGAGCCGCCCTTGGGAGAAGAGGTGGATGGCCTCCGGGTAGATCCGGTGCTCCTCCTCGCGGATGCGCGCGGCAAGGGTATCGGGCGTGTCGCCAGGCAGCACCGGCACGGCGGCCTGCAGCACGATAGGCCCGCTGTCGACCCCTTCATCCACAAAGTGCACCGTGCAGCCGCTCACGCGTACCCCGTACTCGATGGCTTGCCGGGGCGCATCAAGCCCGGGAAACGCGGGCAAGAGCGACGGGTGGATGTTGAGGATGCGCCAGCGGAACCGGCTCACGATGTGGGCCGGCAAGATCCGCATAAATCCCGCGAGGGCGACAAGATCCACACGGGCCGCCGCCAGCTCGCGCTCCACGAGCCGGAAAAACGCCGCCCGGCCCCCCGCCTCCTTCGGCGCGACGCCTAGGACCGCCAGTCCGTAGCTTCGGGCGATGTCGAGGGCCGGCGCTTGGGGGTTGTCGGAGATGACGAGCACCGGGTCGGCCGCTACCCGGCCCGCGGCCGCCGCGGCGAGGATCGCCTGCAGGTTGCTGCCCCGGCCTGACACGAGCACCGCCAGGCGAATCATAGGCCGTCCTCGCCGAAACCGACGACGTCCACGCCAGGCTCGCCGGCCACAACTTCCCCGATGACCCACGCCTGCTGTCCGTGTCCGGCCAAGTGCCGCACGGCGTCCGCCGCCTGCTCCGCCGGG
>CALFSR010000031.1 GCA_937916565.1 uncultured Bacillota bacterium | reverse complement strand
CATCTTGGCCGCACTGTACGATTGGCACGGTCGCTGGATTACCCCGGCGTGGCTGACGGGATTCGCACCGGACTTGGCCGGCTTTGCCACCAGCTACAACCCTTCGGGCCAGTTGGCGATCTTGGGCCACTCGCCGGCGGACATCGCCCTCGCTGCCCGGCGGGTGATGGAACTTGGCGGCGGTTTCGCCATGGCCGAAGGTGGGCGGATCATCTGGGAGATGCGCCTGGAGCGGGCCGGTTTCTTTACGGAACGGCCGTGGGCGGACCTGGTGGCCGATCTGGGCGAGCTTGAGCGGGTGCTGCGGGAGCGGGGCTACCGGCACGGCGAGCCGCTGTACAGCGTGTTTTTCCTGAGTTTTGACTCGCTGCCCGACTTCCGGCTCACCATCCGGGGTGTCTGGGATGTCAAGGGCCAGCGGCCGTTGTCGCCTCCGGTGCCCATCGTGTAATGCTGCGCCGCGGCCATCAAAGCCTGCGGGGCGGGATAGGGAGGCGTACGGATGGAACTGATCAGCCCGACGGTCAGCACGTACCTCGAACAACTCGCCTATCACGGCGACCCGGTCTTGGCCGACATGGAGGAACGGGCCCGCCAGGACGGGTTCCCCATCGTTGGACCGGTGGCCGGCCGCATTTGCTACCAGATCGCCCGCATGATCGGCGCCCGGCGCGTCTTTGAGCTTGGGTCGGGCTATGGGTACTCGACGCTCTGGTTCGCACGGGCGGTGGCCGAGAACGGTGGCGGCGAGGTGCACCATACGGTCTGGGATGAAGCGTTGTCCGGCGCGGCGCGGGCGTACGTGCGCCGGGCTGGTCTTGAGCACATCGTCCGGTTTCACGTGGGTGAGGCGGTGGAGGTGCTGCGGGACGCACCGGGCGAGTTTGACCTGGTGTTTAACGACATCGTCAAGGATCAGTACCCGGCGTCGATCCCGGTGATCAGGGACAAGCTGCGGGTGGGCGGCGTGCTCATCGTGGACAACATGCTGTGGAGCGGGCGCATCTTCAATATCGCCGACACCGGCCCGTCCACCGAGGGCGTGCGGGAAGCCACCCGACTTCTCTTTACCGATCGAGACTTCGTTGCGACGCTGTTGCCCGTACACGACGGCCTGGTGGTGGCGCTGCGTGTCCGGGCCCCCATGAGGAGCTGATGCGATGCAGCTGGAGACGATGCAGGGTTACGACGAACTGCTGCAGCAGGTGCGGGAGCACCTGGAAACCGGTCAGCAGGAGGCCTTGCTGGAACTCCTTTTGACGCTGCGCCCGGCGGACGTGGCCGCGATCATGGCTGAGCTGCCGGAGGGGGAAGCGCGCGGCAAGATCCTCGCGCTCCTCGAACCGGCGGCGGCGGCCCGCGTCATCGAGGAATCGTCCCTGGACGTGCAGTGCGACCTGTTGCGCCAGATGAGCGCGGAGCGGCTGCAGCAGGTGCTCGAGCGGATGTCCCACGACGACCTCGCCGACCTGCTCGGGGCGATTCCGGCGCGGGATGCCCGGGCGCTTTTGGAGCTGATCCCGGAGGACGCGGCCGCGATCCGCCAGTTGTTGCGGTACGACCCGGACACCGCGGGCGGCATCATGACGCCTGAAGTCGTGCGCCTGCGGGAAACGCAGACGGCTGCCGAAGCGCTGCTCACCATCCGCCAGGCCGCGCCGGACGCCGAAACGGTCTACTACCTCTACGTCACCGACAGGAGCGGCCGCCTGACGGGCGTCGTCTCCCTGCGGCAGCTGGTCATCGCGGACCCGGACGCGCTCGTGGGCGACCTGATGGACCGCAACGTGGTGACGGTGCCGGTCCATATGGACCAGGAAGCGGTTGCCCGGGTCTTTGAGCGCTACAACCTCTTGGCCTTGCCGGTCGTCAACGACCGCAGCATCCTCCTGGGCGTCGTCACCGTGGACGACGTCATCGACGTCATGGAAGAAGAGGCCACCGAGGACATCCATCGTCTCGGCGCCACCGAGCCTCTTGATCAGCCGTACCTGCAGACAAGCTTTCTCAGCATGGTGAGGGCCCGGGTCCTTTGGTTGCTGGTGCTGTTTGGCCTGCAATCCATCACCATCACCATCATGAACCACTACCAGGCCGCGCTGGAAAACGTCATCATGCTGGCCTTTTTCATCCCGCTGCTCATCGGCACCGCCGGAAACGCGGGCGGGCAGGCGGCGACGCTGGTCATCCGCGCCATGGCCGTCGGGGAGCTCCAGTTCAGCGACTTCCTCCGGGTGCTGGTGCGGGAGGCCACCGTAGGGCTGACCCTCGGCGGCGTCATGTCGCTGGCGGCGCTGGCCCGGGCGGCTCTCATGGGAACGCCCCTCGACGTTGGCCTTACCGTTGCCTTGGCGGTGGTGCTCGTCGTGTTTGTGGCCTCCGTGGGCGGGGCGCTCCTTCCGCTGCTTATCAAAAGAGCCCGTCTCGACCCGGCCGTCGCCTCCTCGCCGCTCATCACCACGTTGGCCGACGCATCCGGGCTCATCATCTACTTCACCGTCGCCGGCTGGATTCTCGGTATCGGCGTCTGAAGCCGTATGAAGCGACCCGGGGGTGTGGGAGCCATCGGCATGAGCTGGTCGGCCAAGCAAAACGAGGACGGGCGAGACGCACGGGCGGCCGTGCGGGCGTGGCGCACCGAGTGCGCCGGCTGGCTGGCCCTTGGGCGCGCGCCGGAAGCCGACGGCGTCTACATCGTCCGGGGTTATCCGGGGATGGTGACGGCGCGCCGGCACCCGCGCGCACTCCACCGGTCTCCGGCCATGATCTTGCTGGAAACCGGGGGCCCGGAGCCGCCGGCCGAGCGGCTTGCCTTGGCGCTCGCGCACTTGGGCCCGGTGGAGGAGCCTGTGTATCTCATGATGCCGCCCGACGCGCAGTTCGAGCCGTGGGAGGAGACCCTCGATGCGGCCGGGTTTGCATACGAAAGCACGCAGCTCCTGATGACATGTCCGTTGCCCAGGCGTGCCCGAGACGGGAGCGAAAGACGCGCTCTTGGGCTCCGGCCGGGCAGCGTCTTGGTGGAAGCGGCCGAGACCGACGAGGATCGGAAGGCGGCGTTGGCCGTAGCGGCGGAAGGTTTCCACGACCCGCCGCGAATGGCCGCGTTCTACAACCCCCGGGGAGTCGTCCGGCTGTACTTGGCGCGGCTTGTGGGCGAGCCGGCGGCCGTGGCCGCGATGTGGCCCTTTGCCGGCGTCGCCGGCATCTACAGCGTTACGACGCGCCAGCGCTTCCGGGGCCTTGGGCTTGCGTACGCCGTCGTTGAACGCATCCTGGAGGACGCCGCGAAAGCCGGATTCGACCTCGCGTCCCTCCGCACGACGCCCGACCTCGAAGGATTGTACGAGCGGCACGGCTTTCGGACCAGCGGCTTCGTGCGCCGCTACCGGCGGGTGCGCTGAAGCGGGCCGGTCAGCAATTCTTGACCGTTCCGACCGGAATTTATATAATTAGGCTGCGTCATGCAATCCCGTCATCCGACGACAGGGAGGGCCTTTCCCGTGACCGAGTACGCCAATCCCCGGGCGCTCGTCGACACCGCCTGGGTCGCGGAGCATCTCCACGATCCCGCCGTCAAGATCGTGGAAGTGGACGTGGAAACCGAGGCTTACTACGAAGACGGCCACGTCCCGGGCGCGCTGTGCTGGAACTGGCAGACGGATCTGCAGGATCCGGTCCGCCGGGACATCTTGGCCCGCGAGCAGATGGAGGCCTTGCTGTCCCGCTCCGGCATCCGGCCGGAAGACACCATCGTGCTCTACGGTGACAACAACAACTGGTTCGCCGCCTACGCGTACTGGCAGTTGAAGCTGTACGGGCATGAGGATGTGCGGCTGATGAACGGCGGGCGCAAGAAGTGGGTCGCCGAAGGGCGGGAGCTGAGCCGTGACGTGCCGCGGCCTGCGCCGTCCTCCTACACAATTTCGCACGTCCACGAAGAGCTCCGGGCCAAGCAGCCGTTCGTCCTGGCGAGCATCGGGCAGCGGGCGCTGGTGGACGTCCGCTCGCCGCAGGAGTTCCGGGGCGAGATCCTGGCGCCCCCCGGCATGCAGGAAACCGCCCAGCGGGCCGGGCACATCCCGACGGCGGTCAATGTGCCCTGGTCCAAGGCGGTGAACGACGACGGCACTTTCAAGGCCCCGGAGGAACTGCGGCGGCTGTATGAAGAGGCCGGCGTCACTCCCGACAAGGACGTGATCACGTACTGCCGCATCGGCGAGCGGTCAAGCCACACGTGGTTTGTCCTCAAGGAGCTGCTCGGTTTCAAGGACGTGCGCAACTACGACGGCTCCTGGACCGAGTGGGGCAGCATGGTCGGTACGCCCATCGAGAATCCAAGCCGCACCGAGGGACGCTAGCCGTGGCGGAGTCGACGCCGGTCCACGCACCCGAGTTGATCGTGCGCTACGTGGAGCAAGCCTTGGTCGACAAGGACCCGGGTGCCCTGCCGATATGTTTTGACATGGCCGTGCTGGAAAAGTACCGTCTCGCGGGGTGTAAGCTTTTTCGCACCCGCAGCGCCGGGCGGGTACAGTCACCCGACGGGTGGCGGCTGGACTTCGGGATCGTTGACGACGCCGGTGTCATCCACGCCGCAGCCCGCGACGTGGTGAAACTGCCCCGGGGCGAGCGGCAGCACTTTGCCGCCCACGTAGCCACCGCACCGTTGAACGCCCGCTACCTCAAGATGCACATGGGCCTTGGCGCCTGTGTGGATGAAGGGGACATCGAGGACTGGGACGGCCGCCCGCGGGAGTAACCTGCGACCGGACCCATGCAAGCCACCAGGCGCCTGCACGCGGCCAGCGTGCAGGCGCCTTTTTGTCGTCGTGCATAGCTTGGGATGGAGGAGGAGATATGGCCCCGGCGGGAGTTTGTGCGAAAGGACGGATGGAGCGTGAGACGCGTCATCGGTTTTCTTTTTGTGGTAGGCGTTCTTGCGGGCTTCTCATGGGCCGCAACGGCCCAGGACGACCCCGAGCCGGCCGTGCTGGTGAATGAGCGGGTCATGCCGGCTGTCGTGCAAATCGTCACGGAGATCGATTACGAGCGGCGCGTCGTCGCCTATGTGGAGTCCCGCATCCAGCCGGGGGAGTTCATCCGGGAAGTGGGCGAGTGGGAGCGGCACCAAGCCCAGGTCGCCGGGAGCGGTACCGTGGTGTTTTCCGGCGCGGTGGCGTGGGGTCAGGACGTGCGGGTCATGACTTTGATCCTGACGAACCATCACGTGATCGAGTACGCGCTGCCCGAACAGCGTTACCAGGTGATGAAGCAGTATCGCCCGGAGGATGTGCGGGTCGTCAACGGGCGACAAGAACTGGCACCCGGCGCTCAGGAGGTCGCGGAGGTACGGGTCTTGACCGCCCGGCTTGGCATCGTCGTCCTGCCCGACCAGAACTTCTGGATCCCGGCCCAGGTGGAGATGTACGACGCCAACATGGACGTGGCACTGGTGCGGGTCGACCGTGTGGCCGGCGTGCCTTGGGTGCCGATGGGTGACAGCGACGCGGTGCGGGTCGGTGAGACGCTGTTCATGGCCGGCGCGCCTCTCGGGTTGCCGTTCCAGTTGACTTCCGGGCGGCTCGGGCAGAAAGAATTGAACCTGGACAGCCACTGGCGCGGCCTGTGGCGCTATGAGATCCCGCAGGCGCCAGGCTCATCGGGGAGCGGCATCTTCAACCGCCGCGGGGAACTCGTGGCCATCGCCCGGGGAACCCTCGGTTACAGCTACTTCGTGGGCTGGGACCGTGTCTTTGTGCCCCAGGCGGGCCAGCACCTGGGCGTGCCCGCCAACCAGATCAAGTTCCTGTTGCGCTGGCAAGGTTACGGATTCATCTTTGACTACGATGAAACCGATATCGTCCAGGTGTGGAGCGCCAGGAAGGTGCAATAGGCGGCCCAGCGGTCCGCGCCGTTGACAGGCGGGACGGTCCGGGCATGGCCGCCGGCGTCGCGGCGCCAACTCCGGCACGGCAGGGTTCGCACCCTCATGTACGGAAGATCCTTGCGTCGAAAAGTTCCTCGCGAAAGGATGGGCCTGTGCGATGGGTGCTGACGTGGTGCTGGTCGAGGGCGTGCGGACGGCCATCGGGCGGTTTGGCGGGAGTCTGAGCCCGTTGCCTGCCAGCGAGCTGGGCGCAGCGGTGATCCGGGAGGTGCTGCGGCGGACGGGCGTCGACCCGGCCCAGATCGACGACGTCATCATGGGCTGCGTCGGCCAAGTCGCCGAGGACGCCTACATCGCCCGGACTTCGGCCGTCAAGGCGGGTGTACCCAAGGAGGTGCCGGCTTACACCGTCAACCGGCTCTGCTCGTCGGGACTGCAGTCCATCGTCTCCGCCGGACAGGCGATTCGTCTCGGCGAAGCGGACGTCATCGTGGCGGGCGGCGTCGAGTCCATGTCCAACTTGCCGTACTTCGTCCGGCAGGCCCGGTTCGGCTACCGGATGGGCCACGGCACGCTCGAGGACGGGCTCATCGTCACCTTGAGCGACCCGTTCCGCCGCTACCACATGGGCGTGACGGCGGAAAACGTCGCGGAGCGGTGGGGCATCGACCGGCGCACCCAGGACGAGGTAGCGCTCCGCAGCCAGCAGAGGATGGGGGCCGCCATGGCAGCCGGCTTGTTCCGGGATCAGATCGTGCCGGTGACGGTGGCGGAGCGCAAGGGCGAGCGGGTGGTCGATACCGACGAGCATCCCAGGCCTGATACGACGCTCGAGCAGCTCGGCGCCTTGAAGCCGGCCTTCAAGGAAGGCGGCACCGTTACCGCTGGGAATTCCTCGGGGATAAACGACGGCGCCGCGGCCGTGCTGGTCATGTCGCGCGCCAAGGCGGAGACGCTCGGGCTTGCGCCCAAGCTCGTCCTGCGTTCGGCGGCCGCGGCCGGCGTTGAACCCGAGTACATGGGCATCGGGCCGGTGCCGGCGGTGCGCAAGGCGTTGGCCAAAGCCGATCTGACCCTGGATGACATCGACCTCGTAGAACTCAACGAGGCGTTTGCCGCTCAAGCCGAAGCGGTCGTCCGGGATCTTGGGCTCAGCTGGGAAAAAGTCAACGTCAACGGCGGCGCCATCGCCCACGGCCATCCCGTCGGGGCGACGGGAGCGATTTTGACCGTCAAGCTCATGTATGAGATGGCCCGGCGAGGCGCCCGCTATGGCCTGGTGACCATGTGTATCGGCGGCGGCCAAGGCCTTGCTGCCGTCTTTGAAAACCCGGCCGCGTGAGGAGGGTGATCATGCCTACTTTCCGGCGCGTTCAAAAGGCGCGTCCCATGCCGACCGCCCGGCGTTGCCGCGGCCGGCGATGGGACGTCCCGGCATTTGCGGCGCTGGCAGCGGCGTTGCTGTTTGCCCTGGCAGCCATGGCCCAGGCGCCCGGGGAAGAGCCGCCGATCCCGGTCAATACGGGGCTGCCCGAGCGGGTCATCCGCATTGAGCGGGACGGGGTGGAGCTCGCCCGCTTTACGGTGGAGCTGGCTCTGACCGCGGAGGAGCAGCGCATCGGCCTCATGGGCCGTCCGGAGCTTCCCAAAGACCGGGGGATGCTCTTCGTGCATACGTTTGATCACCGGCCGGGCATGTGGATGCGGAACACTTTGATCCCGCTGGACTTCCTGTTTGTGCGGGCCAACGGGACAATCGCAGCCATTGTGCACGACGTGCCGCCGTGCCCGCCGGACGGTCCGTGCCCGGCGTACGTCTCGCCCGAGCCGGTGCGTATGGTACTGGAAATCCTCGGTGGCGTCTCCCGGGAGCTCGGCCTGCAGCCCGGCGACCGGCTCGTGTTGGCCGGCGCCGAACCGTAGGGCCCGGCCTCGTGGAGCTCGCCGGGGCGGGGCGCGCCTTAGTAGCCCCGCTCCGGCACCACCTGCTTGGCGAGGGGTTCGCCGCGGAGATAGCGGCCTAAGTTGTCGAGAAACGGCTGGCATACTTCCTCAGGCACGGTCGGGCCCGACATGTGGGGTGTCACGTAGACGTTGTCCATGCCCCACAACGGATGATCCGGGGGGAGCGGTTCCTCAGCAAACACGTCCAGCGCGGCGCCGGCGAGTTTACCCGAACGGAGCGCGTCCACAAGCGCGGCCTCGTCCACAACTGCGCCCCGGCCGACGTTGATAAGATACGCTCCGGGCTTCATCGCGCCGAAAGCGGCGGCGTCAAACAGGCCTTTGGTTTCCGGCGTCAGGGGCAGCACGATGGCGACGAAGTCCGCCTCACCAAGGAACGCCGGCAGCTCCTCGCGTCCGGAGTAGACGCGCTCCAGGCCCGGTACGTCTCCTCCGGAGCGGCGCCAGCCGACGACCCTCATGCCGGCGGCGGCCGCAAGGCGCGCCACCTCTTGCCCGATGTCGCCGACGCCGGCCACGCCCAGGGTCAGCCCTTGGGCGCGGCGGGTCACGAAGGGCTTCCACAGGCGGCTTCGCTGCTGCTCCATGATCCGGCGCACGTCCTGGCAAAAGACGAGCACGTACGTGAGGACATACTCGGCCATGCGCCGGGCAAACACCTTGCCGTCCGTCCGGGTCAGGAGGACGCCGGGCGGGACCGCGCCGGACAGGACCAGATCGTCGACGCCCGCGGCGAACTTATGAAACCAGCGCAGGCGCGGCGCCTGGCCCAGCAGGGACGGGGGAAAGCCCCAGCCTGCGATGATCTCGACCCGCTCCAGCGCATCGGCCGCGTCCTGGGGCGTATGGGCGGTGTGAACGGTTAACTGGGGGAAACGGGTCTGGACCAGGTCGCTGATGGCCCGGGCCCGCTCGGGTTGACGGTAGTAGACGAGCAGTTCCGGCTGCCCTGCGGATGACGTCATGCGTGTCCCTCCATCATTCATTGACAGCTTCGATGCATGCCGGGCTGTCGTGGCGCGGCGAGTTGACCAGCGTCGAGACGGGGTAAGCCCGCAGGAGGTCGTCGGGTGCAGGCCGCAGGAGCGGGAGCACGGCCTCGGGCTCTTGAACACCGGGGTCCAGCCACAGGTCGTAGTCTTCCGGCGGCAGGATAACTGGCATCCGATCGTGAATGGGCCGGATCCGGTCGTTGGCGTCGGTGGTGAGGATGGTGCAACTGTACACCTCCTCGCCCTCCGGCGACGTCCAGCGATCCCACAGGCCCGCAAAGGCGAAGACGCCGCCGGCCGCCAGCACGACGCGGAAAGGCTGCTTGCGGCCATTGTGCGCTCGCCACTCGTAAAACCCGTCCGCGGGCACCAGGCACCGGCGGCGGCGCAGGCTGTGGCGGAACGACGGCTTTACGGCCACGGTCTCCGCCCGGGCGTTGATCAGCTTTTGCCCGATGCGGGGGTCTTTGGCCCAGTAGGGGATAAGGCCCCAACGAAACGAGGCGGCGCGCCGGCCCTCGGCGCCCAGCACCACCGTTACCGGCTGCGTGGAGGCGATGTTGTACCGGGGCCGGTAATCATCCGGCAGCTCCGCCAGGCGAAACTGCCGGATGAGCAGTTCGCCCGTGTCGGTTAAGGTGTAGCGGGCGCACATGGTCGCACACGGTCCTCCCGTTCCACTATTCCGCAACGCGGCCGCTGTCCCCTGCCCAGCGGTCGGCGGCCGGCGACAGAGGACGGCAGGCGGCGGGTGGGAGCAGGGCTGCCTCGCCCGACGGGATGCGGGGCCGCGATGAGATTCCTCACGAAGGGAGGAGCAGGGCATGGCGACCACGACGTGGGACGGCCGACCGGTAGCTCCGGAGCCGCCCTACGGCGCCATGAGCTGCTGGAGGAGACAGGACTGACGGCAGAGGTGCAGCCGGTGGAGACCGCCGGGGTGGACTGGGCCCTCTTCACGGCGGCCGCGGGTTCATCTGCCGCGGTGGTGCTGAGCGACGTGGAGCACGACCGGTACGCGTGGGTCCAGGTAACCGAGGCTCTGCG
>CALFSR010000030.1 GCA_937916565.1 uncultured Bacillota bacterium | reverse complement strand
GGACCGAGCGCAGCTCGTCCTCCACCAGCCGTCCGTCGCGGATGACGACGCTCGGCCGGCCCGTGAGCAGGTGCCGCACGGCTTGGCTCTTGAGGGTGAGCCACGACAGCACCAGTTCGCCGAATACAATGGTGGCCAAAGGCACAAGGCCGTGCCATACGGGCCGCTCCGGTTCCGCGATGGGCAACACCGCCACCTCAGCGACGAGGATCGCCACGACGAAGTCAAAAGGCGACACATGGCCCATTTCGCGCTTGCCCGTCAGCCGCACGACCACCAGCAACGCCGCATAGACGAGCAAAGTGCGCAGGACGACGACGCTCACCACGACGGCCTAATCGCGCCACGGCTCCCCGTCGTCGGCCGGGTAAGGCCCCGTTTCGCCGGTCAGGTACACGTCCACGTCGTCGGGGCTGTCAATGGCCACCAGCGTGTCGTCGTCGCTCACGGACGATGACGGCTGCAGGTCGGCATCGTCGGGATTGTCGATGCGCAAGAGCGGACGCCGGCGGCGAAGACCGCGCAGGCGCATGGACCCCACCTCCGGGGATAGGGTGCCCATCGACCCGCTTGATCTTTCCCGGCGCCTGGCGTATACTTATCGGTGCTGGTGCAGGTGCCGGCACGCAGGCGGATGTAGCTCAGTGGTAGAGCATCGGCTTCCCAAGCCGAGGGCCGCGGGTTCGAATCCCGTCATCCGCTCCACTTCCGGCGCTGGCGTAGCTCAGCAGGCAGAGCGGCGCACTCGTAATGCGCAGGTCACCGGTTCGAGCCCGGTCGCCAGCTCCAGACTCGGCCCATCGCAGGTGCTCGTGCGGTGGGCCGGTTTCTTTTGCGCCAAACCCAGGTCCCCGCAACCAAACATGGTATAATTGAATGGTATTTCCTTGGGATAGTCCCGCAGGGAGCAAACGTCTCCTCCAAACCCGAAGCCATCTCCGGGATCTCGCTTGCCGCAAGGAGGGGCGCGCCATGCCGGCGACCGTAATTTTGGCTGGAGCCCGCACACCCTTTGGCACGTTCGGTGGTTCCCTCAAAGACGTCCCCGCGACGAAGCTCGGCGCCGCAGCTATCCGCGCCGCCCTAACGCGGGCCGACGTCCCCGGCCCACAGGTCGACAACGTCATCATGGGCATGGTGGTACAGGCCGGAGCGGGCCAGATCCCGTCGCGGCAGGCGAGCATCGGTGCCGGGCTGCCCGTCACCGTCACTTCCGAGACGATCAACAAAGTGTGCGCATCCGGCATGCGGGCCGTAAACTTGGCCGATCTGCTCATCCGCGCCGGAGAAGCGGACGTCGTCGTCGCCGGCGGCATGGAGAACATGAGCCGCGGGCCGTACCTTTTGCCGGGCGCCCGTTTTGGACATCGCCTCGGCCACGGCCAAGTGCTGGACGCGACCGTGCACGACGGCTTGTGGTGCGCCTTTCACGACGTGCACATGGGCCGTCACGGAGAGCAAATGGCCAAGGAGTTTGGCGTCAGCCGCGAGGAACAGGACGCCTGGGCGTACCGCAGCCACGTGCGGGCTCTGGCGGCTATCGACGCCGGGCGCATGGCCCTGGAAACAACACCTGTCGAAGTCCCCGACGGCCGCAAGGGCGTGCGGCTGTTTGACACCGACGAAGCGCCCCGCCGGGACACAAGCCCGGAAAAGCTCGCCCAGCTGCGCCCCGCCTTTGCCAGCGAAGGCTGCATCACCGCCGGCAACGCGCCCGGGATCAACGACGGCGCTGCAGCGCTGGTGCTGATGCGCGAGGACAGGGCCCGGGCCGAAGGTCGCAAGCCGCTGGTGCGGATCCGCTCGCACGCCACCGTGTCCGCCGAACCGCCCTACCTCGCGACGGTGCCGGCGCTGGCCGCCGAAAAAGCGTTGGCCAAGGCGGGCCTAAGCCGGAGCGATGTCGGCCTGGTGGAGATCAACGAGGCCTTCGCCGTCGTAACCCTGGTGAGCACCCGCATGGGAGAGTGGGATCCGGAGATCGTCAATGTCAACGGCGGCGCCATCGCCCTCGGCCATCCCATCGGAGCCAGCGGGGCGCGGATCGTCCTCACGCTGGCCCTTGAGATGCAGCGCCGAGGCGTGCAGTTCGGCGTGGCCGCCATTTGCAGCGGCGGCGGCCAGGGCGAAGCCGTCGTGCTCGAGCTGGCAGACTCGTAGAACCGAGCCGGAGCGGCGAACCGCCCGGAGATCCGGCGAAGGAGGAAGAGGGCTCGGTGAATCGACCCGAACCGCCGGGGCGTATCCATGGCCACGTCACCGCGCCGGACGGACGGCCGTTGCCGGACGCCTCGGTGCGCGTCGTCGACAACGGCGTCGTCGTCGACCTGCAGACGACCAACGAACACGGCGAGTTCACGTCGCGGCTTCTTTTCGCCGGCATCTACCGGGTTGAGGTCGTGACCGACGGCCTGCAAGGATTTCTCGACGAAGTCGAGGTGGAACTGGGCCGCACCACCCACGTGCGCCTCACCGTCGGGTCGTAGCAAGCGGGCATCTCACCGTCGCGTCGTAACGAGACAAATACTCCCCGTTTTCAGGACAAGTGTCACTGCCGGAGTTGTACGGTGAACCCTGGCCAAAGCTTGGTAATTTCAGGTATGCTAATAGATGGGAACGGGGGTCTAAGGGAGATTCTCCATGGACGCAGCCTCAGAGGCACCGGATTTGACCGCCCTCAAGGCCATCGCTCTGGACGCGGCGGCCAACGCCGTCGTGATCACGGATCGCGATGGCCGCATTCAATGGGTCAATGCGGCGTTTACGCGGCTGACAGGCTATGAACCTGAAGAGGTCATGGGCCGGACGCCGCGCCTTTTGCGCTCTGGCCGCCACGATGAAGCGTTTTACCGTCAACTGTGGGACACCATCCTCTCGGGCCAGCCGTGGCACGGACAGGTGATCAACCGCCGCAAGGACGGCTCCCTCTACGTCGAAGAGCAGACAATTACCCCGGTCCATACCAATGGTGAGGTTACCCACTTCATCGCCATCAAGAGCGACATCACCCAGCGCAAGCACCAGGAAGAGCAACTGGAGTACTTGGCCACCCACGACGCCCTGACCGGGCTTCCCAACCGGATTGCCTTGCAGGCGGCGGTGGAGCGGGCCATTGCGCTGGTAGATCGAGGCGTCGGCAGCGCCCTGGTGCTGCTGGACATGGATAACCTCAAAATGATCAACGACACCATGGGCCATTCCGCGGGGGATAAGGCCCTTATCGCCTTGGCCCAGAGGCTCAAGGCCAACCTGCAGGCGCGGGACCTGCTCGCCCGGGTGGCGGGAGACGAGTTCGTCATCTTGCTCAACGACACGGATCTCGAGGAAGCGGTGCGCACCGCGCAGCGGCTCCGGCAAGCCGTCGGGGCGCTGCCGGTCAACGTGGACGGCCAGAGCGTGTTCGTAACCGTCAGCATCGGGCTCGTGCCGGTAGAGAGCGGCCTCGATGTGGAGCAGCTGCTGTCGCAGGCGGATGCGGCCATGTACCAGGCCAAGCTGCGGGGCGGAAACCGGGTACAGGTCGCGCAGAGCTCAAGTCCCCCGACCGGCCGCGTCAGCGCCGAGTTCGCAGCGGGCCAGCGGGTCCGCCAGGCGCTCATGGAAGGCCGCCTGCTCCTGCACTACCAGCCCATCGTCCACTTGTACGACGGGCGGACGTACGCCTACGAAAGCCTGCTCCGCCTGCGGGAGGCGGACGGCCGGATCGTCTCGGCGGGAGAGTTTCTCGCCCTGGCGGAGCTGGCCGGCTTCATGAACGAGATCGACCGTTGGGTGATGGAGCAGACGCTTCGCACCTTACGCGAAAATCCGGGCGTGTCGCTCACCATCAACGTCTCCGGCCACGCGTTTAACGACGAGGAGCTTATGGCGTGGCTTTTGCGGGAACTGGAGAAGCTCGGCCACGGGGCGGCCCGGCTTGGGCTCGAGCTGACGGAAACCGCGGTCATCCACGACCTCAACATGGCCCGCAAGGTCATCGACCGGTTGCGCAGGACGTCTTGCCGGGTCCTGCTGGACGACTTCGGCGCGGGGTTCAATTCGTTTGCCTACTTGCGGCACCTGCAGGTGGACGCGGTCAAGATTGACGGCGGGCTCGTCCGGGATCTGCAGGATAGTCCCCGGCACCGGGCCATGGTGCAGGCCATTACCCTGCTCGCGGACGCCTTTGGACTGACCACCATCGCCGAAGGTGTGGAAGACGCCGCCACGGCCGCGTACCTCAAGGAACTCGGCATCGTCTGCGGCCAAGGCTACCATTTCGGCCGCCCCCAGGGCGCCCTCCGGCAGTTGACGGCGTAGCGCCGGGGCGCCTGCTCCCCGGGGCGCCGACACATGATCCCATCCACGCGGCCAGATTCCACCCACGCGGTGCAGGCGGTTTCTCCGGGAGAAACCGCCTGCACTTGCTTGCTGCGTTCCACGGCGGGAGCACCGCCGTGCGGCCAGCGTTCTAGAAGCTGAACTCAATCCCGGCCGTGATCAGGTCGGCGCTAGGCTTGATCTCGCGGAACTCCGAGCCCGGGCCCGCGATGACGTGGGCCGCGCCGAGGATGAGCCGGGTGGCCTGGTTGATGTCGTACGTGTAACGGCCCATGGCCAGGACGCCGCCGTCCTTGGCGTTGATGAGCGCCGTGCCTTGCAGATCGTGACCAACCTCCGGCGAGTACCGCACGACGGCCACGAGGTAAGTCTGGGGCGAAGGCCCGGCGCCGGGCTCCTTGTAGGGGTTGAGGAGCGAGCCCCCGCCGTTGTACACGAGCTGGCCGGACACCATGACGCCGCCGGCGAAGGTAAAGTCGGCGCCGACGACGGCTTCGACGGACGGTCCGTTGGAGGAAAGCGCCCCGGGACCGTCCAGCACGGGCAGCTGCTCCGGCACCGTGTAGGACAGCTCCGTCCAAAGACCGGCCGGTCCTACCGTGCCCGCGGTCGCGACGCCCAACTTTTGCACCTTGCGGTACGCGGCGGCCAGCCGCTCCGGCACCGGGGTCGGGTCAGGCCCCGGCATCGTCGTGAACTCAATCCATGCCGCCGGGTAGTCATCCCAGCCGCGGAAGTACGTGAAGTACACGTTGTGGCCGCCAATCATCCCTTCGGCCCGGGCAGCCCACTCGATCTGCGAACCGTCGGCGGGAACGGGAGCGGGTCCGTCGATCGGCAGCGGGCCCCCGCCCATCTGCCCGCCGATGCGGGCGGCGATCGCCTGGAGGATCTGCCTCGCTGTCTCCGCCGGCACGAACTCGGCCACGCCCACGCCGGTAAAGCCCCAGCCTGACGCCCCGTAGTACGTACCCTGCACCGCCAGGACCGGCGTGCCCTTGGGCGCTTCGCCCGCGAGGGCGAGGGACGCCGGGGACAACGCCCCTTGCGGGTTGATCACGTTCGTCGGATTGATACCGTCGGCCGTGCCCCAGCTGACGATTTGGCGGCCGATCCGCCAGTCGGTGCTGTTGCCGTAGATGTCCACGTATGCTTGCCCAAACTGCAAGCCGAGCGGCTGCCCGCTGAACGGCAACACGGCGTCGCCGTCGACGTGCAGCTTG
>CALFSR010000029.1 GCA_937916565.1 uncultured Bacillota bacterium | reverse complement strand
CGGCGGGCCGCCCGTCCGGCGGCGACGGCGCGCCGGTCTCCGCGAGCCACGACTCGGCGGCCACGGCCCGGGTTTCCTTAAACGTGCTTGGCATGACGTGCGCCGCCTGCTCGGCCCGGGTGGAAAAAGGCCTGCGCAAGCTGCCCGGGGTGCAGGACGCCAACGTCAACCTTGCCATGGAGCGCGCCTCGGTCGCCTATGATCCCGCGCAGGTGAAACCCGAGGAGATGGTTGCCAAGATCCGGGACCTCGGCTACGACGTAGCGATAGAGCGGGTCCAGTTGAGCCTAGTCGGCATGACGTGCGCCAACTGCGCCGCCCGCATCGAGCGGGGCCTCAATAAGCTTCCCGGCGTCCAGGCGACCGTCAACTTCGGCGCCGAAACCGCCCACGTCGCGTATATCGCGGGGGTTGTAACCCCGGATGACCTCGTGCGGAAGGTGAAGGACCTCGGGTACGACGCGTTCTTGCCCCAGGAGGCAGGCGCCGGCGCCGAGCAGGCCGCCCGGGAGGCGGAGATCGGGCGCAAGCGTTTCCTCTTTGGCCTGTCCGCCGCGCTGTCCCTGCCGCTCCTTGCCTCCATGATCGGGCACATCGTGCCCACGGACAACGCCCTCATCCACTGGCTGGGCAACGGCTGGGTGCAGCTCGCGCTGGCCACGCCGGTGCAATTCTACGCCGGGTGGCAGTTCTACGTCGATTCGTACCACAACCTCAAGAACCGGACGGCCAACATGTCGGTGCTGGTAGCGCTCGGCACCTCCGCGGCGTACGTCTACAGCCTCATCGCGGTGCTGTTTCCGGGGCTTGGCATCGACGGGCTGTACTTTGAAACCAGCGCCATTCTCATCACCCTCATCCTCCTGGGCAAGCTGCTTGAGGCCCAGGCCAAAGGCCGCACGTCGGCGGCCATCCGCAAGCTCCTGGGCTTGCAGCCCAAGACCGCCCGGGTCGTGCGAAATGGCGCGGAGGTAGACGTGCCCATCGCCGAGGTGCAGGTGGGCGACGTCATCGTGGTGCGTCCGGGCGAAAAGATCCCCGTGGACGGCGTCGTCCTCGAAGGCCGCTCCACGGTGGACGAATCCATGCTCACCGGCGAGAGCATGCCGGTCGAAAAGGGGCCCGGCGACCAAGTGGTCGGCGCCACCATCAACCGCCACGGGACGTTCCGGTTTCAGGCGACGCGGGTGGGCCGTGACACGGCCCTCGCCCAGATCATCCGCGTGGTGGAGGAGGCGCAAGGCTCCAAGGCCCCGATCCAGCGGCTGGCCGACGTCGTCTCGGCGTACTTCGTCCCCGCGGTGATCGGCGTCGCCCTCGTCACCTTCGCCGGGTGGTACGTCGCGACCGGGGACCTGACCCGGGCGTTGCTCAACATGACCGCCGTACTCGTCATCGCCTGCCCCTGCGCCCTTGGGCTTGCCACGCCGACGGCCATTATGGTCGGTACGGGCCGCGGCGCCGAGCACGGGATCCTCTTCAAAGGCGGCGAGCACTTGGAAAGAACCCACGAGCTGGACGCGGTCGTACTGGACAAGACGGGCACCATCACCAAGGGTGAGCCGGCGCTCACCGACGTCTTGCCCGCGGAAGGCGTTGACGCCGATGAGCTTTTGCGAATTGCCGCGGCGGCCGAGCGGGGTTCGGAGCACCCCATCGCCCAGGCGATTGGCACGGGCGCGTCGGCGCGGGGGCTTTCCGTGGCGGACGCTGCCGACTTTGAGGCCGTACCCGGTCACGGCATCCGGGCGGTTGTCCAAGGCCGCACGGTGCTGGTGGGCAACCGCAAGTGGATGCGGGACAACGGCCTCGATCCGGCACCGCTGGAAGGCGAGCTCGAGCGCCTCGAAGAGGAAGGCAAGACGGCCATGCTGACCGCGATCGACGGCCGGCTGGCGGGCGTCGTGGCGGTGGCGGACACCGTGAAGGAGACGTCCGCGGAAGCGGTCGCCATGCTAAAGGCCATGGGCCTCAGGGTCATCATGATCACGGGCGACAACCGGCGCACGGCCCGGGCCATCGCTCGCGCCGTCGGCATCGCTGAGGAGGACGTACTGGCCGAGGTGCTGCCGGAGGAAAAGGCCAGCGCCGTCAAGCGGCTGCAGGAACAGGGCCTCAGGGTGGCCATGGTGGGCGACGGGATCAACGACGCTCCGGCCCTTGCCACCGCGGACGTTGGAATCGCCGTCGGCACCGGTGCCGACGTGGCCATCGAGGCGGCCGACGTTACCCTCATGCGGGGCGACCTGCGGGGCATCGTAGCCGCCATCCGGCTGAGCCGGGCGACCATGGGCAAGATCCGGCAAAACCTGTTTTGGGCGCTGGTATACAATACCATCGGCATCCCCTTTGCCGCCTTTGGGCTGCTGAGCCCCATCATCGCCGGCGCGGCCATGGCGTTCAGCTCCGTGTCGGTGGTGACCAACTCCACCCTGCTCATGCGCTACAACCCGCAGGCCGGGTTTAGGCACGGGGCGGAGCCCGGGGCCATGGAGCCGGAACTGCAGGCGGCGAGGGCGTAAAGCAGGACCCCGCTCGGCGACGGCTTGCGGGCTGCGCTTGAGCCGGGCGGTCGCATACGCAGTCGGACACAAGAGGAGGCAATGCCACATGGAGACCAAGGTGCTCAAGATCGAAGGCATGAGCTGCCACCACTGCCAGAAGGCGGTGACCGACGCCCTGCAGGCGGTCGCCGGCGTCGAATCGGTGGAGGTCGACCTCCGGGGCGGCAAGGCCACCGTGCGCTTCGACCCGGCGGTGGCATCGGAGGAAGCGATGAAGGCTGCCGTTGAAGAGGCGGGTTACGCGGTGGTGGGCGGCTGAGGCCCAGCCGCCCACCTATCTTCCGCGCCCTGTGCGGGTTTCCGTCGGCTATGCCCGGGCGCGGCGGAGGGACGCGCCATCCCGGCCGGTCAGTCGATCAACCCGTACCAGCGCAAGAATTCTTCCACCATCACCCGCTGCCACGCGGACCGTTGCGCCACCGTCGTCTGGTGGCGGCCGGCGCGCCCTTGCGTGGGCTCAAAGATAAAGGCCGGAATGCCCAGGTCCGCTCCGGCCTTGCGGGCCAGCGACCCGGCGACCGGCGGGCCGATGATGCGGAAGTTGTACGTCAGGCCGGCCTTTCCGTAAAACGGGTTATGGTGGGTGTTGAGCACATCGATCACATGCTCCGCAAAGGCCATCGCGTCGCCGGCCGGGTACGTGATCACGGTCTGGCCGACCGACAGCGTCCCGTCGGAGAACCGGTCGCCCGCTTCGCGCAGGCCCCAGCCTTCGTGCAAGTCCAAGAGGGCCACCGGCTCGAACTCGAGCACGATGTCCCAGATTTCCTTGGCGAGGGCCCAGTCTTTCTTGGGGTCGTTGAGGTCACGGCCGGTGGGGAAGTACCGGTTCAGGTTGCGGCCGTCGCTGCCGGTGCGCCGCTGCCGGCGGACCGCATCCTTGTTGGCCTGCGGGATGACGACCAGCGTCCCGCGGTCGATGTTCCACGTCTCGGCGACCTCGCCCGCGACGATCCAGCCCGACGTCTCGGAGCCGTGCATACCCCCCACGAGAAACGCGGTGGGCCCGGGCACGGACGAACGGATGATATGCACTTCCGTGCGGGTTTCCGTGCGGCTGCCCGATTGGACATAACGGACCTCCCGCGTCACGACGGGCGTGCCCGGACCGCCGCCGCCCGGCTCCTCGCCGGGGTCACCGCCGCCGGGTTCCTCGCCCGGTTCGCCGGGGTCGCCTCCGCCGGGTTCCTCGCCCGGTTCGCCGGGGTCACCTCCGCCCGGCTCCTCGCCCGGCCCGCCGGGACCGCCTGGCCCGTCTCCGGGCTCGCCCGGATCCGGCCCTTCGCCGGGCAGCGCGAGCTGCACCTCGCCGCCTGCGATAAGCACCCGCAAGGCGACGCGCGTCGTGGTGTCCCGCTGTACGGCCACGTCCAGCTGCCGGGATGCGAGCTCCTCCCCACCGGCGGCAAAGATGGCCACCGTCGCCTGCCACGTTCCGACGGGAACGCCCGGGACAAGCTCCGTCGCTTCGCTGCCGGAGACAGCCAGCTCCACGTCGATGACGGTGCTGCCCTTGACGAGCGTCGCGCCGGCGCCGGCGACCGCCACACCCTCGCCGTCCAGGGAGGACAAGTCGATCGCGAATTCGACGGAGCCCGTCTGGGCTTCGGTCGGCGGCGTTGCCGGCATAAAGCTGCTGCAGCCGGCGATGATCGCCGCGAACAAGGCGAGGCCTGCCGCGCGGCACAACTTTGTAAACGCCATTCGATTCTCCCTTTCCACTGGCGCACCGGCACCGGCGGCACCGGCGTGCGGGCGAAAAAGGCGCCCCCGGAAACCTCTTCCCCCTATCGCCAGATGTTGTGGGTCTAGGATGATCGTAACGAAACCGGTTTCAAGTTACAATCGCTTACAGTTCTGGGGGATAATGGGACTTGGTGGCAGCCGTGCCAGGCACGATCCAGGAGGTCATGGCGGAAAAGCGGGCGGAAATGATAAAGGGCGGACGCTGCCGTCCGCCCCGCCGCACCGAGAGCGTCCCCACCGGGCGGTTTGACCCGCCCTTCACCGGGTTACTGCTGCTCGTGCGGGATGTGCACCTGGAACGGGTTCGTGGACAACTGCTGCTGGAACTGCTGGGCCTGCTGCGTACCCTGGGCCGCCTGCCCCAAGGCGGTACGGAACGCCGTCTGGGCCTGCTGGGCGGCGCCTTGGATCAGGGACTGCTCCGCGGCGGCGATCATGCGCCGCACCATGTTGCCGCCCACGGCGCCCCAGACCCGCGACGGCACCTCACCGCCGTAGCCCGACTGGTACCAGCTCTGCAGGGCCTGCGCCTGCGGATCCGGGCCGCTGGCGATTTCGCTGGAGACTTCGTTCTTGAGCTGCTCCAGCGCCTGGCGGGCTTGCGGCACCAGCGCGCGATTGCTCTTCTGGCCGAACGCCACTTCGTTTTCACCTCCCGGGCTTAATGTGAAACGGGGTGCGGGCGTTTACGCTGGCACTTCGCGCCGGGCTTGGCAGGACTGGCGCCGGGCGGCGGAGAAGCCCGCCCATGCCCGCAGCGAATAAACCGTCCCAACGATTAAGGCGGGCACGACAGGTCCAAGCACAACACCCCAACCAGCGGAGGAACGGCCATGTACCCCGAACTGGCAGGCAAGCACGCCCTGGTGACCGGCGCAACCCGCGGGTTTGGCCGGGCCATCGCGCTCCGGCTGGCGGCCGAAGGCGCGACGGTCGTCGTCAACTTCCGGCGCAGCAAAAGCGAGGCCGAGCAGGTGGTGGCCGAAATCGAGGCTATGGGCGGCCGCGCGCTGGCCCTGCGGGCCGACGTGGGCCGCACGGAGAGCCTGGATGAGATGTTCGAGACGATTCGCGCCGAACTCGGCCGGCTGGACATCGTGGTGGCCAACGCGGCTTTCGGCGTGCCCGGGCCGGTGCTCGAGGCGACGACCAAGCACTGGGACGTCACGCTGGCGGCGTCCGCCCGGTCGCTTTTGGAGATGGCCCAGCGGGCGGTGCCCCTGATGCACGGCTGGGGCCGGATCATTAGCATTTCGAGCGAAGGCGGCCAAAAGGTCATCCCCGGCTACGGCGTCGTCGGCGTAGCCAAGGCCGCCCTGGAGGCGACGACCCGTGCCCTGGCCTTTGAGCTGGCTCCCAAAGGCATCACGGTCAACGGGATCATTGCCGGCGTGGCGGAAACCAAAGCCCTTTGGTCCATTCCCGGCGCCGCTCAGATGCTCGCCGAAGCCCGGGAGCGCACGCCCGCCGGCCGTATCATCGTGCCGGAGGATGTCGCGAACGCGGTGGCGTTCCTCGCCTCCAACCAGGCGTCCATGATCTGCGGCCATTTCATCGTCGTCGACGGCGGCCGCAGCATCGTAGCGTAAGGGCAAGGAGCTGACGCTCATGCGGCGGTGGAAGGCGTTCCTGGCTGGCACGCTGGCCCTCGTGCTTGCGCTGGCGCCGGCCGCACCGGCCTTCGCGTGCAGCGCGTACGACGACCTCATCCGGCGAGCCGCCCTGCGCTACAGCGTTCCCGATTGGCTCATCAAGGGCGTGATTGCCGCCGAGTCCGGCTTCCGTGCGGACGCATACCGTCCCGAGCCGCAGGTGGGCGACGCCGCGCACGGGCTCATGCAAGTGCTGCTTTCAACCGCACGCGAATTGGGCTACCGGGGCAGCGCCAGCGGCCTTATGGACCCGGAAACCAACATCGACCTGGGCACCCGTTACTTGGCCGCGATGCTGGAGCGATTCGGCGGCGACCACGAACTCGCCGTCGCAGCCTATAACGCGGGTCCGGGACGGGTAGGACGGCTGGTCGAAACGTATGGCACGAGATACGCGGCCATCCGGCCGCACCTTTCGGCCGCCGCCCAAGACCACGTCGCCCGGGTGATGACGTACGCGGGACAGTTCCGGGCCGGCCAAACCGGCGGCTTCCTCTGCCCGGCCGGGGAGACGCCCCGGAGCACCGCCGGCAGCGTTCAGCCGCTCCTCGTGGCGCTCATCCTGGCGCTCTTCGTCGCTTTGGCCAATCAATAGCCCGGGCCCTTATGCCCTGTCGCGACTGCGGGCCTGGGCGGCTTTTCGCGGGAGCCGACGCGCCATGATGCCAAGACCGTTTCTCACTTTCATCGTTCCCGCCGAAGACGACGGCCGGATACTCGGCCACGTGCTGCGCCGGCGCTGGCGCCTTTCCCGGGGGCTGGTGCGGCAGCTCAAGCGCGGTCCGCACGTCCTGCGCAACGGGGAGCCGGTGCCCATGCGGGAACGGGTGGCCGCCGGCGACCGCCTGGAGCTGTTCCTGCCTGCGGAGCTGGCAAGCCGCGTGCGGCCGGAACCGGTGCCCCTCGTCGTCGTCTTTGAAGACGACCACGTCCTCGTGCTCGATAAGCCGGCGGGCATGCTCGTCCACCCGGCCCGGGGCGAGATCAGCGGCACGCTGGCCAACGGCGTGGCGTACCGCATGGCCACGCGGGGTCTTGTGCCCGTGGCCGCACCGGTGACCCGCCTTGACCGGGACACGTCGGGGCTAGTGCTCTTTGCCAAGCACCCCTTTGCCCATCACGCTTTGGCGGAAGCCATCGCCCGCGGCCACGTGCGCCGCACGTACGTAGCCGTCGCGCAGGGCATTATCAGCGAGTCCGAAGGCGTCATCGACGCTCCCATCCGCCGCGTTGCCGGCGAGTTGACGCGCCGGGAAGTCGGCCCCGGCGGCCAGCGGGCCGTGACGCGGTTTCGCGTGCTGGCCTGTAAGCCGGCGCCCCCGGAGGGCACCCATCAGCCCCCGGCCACGAGCGACGCCCCGGCCACGAGCGACGCCCCGGCCGCTAGCGACGTCCCGGCCGGCTCCGATGACCTCCCGGGCGGTGCGACGCTGCTCGCGCTCACCCTCGAAACCGGCCGCACCCACCAGATCCGGGTACACCTCGCGCACATGGGCCACCCGCTCGTCGGGGATCCTCTTTACGGGCGGCCTATGCCGGGCCTTTTTGAACGGCAGGCGCTGCACGCTTGGCGACTTGCGTTTCCCCACCCCGTGGACGGAAGGGAACTAAGCTTTGCCAGTCCTCTTCCTCCGGACATGCGCACGCTCGGAGCGCGGCTTGGGCTTCCGCTGCCGCCCTAATCGGACGTCCCTCGTCGCGGACAGGTGCCCCTTGGCGCGCGGACAGGTGCCCCTTGGCGCGCGGACAGGTGCCCCTCGCGGTCCCCGACCGAGGTCCTAAGAATACTGCGACTTGACGGGACTGGAGACGGATTTTGTCGAAGGAAGCAGGATTCCTCCGCTCGGTCTGGGAATCCGTAGGTAAACCGATGGTAAATCATTCCGGAAACCGGCTGTGTCGCTGAAAGGATGGACAGCCGCGATGCGGCAATTGTTGCGCGCCCTGCTCTTCGCCCTGCGCCGGCACCGCCTCGCTTCCCGGGTCGCCGGAGGGCTGACCCCGGAAGAGCGGCAGGCGCTCCTTGGGACGGCACGCTTGGCCGCGCCCGCCGAGCGCCGAGACGGGTAATGATGCACGCAAAGCCCGCGACTCGCGATAGCCGCGCTAGCGCCGGGGGCGGCCGCGGGGGTCGTCCCGTCCCGGCGTGCCTGCCGCCAGCAGCTCCCCAAGAGTCACAAGGCCATACCCTTGCGCCCGCAGCCCGTCGATGATCCGCGGCAAAGCAAGGTGGATCTGCTTCGACGAGTCGCTGGCGTGCATTAGGATAATGTCGCCCGGGTGGACGTTGTCCAGCACGCGACGGACCATGTAGTCGGCGCCGGGGTTTTTCCAATCCAGCGTGTCCAGAGACCAGATGACGGTTTCGTAACCCAGCTGGCGGGCCGTGGCGACCACCAGGTCGTCGTAGTCGCCGTTGGGCGGCCGGAAAAAGCGCGCTTCCTTCCCCGTCGCCTCCTGCAAGTCCCGGTGGGCGGTCAAGATGTTGTTGGCGATGGCGTTTCCGTCGTAGCGGCTCAAGTTCACGTGCTCGTCGCCGTGGCTCGCGATTTCGTGCCCGTCCGCGACGATGCGTTCGGCGATGTCCCGCTGCTTCTTGGCCCAGAAACCGGTGAGGAAGAAAGTCGCCCGCACGCCTTTTTCCTTGAGGATGTCCAGGACGGGACCGGCGGTCTGCCGGCCCCAGCTGATGTCAAAGGTGAGCGCCACGAGGCGCTGATCGGTGCGGACGTAAAAGATGGGCATGTCAATGCCCCGGGAGACGGGCAGCTCGAGGCTGACCGGCACCGCCCGGGGCCACAGCGCCCCGGCGGCCCAGCCCCCGCCAAACGCCCCTATAGCCAGCACCACGACGGCCGTGATCACCCAGCGAAAGCGAACGACGTACACGCCCCACGCCCCCAACGGCTACGCTTGCCTGCGGTGCGGGCTCGCATGCGTTCTCCCCTGAGGCCGGCTGCGCTGAGCGCTCACCGGGCAAGCCGCGCTTTTGCGCGCATGCGTCCCGCACTGCGACGCTATGTTCCTTTGGGCGCGAATATCACCGCCGGGCGAGAGCCTCCAGGTGAACCGTGTCGTTGATGCGCACAAGCTGCGGCCGCTCCCCTGGGACGACCACAGCCTCGGTGAGGCCGGTGTTCGCGGTGCGCACCGCTCCCCACTGCTCCGGGCCAAGCCCCTGAAGCAAGCACACCAGCAGCCGCAGCAGGCCGCCATGGGTGACGACGAGCACCGTCTCGCCCGGGTGGCGCAACAGGACGCAGCTCAGAAACCGGTCCGCCCTGGCCCACGCCGCGGCCAGCTCCTCGCCGCCCGGCGGCGCCGGCGCCCGGCCTGCGTTCCAGCGGCGCAGCCATGGCTCGTGCCCGGCCGCCACCAGTTCGTCCCAGGTCATGCCCTCCAGCGCTCCGTAGTTGAGCTCCCGGAGCGTCTCGGTCACCCGCAGCGGCGCGTCGCGCGTGCCCCGCACGATGGCGGCGGTTTCCAGAGCGCGGCCCAGGTCGCTCGCGTAGACGGCGTCGATGGCGGTGCCGTCAAGGCGCATGGCGAGCCGGTGAGCCTGCTCGCGGCCGCGCTCGTTCAAGGGCACGTCCGACCAGCCCTGGATGCGCCGGGCGACGTTCCAGTCCGTTTCCCCGTGCCGGGTTAAAAACAGTCGGGTCAGATTTCTTCGCCTCCAAGCTCGGTCGCTCGCGCCCGGGCCGCGGCCAAGGCCGGCGGCAGCGCGGCAAGTCCTGCGGCAAGCGGCGCCGCGGCAGTCAACGCGGCGACCAGCGCCCACGGCTGCACCGGTGCGAGGCCGCCGATGCCGGTCATGGCGGACGCGATGCGAAAACCAATCTCACTCAGCAGCACGCCCGCGACAGCGCCCACGCCGCTGCCGGGCGCCGTCGCGGCCACGACGCCGGTGACCGCGCCCGCCACCAGCTGACCCGGCGTCATGCCGATAGCCTTGAGAATGGCGATGTCCCGCCGCTGCTCCCGGACGGCGGCGGCCATCCCCTGCACGACGGCCACGGCTGCGACGCCGGCCAGCAGGAGCGACAAACCGCCTACGAGCCTTCCGGCCGTGCGCACCGCGGCCGGCGGCTCAAATCCGGCCGCCGATACCGCGATCCCGCCCCCGCCGGCCTCCAGCAACAGGGCCCGCACCGTGCCGGCGTCGGCCGCCCGGTCAAGGCGCACGAGCCAAGCCGCCGGCTGGGCCGCGGGCTGGAGGTCGGCAAGGGTCTCCCAGGCGACGGCTCCCGCGAGCCCGTAGTTGGCTAGTTCCAGGTAGGCGCCGGCGACCCGCCAGCGGGCGCGGCGCTGGCCAAGCACAACTTCAACGTGGTCGCCCGGCTGCACCCCGAGCCGCTCCATGGCGCTGGTGCCCAAGGCGATCTCGCCGGGTTCCTGTATAAAGCGTCCCGCGAGCACCCGCCATGGAAGCTCGCGCCAGTCCCCGTCGAGCCCTCGCACGATGATGGATTCGGCCGCCTCCGGCACGTCCACCCGCAGCCATCCTTCGCGGTGAAAACCGGCGACGCCCGGCACAGCCTCCACGATCCGGTCGACCGCGGAGGGGTCGAGTCCGTTTCTCTCCACGGTGAGCTGGTGAAACACGCCAAGCTGCGCCGGATCCCTGCTAAAGGCGGCCAACGTGCCGGCCAGCACCAGCGCGCCGGTGCCCACGGTCATGCTGATGGCGACGGCGAGCGCCGGCACCAGCGGGCGCACCGGCCAAAGAAGGATGAACGGCCGCGCACCCAGCCGGCCCAGGTTGAGCCGCACGGGCACGCTTCCGCCCGCCCCGGCGACGGCCGCTCCGGGACTTGCCCATGCGCCGCCCCGGGCCGCCCGGGCGCCCGTGGCGGCGGCCACAACGGCGACGGCCAGCGCCACGAACCCGGGTGTCCAGTCAGATGCCGGCACGGCGCCCGCGCCGCCCGCCGCGGCAGCCGTCCACGCAGACCCGGCCGCAAGCCATGCCCGGGCCGCAAGCCACCCCACCCGGCTTCCGGCCGCGCCCGCCGCCGCTCCCACCGCGCCGCAGCCAAGGGCAAACGCCGCCACCACCTGGCGGGGCGTAAACCCGACGGCCCTGCCCAGACCCATCACCCGGCGGCCGGCGACGGCCGCCGCGGCCACCACGTGCGCCGACACGGCCGCCCCGGCCAGAAGCGACAGCCCGCCGCCCAAAACCAGAAACCCGGCGCTAAGGCTTGCGGTCAGCTGCTGTTGCGCCACTAGATCCCGCCAGTTGCCGCCCTCGGCCAGCACCCCGTACGCCGCGGCCCGCCGCCGGGCGGCGAAGACAAAAGCGGGAGCGGCCTGCGGGTCGTGCAGTCGCACCCCGAGCAGCATATGGGGCGCGGCGGAAAGCTGCGCCAAAAGCTCCGCGGGCACCACTGCCGGGGCCGGCGCGCAGTCCGGGTACGGGCACTGCAGGGCCGACGCGGCCAACCCCACGATCCGCACTGCCACGGGCCCGTCGCGGCCTACAAGCCGCACATCCGCGCCGGCAGGCAGCCCAAGCGCCGCCGCGAGGCCGGCGTCCAGCACCACTTCCGGACTGCCGGCTGCAGGCCATCGGCCCTCGAGCAAGGCAAATCCGGCCAGCGGACCGTTTGCAGCCCCATCCGCTCCGCCGCCCATGCCGCCGAATGCCCCACCACCCTCAGCACCGGCAGCGCCTCCGGCACCACCCAGAGTGCTATGCACGGCACCGCCAGGCGGCCACCCGTAGGCGCGCACGTCGACCGCCCGCGCCGCGCCTTCCTGCTCCACCAGCATGGACACGGTGGCGACGGGAGCTACAATAGCTTGCGCGGCCACGGACGGATCAGCGGCGACGACGGCGGCGGCGGTTTCCCGCAACGGATGTTGGGGGAGCAAGAACCACGCGTGGGGTGCGCCGGTCGAAGCGTGGAGCGCCTCGTAGCCCGCCGGCGTGCCCCGCCACACTTGCGCCCCGGCGCTCGCCAGCAAGGCTGCTAGTCCCATGGTCAAACCAAGCAGCGCCAGCGCGGCGCGGCTTTGGACAAGCAAGCCCCGCGACAAGTGAAGAAGCGCTGCAGCCACGGCGAAACGAGAGCGCGGGCGACCGGCGGCCGGAGGCAGGGTACGCGCCTCCCTCACGCAGGCGCCGCCTGCGCCAGGATCTTCCCGTCCCGCAACTGCACGACGCGGCCGGCGCGGGCCGCGACGTCCGGGTCGTGGGTTACAAGCAGAACGGTCCGGCCTTCGGCATGGGCCGCGGCCAGCATGTCCAAAATGCGGCCGGCGGCGGCGCGATCCACACTTCCTGTCGGTTCATCCGCCAAGAGGAGCGCGGGTTCGTTGATCAGGGCGCGGGCGATGGCGACTCGCTGGCGCTCGCCCCCGCTCAGCTGCGGCGGCCGCTTGGCGGCGAGGTGCCCGATGCCGAGCCGCTCCAGGAGCGCTAGAGCGCGGGTGCGAGCTTCGCGGGCGGGCGTACCGGACAGAAGCGCGGGCAGCATGACGTTGGTGAGGGCGTCCAAGTGGTGCAGCAGGTTGAAGTATTGGAAAACGATCCCGACGCAGCGGCGGCGAAAGATGGCCAGCGCGGTTTCGCCCATGCCGGGCAAGTCGTGGCCGGCGACGCGCAAAGCACCGTCATCGGGCCGGTCCAACCCACCGATGAGATGGAGCAGGGTTGACTTGCCGGACCCCGAGGGCCCCATCAGGGCTACAAACTCGCCGGCCGCCACCTGCAAGTCAACCCCCCGCAGGGCGGGGTAGCGAATCTCGCCGTCCCGGTACGCTTTGGTCAAGCCGCGGGCGTCGACAACGAACTCCGTGGAGCACACCCCCATGTTCACGCGGGAGCTCTTGCCTCCAACGGATCCATTGTACCACTCGCGGGATCAAAAATCGTCCCAGCGGCTCCGGGGCGACTGGCGCTCCAGGTGCGTCTCCCAGTCGGGATCGTGGATGACGGGTTCCCGGGTTTCCAAAATATCCTCGGCCCGAGCCAGAATGCGGTCCTCGCAGTCCGAGCACAAACCCAGCGCCCGAGCCGGAGTGTCGGCTGAAATGGCGCCGCCGCAGATGCGACAAATCCTCACTGTTACCGTCTCCCTCCGACGTCACTCTTTTCTTTCATTGTCGCGAAGGAGCCGGGGGCCAGTAAGCGACGGTTGCCCTTACCGCCGAGGGACATATGTCCCTCGTACATGCGCAAATGAGGGAGAGCGGAACCGCGGACACTATGCCGCGGGGCAAAGCCCGAGGGGGAGGTGACGACGCATGCCCGAACGCCGGCCGCAAAACGAGCCCAAGCAGCGCTACCAGCAGACCCAGCGGCAGCGCAGGCCCGCGGAGGACACCGAGTTCGCCGACGAGCCCGGCGTCTTCCGGCACCAGCAGCCGCAGCAAAAACGCCAGCGGGACAACCAGGCGGACGAGGCGACTGACTCGGAGCAGTAGTTGAGCAGGCGGCGGCAAGCGGCGGCGGGCCTGCCGGCCCGCTGCCAGCGCTGCCATGATTCCCAACGGCTCGCCGGCGGCTGCGGGGACACACTAACCACCGAGGAGGTGAAGTCCAGCATGGCCCAAGGCCAAAAGCGCAACCGGGCCCTCGTGCCCCAGTCGGCGCAGGCCCTCGAGCGCCTGAAGCAGGAAGTTGCGACGGAACTGGGGATCCAGAACTACCAGGGGTACCTCGGCGACGTTCCCGCCCGCCTCAACGGCGCCGTCGGCGGCAACATGGTCCGGCGGATGATCGCGGCGGCGGAGCAGGCTCTGATCCAGCAGACGGCTGCCCAGGTTCAGGCCGGCTTCCGCCAGGGGCTGCAGCAGCAGCAGCAATTCACGCAGGCGACCCAGGCGGGTCAAACCCCGAACCCGTTCCAAGTGCAGGTGCCGCCTGCGCAGTAACACGGCCGTCCCGAAAGGGACACAGGCCGGCGACCTCGCGCGGCGCCTCCCCTTTGCGGGAGGCGCTTGTTATTTGTCCGGCCGCCGCCCGTCAGCCGGCTTGGGGCTGGCCGGGCTCTTCCGGGACGAAGCGGAAGCTTCCCTCATCCCAGCGAAACCGGGCGTCCAGGGGGCTCGCCTCAAGGTCCCGGTACTCGCCCTCCCCCGTGCGCCGGCTCCGGGTACGCTGGCCTACGACGTGCAGCTCGCCGCGGCCGAAACGGACCTCGGCCGCCCGGACCTCCCTCTCCTCCATGGGCGGATCAAGGCTGTACGCCTCTTCAAACAGGGTACCCGACCAGACCGGCACAAACGCTCCCCGCGCATCGCCGGAAGCGACGCCGGAAACACCGGGCCGCCACTTGAGGACGGTGAGGCCCCGGTGCCGGTAAAACGCGCCGGTAAGCTCGTCGGGCTCGTCGTAGACGAGCAGTTCCGCGGCACCCAAGCCGGCCACGGCCCGCACCTCCACCCGGTCGATGGCGGAAAATCCTTCCACCCGGGCCGCAGGCTCCCATCCGCTTCCGGTGCGCTGGAAAACCAGGACCTGCCCATCGCCCGACACGAGCGTCACGCCCACAACAATCTCATCGCCGCCGCCCGGGATCACGTCCCCGATGACGACCCGGTAGGCGGCCGTCTCGTCCACCGGGGGAAGGGCCGCCGGGGAAAGCGCGTCCAAGGGCCGGGATGACGCCCACGACGGCCGTGAACCCGCCGCCGACAGCGCCCCGAGCACAAACCCGACGGCCAGGCCGATGGCCGCCGCAAGCACCAGCAGACCGCGCCGCAAGGGCAACACCTCGCCCCCCAGGCGTATGCGCGGCCGCCTGTCCGGTATGCTCTAGGCGTTTGCCTTGTATGCTCTAGCCGTTTGCCTCCAAAAACCGCTCCGCGTCGATGGCCGCCATGCACCCGCTGCCCGCCGCGGTGATCGCCTGCCGGTACACCGGGTCTTGCACGTCGCCGCAGGCAAATACCCCGGGCACGTTTGTCTTGGTGCCGTCCCGGGTAATGATGTATCCGGCCGGGTCCAGCTCCAGCTGCCCCTGCAAAAACGCCGTGTTGGGCTGGTGGCCGATGGCGACGAAAACGCCGTCGCACGGGAACTCCCGGGTTTCGCCCGTCTTGGTGTCCTTGAGGGTGACGCTTTTCACCATGCCGTTGTCGGCGGGGTTAATGCGCTCCACCACGCTGTTCCAGACGAACTCGATCTTCGGATTCTCCATGGCCCGCTGCTGCATGATCTTGGACGCCCGCAGCTCATCCCGGCGGTGAACGACGCTGACCTTGGTCGCGAACTTGGTCAGGAACATGGCTTCCTCGAGCGCCGAATCGCCGCCGCCCACCACGATGACGTGCCGCTCCTTAAAGAAAAACCCGTCGCACGTCGCGCACGCGGACACCCCGCGGCCGACGAGCTCCTTTTCGCCGGGCACGCCGAGCCACTTGGCCGACGCCCCCGTGGCGATGATAAGCGTCTCCGCCTCGTGGGTCTCCCCGTCCGTCTCGACCTTAAAGGGACGCCGGCTCAGGTCGACCCGCTTCACCTCGGCGGACTTGTAGCGGGCGCCGAAGCGCAGCGCCTGCTGCTTCATGTTCTCCATCAGGTCCGGGCCCATGATGCCTTCCGGAAACCCGGGAAAGTTCTCGACGAGCGTCGTCTGGGTGAGCTGGCCGCCGGGTTCGTAGCCCTCAATCACCAGGGGCGCGAGATTAGCCCGGGCGGCGTACAGGGCGGCCGTATGCCCCGCCGGCCCGGAGCCGATGATGATGACTTTTTCCATGGTGAATCCTCCTCTAGGTGCCGCGCTACGATGCTCGCTCAAGGCCGGCGGCGGACTCCCCGCCGGAAGCGCCCGGCTCGCTGCCGGCTGCCTGCGAGGACTCGCTGCCACCTGCGTGCGAGGACTCGCCGGACGACTGCCCGGTGGCGGTACCGCCCGCCTTAAGGGCAGCCTCATGAGCCGGGGCGACGAACACCGCCTTGAGGCAGCCTGAGCTGCGCTTGGCCGTGACCGTCGCAAGAGCGCGGCGATAATCGCGGAAAGGAAAACGGTGGGTGACAAGGGGCGACAGATCCAGCTTACCCTCGGCAAAGAGATCGATCGCAAGCTTGATGGACGGCACGGTCCCGGCTTCGGTCCGCACCGAGCCGGCGGCGAACACGCCCTGGATTTGGAGCTCCTTGAGCCAGACGAAGCTCCAGTCTATGCCCCTGGGCATCGCGGCGAGCCCGAGCAGCACGACCTGGCCGCCCGGAGCGGCGAAGCGCAACGCGTCGGCGAGCGCCCGGTCGCTGCCGGCGCACTCATACACCACGTCCGCGCCGCCCACAAAGACCGGCGGCCCGAGCACGGGCCTAAGCAGCTTGGCCCCGAGGGCTTGCGCCACCGTGGGATAGACGTCCTTGCCCCGGGGCATGAGCACTTCATCCGCCCCGAGCCGGCGCGCCATGTCGGCCTGGAACGGGTGGCGCACGAGGGCGATGATGCGGCACCCCGGCGCCATAAGCCGCAAGGCTGCCACGGTGCACAGACCGATGACGCCGCCGCCGATGACAAGCACCGACTTGCCCTCGGGCCGCCCCGCCACATCCACCGCGTGCAGGGCGCAGCCAAGCGGCTCCGCCAACAGGGCGTTTTCGTCGCTCACATTGTCCGGCACCGGGATGACCTGCTCCCGGTGGGCGACGAACACCTCTCCCCAGCTGCCGCCCGTATCCCGGCAACTACCAATCAAGAGGCCGGGCGCCAGGGCGCCTTCCGCGAACCGCAGGCAGCGGCTCGGGTCCCCGGCCCGGCAGTTCTTGCACTGGTGGGCGTAATCCCGCGCCGCGCACGGCAGCAGGGGGTCCACCACCACCCGCTGCCCGGGGCGCAGCTCCGAAACGTTCGCGCCGGTTTCCCGGACGATGCCGACGTTCTCGTGGCCGATGACGAACGGGAAGCTCGAAAAGACCGACAGCGCCGGGCTGTCCCGCAGGCTGATCAGGTTGAGGTCGCTGCCGCAGATGCCGCCCAGGCGCGTTTCCACCTTGACCCAGTCCGGCCCGGGCAGGGCAGGCTCGGGCACGTCGCCGTAGGCCAAGCACCCGGCGCGGCTGATAAACACCGCCGGGTAAAACGTCCCCACCGCCTTGGCGAAGGCGTAGCGCAGGGGGCTGAAGCGAAACCGGAGCGCTTCCATGTCAGGTCATGGGCACCTGCGGGATGATGCGCCCTTCGATGCGCTCGAAGATGTCTTCCAGGCTCCGCCCCGTGATGGTCAGCCCGTGGTTGCGCAGGCCCACCACCGCCCGGGACGGGTCGGGCGCCTCCCGAACTTTTTGCGCCACCGAATGGGCCAGCTCGTACGTGCCGCACGGGTAGTTAATCTCCGTCGACGGGATGTTGTCCATCCACGCGTGCACGTGCACGATGGCGCCCACCGACGGGTGCTCGCGATAGATCATCCAGTGCTCGATGGCGTCCACGGACACCCGGTTCGGCTTCACGTGGGGCGGCACGCTAAGGATCATCGCGCCCCGCTCGGGATCGTAATCTTTGACGAGCAGCATGTCCCTGCCGATGATGCGCAGGTCCGCCTTGTTGACGCCGCTGCCGCTCATCCAAAAGCGCGTCGCGTCCTTGCGTACGCTCAAGTTGCCGTAGCTTAAGCCGCCAAGCGAGTACAGCCGCTGAACGTGGCGCCACTCGTCCTCCGACAAAAGCTCCTGGATGGGGAAGGGCGCCGGCAGCAGGTTGAGCTTGTCCAGCTCCTGCCCGGCCCAGCGCAGCCGCTCGGTGAACTCATCGCCCTCCCACAGCTCCTCCGGCAGGTCGGGCTCAAAGATGTTGTTGATCACGAGCCGGCTCGACGCGAGGGGCGCCACCCGGTGGTAGAGGGCTTCGTACAGCTGCGCCTCCGGCAGGTCGCCGGACACCGAATACGCCCCCTGCTCCAGCGTGACGAAGTGGGGTTCCGCCCGGCCGCCGTCGTTGACGATGTACAGCAAAAGGTTGCTGAGGCTGCGAATGAGGAGCGGGTAGCCGGCGTGCAAGACGCTGGAGGGACGCTCGGACACCTCCGTTACGCCCAAGACAAACACCGCCTGGCTGCGCCGCCGGAACGAGCGAGGCTTTTCGGGGTCAAAAACGTTGATGACGAGCCCCACGCCTTCGTCGGGCGCCTCGCGGTACTCATGCCCCCGCGCCTCCAGGCGCCCCTTGAGCCCGGCGAGCAACCTTCTCGCCGCCTCGCTCGTGGGTTCGCCCACGACGGTAAACGCCAGCGTGGGAGAACCGGCCAGCCGCATCTCCGGATTGAGCGCCGCTTCCGCCATCGGTGCATCCTCCTCCTGGTGCGGCAGCCGCGGCCGCCGCCGCGCGTTTCCGTTTTCCGTCGTAGTGTGCACGATTTTCCACAGGCCCGATACGCTTTCCTTCCATACCGCTTCCATACTGGCGCGGCGCCCGGCGTGTGGGAAACATCGCGCGCGAGCCGGGAAACCTGCGAGCCACCCGGCATGCTCGCCGCGGGGTGCGCCGGACGAAGGGGGGGCCCCAAGGATGTCCCCGGGGCCCCCGCTTTTCCTCTCATCCTGCCGTTGCCGGCTCAGTACGGCCGCAGCCCGGTCCAGGAAAGATCGAGGTCGGTGATCAACCGGTAGATCGTCGGCCCGTAGGTGATGAGCACGATGATCGCCGTCGTCGTCACCCACGGAGTGAACCGGTCGAGCCAGTTGGGCAGGGTGCCGTTCTCCTCGTACGGCTCGGCCAGGGGCACCTGCTGCTCCTGCGCAGCCGCCTTGGGCGAAGCCCACAGCGTGCCAAACAGGTTGATGAAGAACAGCAGGCCGCTGGTCGTCAGAAGCACGCCACCGATGGCCGTCATCCACGCGGGCGGCGTCCACTCGGCCAGGAAGTACGACGCGGAGCCGAGAGCGGTGCGCCGCGGGGCGCCCAGCATGCCCATCCAGCTCATGCCGCGGGACATGATGAGCATGCCAAAGAACCACAGCCACGGCTGCCAGGCGGCCATGCGCTTGCTGAAGAGCCGCTTGCCCGTCAGGTACGGCACGAGCCAGTAGGAAACGCCCATGAAGGTGAGCGCCACGGCCGAGCCGACCGTCAGGTGGAAGTGGCCCGGCACGAACATGGTGTTGTGCACGACCAGGTTCATGTTGTACGACGCGTTGATCAGGCCGCTGACGCCGCCCAGCGAGAACAGGACCATCGCCAGCAGCTGCGCGGACACCGACGCGTCGCCCCAGGGCAGCTTGGTCACCCAGCCCAACAGGCCCTTGCCGCCCCGGGCCCGACCGCCGATCTCAAGCGACGCCAGGACCGTGAACGCCGTCATGGCGCTGGGCATAAAGACCGCGAAGGTCAGGAAGGCGTGGATCGCCTTGTACCCTTCGGAGACGCCGGGGTCCAGGTACTGGTGGTGGAAACCGACCGGCAGCGACAGCGGGATGAACAGCAGGAAGGCAAGGCGCGCCAGCGGCTCGCTAAACAGCTTCCCGCCTACCTGCTTAGGCACCATGAAGTACCAAGAAATGTACGCCGGCAGCAGCCAGAAGTACACAATCGGGTGGCCGGTCAGCCAGAACAGCGTCCGCATAAGCAGCGGGTCAGTGCCGGGGAGCCACCCGAGGGACCACGGGATCAGGAACCCGACGAACTCGATGGCGACACCGATGGACGCCATCGTCCACATAATGAGCGTCACGTTCGCGCCAAACGCGATGAGCGGGATGCGCTGGCCGGGATTCTCCCGCCGCCAGGCGAAGGTCGTGCGCAGCGAAATGACCAGCATCAGCCACGTGCCCACGACGACCAGCGCCAGGCCGATGTAATAGAGCGGGTGCGCCTGGAGCGGGGCGTACGAGGTGAACAGCACCGACGCCTGGTTGGTGAACAGCGTGTAGTCCACCAGGATCACGCCGACGGCCGACAGCCAGAAGGTCAGCCAGCCGAGGCTCGCCGACTCCAGCGGCCGCTTGAGGCCGCGCCCGACCACAAAGAACAGAAACCCGCCGATGAAGCACGTCGTGAACACCAGGACGTTGAAGACCCCGTGGATCGACAGGCCCTGGTAGTAGTGCCGGATAAGCGGCAAGTACGCGTACAGGTCAATACCCGCGTGCTCGAGGCCCTGGAAAAACCCCAGCAGGACGCCGATCAGCAGGTGGGCGAAACCGACCGCGATGAACGCCAGCGACAGCTTCCGTTCTGTGACCGGCGGAGTATACGCGTCCGCAACGCCTTTTGCCACGTTCGTCGCTGCCATATCACAACTCCTCCACGATGACGCGGCCGCTCATGAAGTGGTGGCCGGCGCCGCAGTAATCGTGACAGACGAACAGGTACTCCCCGGGTTCGGTGAAGGTGTACGTCGCCTTGGCGGTCTGGCCCGGGATGATCATCAGGCTGACCGTCGTGTCCTTAATCTTGAACCCATGGATGATGTCTTCGCTGTGGATGTAGAACGTGACCGTGGAACCGGCGGGACCCCGGATCTCACCGGGGTTGAAATTCCACACCCGGGCGCGCATGTTCACTTCGTACCGGCCCGGCGCGAGCTGCCGCACCCAGCCCTCGTTGATGTCGTGCGGGCCCGCAGCCGCCGTCGGCAGCAGCTGGTCGCTCAGGCCAGGCAGCCGGACGCCCAGCACCACGGAGCTGAAGCCGAGTGCGATGGCGAAGACGATCAGCAGCCCGCCGCTGATAGTGATCCACATTCGTTCATAACGATCAATGTGCATGGCCTTACCTCCGCAGCAGCAATGTGGGTGGCCTTGCCTGCGTCAACAGGTCGGGTGCAGCCTACCGCTGCAAGAGCATCGTCAAGTACATGTAGCCCCAGAGGGCCGCGATCACCGCGGCGTACCCCAACAGGATCGTCCAGGTCCCCTTGGGAGTTTCGGTGTCCCTTGCGCCCGGCCTAGACGAGTGGGCAGCCATCGCGTCACCCCCTTTCCGTCACCGCGGGTAGCACACGAACAGGTGCGCCGCCTCGTAGATCAGGCGGCCCGCTCCTTCGGCCTGCGCCTCCTTGACCAGCAGGCCGATGTCCCGGGTGAGCCGGGACGGGCTTAGGCTGCGCACCCCGTAACGGACCCGCACGTAGCCGATGTCGTCCACCAGCACCATGGCGGGTTCGTAGACGACGGCCGGCGCCGCTGCCGCGGCCTGCCGGCCAAAACCAGGCGCCGTTCCGCCGGCGGCCTGGGCCGTCCCCACATAGATGCCAAAGCCGCCGCCCACGACGAGCCGGGTCGTCACCGGGGCGCCGGTGAGCAGGGCCACGTCCAGCCGCTCAGGCAGCGGCACCCGCTCCGCCAAGGCGGCCATGGCGGCGACATCATCCCGCTCGGGGTCGGGCGTGATCCAGGCGACGTGGACCATATCCTCCCACCCCTGGTCGGCGACGAGGGCGTCGATCTCCTCGAGCAGCGGGACGACCGCTTCGGTGGCCGCGTTGTCCCACGCGGCCGCGACGACGTATACGTTGACGGGCAAGGCACGGTCGGGATACCGGTAGGCCGTGCCGTGTTGGTCGATCAGGTCAAAGGCGGGAACTTCCTGGCCCCGGGGCAGCACCTGCACCGGCCGGCCGACAGCGAAGTACAAAATTCCAGCCACAAGCGCCAGGAGCACCACAAGCCCCGCGACCTTCCACCCGCTTCGACGTTGTGCGTCAATGCCGGCTGTTGTACCTAGATGGGCTTTTCTGGGCAGACTGGCTTCTTTGGCCACTGACGATTACCCCTGATTGCTCGATTTTTGTCACATTTCTTGCCTAGGACCGGAGTTCCTCCCGGCGCCCCCGGCGGTCAAAAAGGGCACGGCGGCCTAATGGCCGTGGCCGCCGTGCTCGTGCAAGTGTTCATCCTCCTGCGGCTCGCCCTGGCTGACGGGCACCACCAGGTCCAGGTGGCGGCCGTCGGCCGCGATGAGCCGCAGCGTGATCGATTGCCCGGCCTCCAGGTCCCGCGTCAGCCCCATGAGCATCACGTGCAGGCCGCCGGGCCGCAGGCTGACGCTCGCGCCCGCGGGGATGACCAGTTCATGCATGTGCCGCATCTGCATGTTCTGCACCAACCGCCCGTCGACGACAGCCACTTCCATGACCGTCTCGTGAATCTCGGCCATGCGGGCGGCATCCGTCTCGGCGCCAATCAGGGCCACGCCGGCCGTACCGTGGTTGGTGATGGTGAAGTAGGCGGCACTGTTGTCGCCCAAAGGCGCGGGCCGGACCCACGCACCGGTGATCTCCAGGCTGTCCAGGGCGGCGCCGGTGTGGGCGGCACCGTTAGCGGCACCGGTGTGCGCGCTATGATCGCCGCCGGTTTGGGCGGACGCGCCCCCCATCAGGGCGAGAGCCACCGCCACGCCGGCCAAGATCACTAGGAACAGCAAGAACCGGGTCCTACCCGTCATGCGCGGCGTTTCTTGCATCTTCGTTCGCTTGCCTCCCAAGCCAGTTCTCGTCGCCTAGTCGTCGCCGGCGGCTCACGGCAGCCGGCGAGTCCCCGTCAGCCGGCGCTCAGATGATGCGCCGCAGGTCGTCGGCCATGTCCTTGGGTTCCACGCCAAACGGGAACGCCAGGATGAGCCGCCCTTGCGGGTCGACCACGAAGCTTAGCGCAGTGTGGTTGACCCAGTAGCCGACGGGCGAGTTTTCGTTCTCGACCTTCTCGACGTAGATCCCGTAATTGCTCAGCACGGGCTCCAGGTCTTTGGGGCTTCCCCACAGGCCGTAAAACGTCGGGTCAAACCGCGCGACGTACTCCCGGAGCCGCTCCGGCGTGTCGTACTCGGGGTCCACCGTCACAAACACAAACCGCACCTTGTCGGCCAGCGGCCCGAGTTCCCGCTTGACCTGGCTGTAATAGATCAGCGTCGCCGGGCAGACGTCCGGGCAGTTGGTGTAGCCAAAGAACAACATTACCGCCCGCCCCCGCTGGTCGGCGAGGCGGAACGTCTGGCCGTGCTGGTCGATAAGCCCCAGCTCAGGCGCGGGCTGGGGCGGGTCCAACAGAAAACCGTGCCACGACTGCTGCGACAGGGGCTTAGGCCCGTAGACGCTCCAGGCGGCCCAGCCCAGCGCCCCGACAATGACAATCAGGGCGGCCAGGATCCCAAGCCGCCTCGTTTTGGTCCGGGTCACGGAATTTTCACCTCGTCTCCCCTAGCATGGAACTTTACGAGACGCGGGTCCAGACAACAAGATAGGGATGTCCTGACACCCGAAGGACATTTGTCTCCCCTGGTCATGGGACACGCGTCCGTGCGGCGGTGCCCGCAGGCAGGCGGCCCGCGGTTTCAATGGCCCGGCGCTGGTCGCGTCAGCGCGCTCGTGCCGGGTTTCCGAAGGCAAGCTGCTGCGACGCTGGCTGCAGAGAGCCTGGCGGCGAGGAAGGCTTTGGCGACGCTAGCTGGTGCGCCACGGACTGAACAGGCACCAGGGGTCCGGCCCCAGCGGGTCGCCCGTCGCGGCGTA
>CALFSR010000028.1 GCA_937916565.1 uncultured Bacillota bacterium | reverse complement strand
TCGGCGATTTTGGCGATCAGGCTCGCCTTGTTGACCATGTAGGGGATCTCGGTGACGACGATGCGCTGCCGGCCGTTGGCCAGAGGCTCAATGCGGGCCTTGGCCCGCACCTTGATCCGCCCGCGGCCGGTCGTGTACGCCTCCTTGATCCCTTCCCGGCCCAGGATCATCGCGCCCGTCGGAAAGTCGGGTCCCTTGACGACCTTCATGAGGTCCTTGATGTCCGCGTCGGGGTTGTCGATCAAGAGCACGAGGCCGTCGACGATCTCCCGCAGGTTGTGGGGCGGGATGTTGGTAGCCATGCCGACCGCGATGCCGCTCGCCCCGTTGACGAGCAGGTTGGGAATGCGGGCCGGCAGCACTGCAGGCTGCTCCAGCGTATCGTCAAAGTTGGGGACAAAGTCGACGGTGTCCTTGTCGATGTCCCGCAGCATCTCCATGGCCAGCTGCGAGAGCCGCGCCTCGGTGTAGCGCATGGCCGCCGGCGGGTCGCCGTCCACGGAGCCGAAGTTGCCGTGGCCGTCCACCAGCGGGTAGCGGAAGCTGAAGTCCTGCGCCATGCGCACCATGGCGTCGTAGATGGCCGCGTCGCCGTGGGGGTGGTATTTCCCCATCACGTCGCCGACGATACGGGCCGACTTGCGGTGCTGGCGATCGGGCCGCAGGCCCAGCTCGGACATGCCGTACAGGATACGGCGCTGCACCGGTTTGAGCCCGTCGCGCACGTCCGGCAGGGCGCGGTCCACGATGACGCTCATCGCGTAGTCGATGTAGGATCGCTTCATCTCCTCGTCCACGCGGACGGGGAGTATGCGCTCGTCGCTAAACTCAATGGCCATGTCCGTGTCTCCTCACGCGCCTCGTCGCCGGCTGCTTACACGTCCAGGTTCTGGACTTCCCGGGCGTGGGCCTGGATAAACTCCCGCCGCGGCTCGACGTCCTCACCCATCAGGATGGTGAAGATCTCGTTGGCCAGCTCCGCGTCCTCAAGCCGCAGCTGGCGGATGGTGCGGGTTTCGGGATTCATCGTCGTCTCCCATAGCTGCTCCGCGTCCATCTCGCCCAAGCCCTTGTAGCGCTGGATCGTAATCCCCTGGCGGCCGACGCGCTCGACGATCTCGTCGAGCTCCTTGTCGGTGTGGGCGTAGTACATCTGGTTTCCCTTGCGCACGCCGTACAAGGGCGGCATGGCGATGTAGAGCCGGCCGGCCTCCACGAGCGGCTTCATAAACCGGTAAAAGAACGTGAGCAGAAGCGTCCGGATGTGGGCGCCGTCCACGTCGGCATCGGTGTTGTGGCAGCAGATTCCGCCCATGCCGGCGATGAAGTTTTCATCGCCCTCCACGGAGAAGTCGTACACTTGTCCCCGGCTCGGGCTTACGGGCTCCACCTTGGCCACCCGCAGCGCCTCCAGATCCCCCCCGGGCCCGGCGGCTCCCCGCTCCCCGGGCTTGGCCGCACGGCGGGGCGTGCCGATGACCCAGTACACGGGCGCGTCGTCGGGCTTGCGGTGCCCGCGAAGGATTTCCACCGCCATCCCTTGCGCGAGCACGAGGTAGGCGAGCTGGCCCGCCACATCCCGGGAAACCGTGCGCAGGATGAGCCGCGGGCCAAGCTGGCGGCGCCGGCGCGGCCGGAACCGCTCCAGGAACGCCCGCTGCTCGGCGAGGCCGAGGTTGAAGATGCGATCGGGGATGCGCCCGCGGGCGTCCTTAGACTCCCCTGCCGAGAGGCCGCTCCCTGTGGCCGCCATGGAAAGGCGCTGGGCCGTCGCGATGCCGGCGCCCAGCGGAAGCGTCGCGGGCCTGAGCACCCGCGGGATGGCCGCCCTGCCCATCGGAGCAGTGGTAAAGCGAAACGCGGGCTTAACGGGAACTCCCGCCTGCGCGGGCGCCGTCCCCTCTCCGGAGCCGGCTTGCCCGGGGCCGCTTTGCACAGGCCCAAAGGGAAGACGCGCCGGAGCCAGCACGTAGTCGCCCGGGCGGATCTCGTCGCCCCGCTTCAGGCGCCGCTGGCCGTTTTCCCACACGAACACGCTGTGGGACGAAGTTACCCGCACCGAGCGGCCGCACACCGTCGTAATCTCGTACAGCGCCTCCGACAGCGGATGGCGGATGACGTTTTTGATGGGGCGAAAGGCGCACGCATGGTCGCCCAGGCCAAAGCAAAGCACCTCAAAGCGGCGGTAGTCCAGCCGTCCGTCAAGGCAGGCGTCGATAAAATCGCCCACCTTGACGCTGCGCACGACGCCCCGCTCGTCCCGCACGAACGCGAGCTCGTCGCCGTCCACGGACATGATGATGACCTTGCCGTAGCGGGCCTTTTCCAGGTCAAAGTCGTCGCCGATGCCGGTGCCGAGGGCCGTAATCATGGCGCGGATCTCCTGGTTGCTCAGGATCTTGTCAAGGCGCGCCTTTTCGACGTTGAGGATCTTGCCCCTAAGCGGCATGATGGCCTGGAAGCTCCGGTCCCGGCCCTGCTTGGCCGTGCCGCCGGCCGAATCGCCCTCCACCAGGTACAGCTCGCACCGGTCGGGGTCCGTCAGCGTGCAGTCGGCCAGCTTGCCGGGGAGCGACGTGTCCTCCAGGGCATTCTTGCGCCGGGTGAGCTCCCGGGCTTTGCGGGCCGCCTCCCGGGCCCGCGCCGCCTGGATTGCCTTTTCGACGATGCGCCGGGCCTCCCGGGGGTGCTCCTCCAGGTAGACGGCGAGCCCCTCCGCGACCACCGACTCCACCGCGCCCCGCACGTCGCTGTTGCCGAGCTTGGTTTTGGTTTGCCCCTCAAACTGCGGCTCCCGCACCTTGACGCTGATGACCGCGGTCAGACCCTCCCGCACGTCCTCGCCCGTCAAGTTGTCCTCGCTTTCCTTGAGGAGATTGAGCTTGCGGGCGTAGTCGTTGAGGGTGCGGGTCAGCGCTCCCCGGAAACCGGTCAGGTGCGTGCCGCCTTCGTGGGTGTTGATGTTGTTGCAGAAGGAAAGGACGGTTTCGTTGTAGCCGGTATTGTACTGCAGGGCGACTTCGACGCCCGTGTCGCCGGCCATCTTTTCCACGTAGATGATGTCCTGGTGCAGCGCTTCCTTGTTGCGGTTGAGGTGCTGCACAAAGGACTTGAGCCCGCCGTCGTACTGAAACTCCGCCGCTTTCCCGGTGCGCTCGTCGCGCAGGGCCAGGCGGACGCCCTTGTTGAGAAAGGCCAGCTCCTGCAGGCGGTGGGCCAGCACGTCGGCGTCAAAGTCAAGGGTCTCAAAGATTTGCCCGTCCGGCTTGAACGTGACGCGGGTGCCCGTGCTGTCGCACTCCCCGATCACTTCTAGGTCCGTCGTCGGCGTCCCCCGGGCAAACCGCTGCCGGTACACCTTGCCGCCGCGTTTTACCTCCACCTCGAGCCACTCGGACAAGGCGTTGACCACCGACACGCCGACGCCGTGCAAGCCGCCGGACACCTTGTACCCGCCGTCCTCGCCGAACTTGCCGCCGGCGTGCAGCACCGTGAGGACGGTTTCCACCGCGGGGCGTCCCGTCTTGGGATGGATGCTCACCGGAATGCCGCGGCCGTTGTCGATGCACGACAGCGACCCGTCGGCGTGCACGATGACGTCGATCTGGTCGCAAAAGCCGGCCATGGCCTCGTCGATGCTGTTGTCCACCACCTCGACGAACAGGTGGTGCAGCCCGCGCGCGTCGGTGCTGCCGATGTACATGCCCGGGCGCCGGCGCACCGCTTCCAGGCCTTCGAGTACCTGGATCTGTTCGGCCTCGTAGGCCTGGTGGAGCTGCTCCTTCTCCAAAGGCGGGAACCTCCGTTTCCAGTCAAATCCTGTGTTATTATAGCACAACCGCCGGAAAAACCGGGGCCGCGGCCCAGCGGCACGGGGCTCTCTCGCCGGAGCGGGCGCAGACGCCTGCCGGCGCCTCCGTCCCTGGCGGACCCGGGCGCTGCCTGCTCGTCTTGCTTCGGCCGCGTCAGGCGGGCGCGACGGTGCCGGCTTGCACGCGAAAAACGCGCGCCCTGCGCAGGAGGGTTTCGGGCAAAGGATCGACGTGCGCGGCGGTGACGAACGTCTGCACCGTGTCCGCCACCACCTCCAAGAGGTACGACCGGCGGCTTGCGTCCAGCTCCGACAGTACGTCGTCGAGGAGCAGCACCGGGTAGTGCGCCGTCTCGTGGCGCAGCAGCTCAAGCTCGGCGAGCTTTACGGCAAGCACGGCGGTGCGCTGCTGTCCCTGGGAGGCAAAGCTGCGGGCGTCGGCGCCGTCGATCAAAAAGGCGACGTCGTCCCGCTGGGGGCCGACGAGGGAAACCCCCCGGGCAATCTCCTCCCTCCGCCGCTTGCGCAGCTCCAGCACAAACCGCTCCCGCACCGCGGCTTGGTCCTCCCAAGCCTCCTCCGCCTCGCCGCCCGAGGCAAAAAAGGGCTGATAAACAAGCTCGAGCCGCTCGCGTCCGCCGGTGATGCGGCCGTGGACGACCCCCGCCCATTCCCCCAGGCGCCGCACGGCGCGGGCGCGGCGGGTAATGATGGGCACGGCTTCCGCCACCAGCTGCTCGTCCCACACTTCCAAGATGGCGGCCGCTCCCTGCTGCCCGGCCAGTTGCTTGAGCTGCACGTTGCGGTGGCGCAACACCCGCTGCAGGCGCACCAAGTGCCGCCGGTACAGGCCGTCGGCCTGGCAGAGAAGGACGTCCAGGAGACGCCTCCTGCCGGCCGGCGCGCCCTTTACGAGATCCAGGTCGTCGGGAAAAAAGCTGACGGCCGTCAGGATGCCCAAGGCCTCCTGGGGCCTTTGCGCCCCGCCGTTCCACAAGATCGTTTTCGGCCCGTCCCGCCGCAGCCGCACTTCGAGCCGTCCCGTCGCGTCGCCCCGCTCGAGGACCGCGGCCGCCTGCGCCTCCTCCTCGCCCCAGCGGATGAGCTCCGCCTCTCGCCCTGCGCGCGGCGAGCGAAACACCGCGAGGACGAGCATGCTCTCAAGCAGGTTGGTCTTCCCTTGCGCGTTGGCGCCGGCCAGCAGGTTGAGGCCCGCGGCCGGCTCCAGGTCCAAGTGGGCGTAGTTGCGGAAGTCCTTAAGTATCAGCCGGCGGATGTTCAACGGCGCCCGGTCCTTTGCGCCCAGCCGGGCTTCAGCCGAGCCGGATGGGCATGATCAGGCACAAGTAATCTTCCCCGCCCGCCGGCCTCAAGGTCGCCGGCTTGTCGCCCTCGGAGAAGTCAAACTGCACCTCGTCGCTGTCGAGAACCCGCAGGACGTCCAGGAGAAACCGGGCCTGGTACGCGTTTTGCCCGTCCGCGCCCTCCTGCGCCACCGGGATCTCCTCGTGCGACCGGCCCACGTCCGCCTCCCGGGCGGTGAGGGTGAGCACCTGGTCCCGCACGGCGACGATGACGACCGCCGGGCCTTTGCGGGACAAAAGCGCAGCCCGCTCCACCGCGGCCTGGAACACGTCCCGCCCAAGCCGGGTCCGTATGGGCTGCTCGTTGGGGAGCACCTGCCGGTAGTTGGGGTACGTGCCTTCCAAAAGCCGCGAGACGATGCGGGCCGTGCCGGTTTCAAAGGAAATGTGGCTGTCGGCCACCGTGATGTCCACAAAGAGCTCTTCGTCGTCGGCGAGCACCCGCGCCACCTCCTGCGCGGTGCGGGCGGGCACGATGGCCTGCCGGGGCGCGGCGGCCGGTTCGGCCAAGAGCCCCCGGCGGAAGGCGAGCCGGTTGGAGTCGGTGGCCACCAGGCGCAGCTCAGGGCCGGAGACCTCAAAGAGAACGCCGGTCAGATACGGACGGTTTTCGTCGGCCGCCGCGGCAAAGGCGGTCTGTCGGATCATGTCCCGCAGCTGGCCCTGGGAAACGCGCCAGCGGTCCTGGGCCGGCTTGTCGGGCAGCGGCGGGAAGTCGTTGGCAGGCCGAGTGTGCAAAGAGAACTCGGCGGAACCCGAGCGGACGACCGCGAGCCCCTCCCCTTCCCCGAGCTGCACTTGCACCTGCTGGCCGGGCAGCTTGCGGATAAGCTGTCCAAAGAGGCGGCCGTCGACGACCACCGCGCCCGTCCGCCCGGTTTCCGCCGGCACGGAGCACTCGATGCCCAGCTCGAGATCGGTGGCCACCAGCTTGAGCTGGTTCTCCTGGGCGTCGATGAGGATGCCCGTCAACAGGTACATCGCGTCGCGGGTGGCCACCGCCCGCTCGACGATGGCAACGGCTTGGACGAGGCTCTCCCGGTCGCAGGTGAATTGCATCGTTCCGCCACTCCTTCGGACTGCTTAACTATCCATCGGATTGTGTAGGTCGCAGCAGCATTAGCAGGGGCTGTGGGTTGTGGGGAAAACCTCCCGGCGGCCCGCCGTGGCGGCGTTTCCGGCTGGGGACTCCCTGTGGAGCGGGGCGCGCCCGCTGTCCACATTCCCACCGGCGGTCCGGTTGCGGCCCGGTTCATCCCCGGGCTGTCCACGTCGGCTCCACGGTCGTTCCACGGGCCGTCCACAGGCTATCCCCAGCGCGCGCAGGGCGCGCGGCCCCTATCGCGGCGACAGCCCAGACTATCCACCGTTCGAGATCTGCGCGTGCAGCTCCTTCAGCGTGGCCGCGAGGCTGGGATCAGTTGCCAGCTGGGCCTTGATCTTTTCGCAAGCATGCAAAACCGTCGTGTGGTCCCGGCCGCCAAACTCCTCGCCGATGGCCGGCAGGGACATGTCCGTCAAGATACGGGCGAGGTACATGGCCACCTGGCGCGGGAAGGCGACGTTGCGCGAGCGGGACTTGGACACAAGATCCGTGTGGCGTACCCCGAAGTAGCGCGCCACGCACTGCTGGATCTGCGCGATGGAAACCGGCTGCGGGTGCTGCGCGGCAAGGAGGTCCTTGAGCGCTTCCGCGGCCAGCTCCACGGTGACCGGCCGCCCGATGGCGCGCGCGTAGGCCACGACGCGGGTCAACGCGCCCTCAAGCTCTCGGATGTTGGACTGGGCCTGCTGGGCGATGTACAGCAGGACGTCCTGCGGGACGTCGAGCCCTTCGTCCTCGGCCTTCTTGCGGATGATCGCGGTGCGCGTCTCAAAGTCAGGGGGCTGCACGTCCGCCGCCAGGCCCCACTCAAAGCGGGAGCGCAGGCGCTCCTCCAGGTGCGGGATCTCCCGGGGCGGCCGGTCGCTGGAGATCACGATCTGTTTGTTTACCTCAAAGAGAGCGTTGAAGGTATGGAAGAACTCCTCCTGGGTGCTCTCCTTGCCGGCGATAAATTGGATGTCGTCGATGAGCAGGATGTCCACCGACCGGTACTTGGCCCGGAAGGCGGGCATCGCCTTGTGCTGGAGCGCGTTGATAAGCTCGTTGGTAAACGTCTCGGACGACACGTACACGACCCGCCGGTGGCTGTGGTACATGCGGCTGTGCTGGGCGATGGCCTGCATCAAGTGGGTTTTGCCCAGCCCGACGCCGCCATAGATAAAAAGAGGGTTGTACGCCTCCGCCGGCGCTTCGGCCACCGCAAGGCACGCCGCGTGGGCAAACCGGTTGCTCGGCCCCACGACGAAGCTGTCAAAGGTGTAGCGGGGGTTGAGCGGGATCTGGTAATCGTCCGCAGCCTCTTGCCGCGGCGTGGCAACAACGTGCACGGGCGCGGCCGGAGAACCGGGAGCCCGCCGGACGCCCGCGGCATGACCGTTGCGCGGGGGGACGGCCATCGGCGCGGACGAGCCGCGCGCCCCGGCTGCGGGAAGCCCTGCGCCCGAGGCCAGCCCGGAAGATCCCGGCACTCCTCCGGCGCCGGGCGGGATTCCTGCCGCCTGCTGCCCTGCGGCCTGGCCCGTGAGGTCGGCCGGGCGCGGCGTGGACAGCGCCGGCGCCACCGGTGCGCCGCCCGGGGTGACAAAATGCAAGTCCCATTCGGCGCCCGCGAGCTCGCGGAGCACGGATTGAAGCGGCCCGCGGTAGCGCAAGTACACCCAGTCCCGCGCGAAGGCGTTGGGCATCTGGATGACGAGCCGGCCCCCATCCAGCGACAAGGGCCGGGACTCCCGCAGCCATGCGGCAAACGTGTTGTCGTCCAGGTCCGCCACCAGCCGGTTGACTGCCTCGGACCAGAGAGGTGCCAGTTGGTCGTTCATGTCCAGGGGCAGGCTCAAGGTGCGCGGGGCCTGCGGCTGCCTCCTTCTTTGAGGGGGTGGTTCGCAGAGACAGTCCGCGGGACGTCCCGGTGGCCGGGAGTCCCGCGTGGGGCGCCGGATGCCCCGGCGCGTGCAGGGCACATATTCTTGCCCCTTTCTGGCATCTCCTCCTGTGGGCGGGCCGGGCGCCTTCACAGGGCAATCCACAAGTTATCCACAGGCCCCGGCCGCTTCACAAAAGGCCTTGTGCGATGAGAACGCCTGGAACTGCGCTTTCGGAATTCCACAGGTTGTCCACAGGAGTCCGCGGCGCGTCACGATGGGAATTGTGCGGATCGCGGCGCGCGGCCGGCCCGGGAGAACCCCCGTTTAGCTGGGCGTTTGGGGCGCGCGCCGGCGCGATGCGCAAACAAAGCGGGATCGAGCCTGTTCGGCGCGTACCGTGGGAAAAGTTATCCACAGAATTCTCCACAGGGGGTTGGGAGAAGATTTTTTCGAGCGGCGGCGCGCGGCCGTCCCGAGCAGGGGCGTGAAGGGCTTTAGCTTGACGCTCCGTCCGGGCCTAGTCTATAATCGAGTCAGTCTTCAGGAGAGGTGAGCGCGGTGAAGCGCACGTTTCAGCCCAACAACTACCGCCGCAAGCGGACCCACGGGTTCCTGTCCAAAATGGCTACACCGGGCGGGCGGCGCGTGCTCAAGCGCCGGCGCGCCAAGGGGCGCCATCGCCTGACGGTGTAGGTGTCGCCGTTGGAGCGCATGCGGCGCCCGCAGGACTTCGCCCGGTGCTACCAGTCCGGAAGGCTGCGGAAAAACCGCCTGGCGGTGCTGCATGTGGCGGATTCGCCGGACGGCGTCACGCGGGTTGGTTTCGCAGTCAGCAAGAAGCTGGGCAAGGCGGTCGTTCGCAACCGCGTGAAACGGCGGCTGCGGGAAGTGGTGCGCGCCCATGCTGCGGATCTGCGCCCGGGCCTGCACCTGGTGGTGTCGGCCCGGGTTGCGGCGCGTGACGCGGGGTTTTCGGAACTTAAGGCGGCCGTCGGGCAACTGCTCGCGGGCGCGGGCGCGCTCAAGGCAAGGGAAGCGGGTGACGGCCCATGACGGCGGACACCGGGGCGCGCCCCGAAAGCGGCGGCAACATCGTCCAGTGGCTATTGCTCGGCCTGATCCGGATTTATCGCCGGGGGATCTCCCCTTTGTTCCCGCCCCGTTGCCGCTTTTACCCGACGTGCTCCGAATACGCGGAAACCGCGCTGCGCCGCTACGGCGTCGTGCGCGGCGGGTGGATGGCCGTCAAGCGGCTCCTGAAGTGCCATCCCCTGCACCCGGGCGGATATGACCCTGTGCGCTGAATGCTGATAGATACGGGGGCGGGTTGGGCTTGATCGAGTTTTTCCAAGGACTTCTCTTGCAGCTGCTCGTCTTTTTCGCGGACCTCACCAAGA